>NZ_JAKTHZ010000025.1:0-152561 GCF_027854645.1 Acinetobacter sp. AOR41_HL | reverse complement strand
GAGCCTGTAAATTATTTTGTGTAAGTTCCATTTTTTATAAATGATCTTTTAATCGATCATCGAACTGAATCGTAAACCAATTCATTGCTAAACGCCAATTTTGAATTGGCATCGTCCATTTCTTCGCAGCATTTGATGTTGCTAAGTAAATGACCTTCTTTACTGAGTCATCAGATGAAAAGATTTTCCTTTTCTTCGTTGAATGGCGTATTACGCTATTCAACGACTCAATCGCATTTGTTGTATAAATTGCATGACGTATTTCGGCTGGATAGCTAAAGATCGTTCGGATATTTTCCCAATTGGCCCGCCAGGATTCTCCAATTTTGGGATACTGGTGATTCCATTGATCACAGAAGATGTCTAGGGATTTTAAAGCATTTTCCTCTGTACTTGCCTGATAAATCGCTTTCAGACCCGACGTAACAGCTTTGTAGTCTTTCCAGCTTACAAATCTCAGGCTATTGCGTACAACATGCACGATACACAGTTGAATATCAGTATGAGGGTAAACAGAGGCTATCGCGTCAGGGAAGCCTTTTAATCCATCTACACAGGCAACAAGAATGTCCTGTACTCCTCGATTTTTTAGCTCTGTCATGACTGACAGCCAGAATTTGGCACCTTCTGTCTGAGCAATCCACATACCCAGTAATTCTTTTTGCCCATCCATATTGATGCCTAAAGCAAGGTATACGGACTTGTTAATCACATTGGAGTGCTGACGGACTTTGACAACAATACAGTCAAGATAGACAACAGGATAAAGGCTATCTAAGGCTCTATTTTGCCACTCAGTCACTTGCTCAATCACAGCATCGGTAACTTTGCTGATGAGAGATGCTGACACATCGGCATCGTACATTTCTTTGAAGAAGGCTACAATTTCCCTATTAGTCATTCCTTTTGCATACAGTGAGAGGATTTGGTCATCCATACTGGTGATGCGTGTTTGGTGCTTTTTTATAATTTGTGGCTCAAATGAACCTTCTCGATCACGGGGAATATCTAAAGCCAGTTGTCCATCTTGAGTTGTAATGGTTTTAGAACTAAACCCATTACGGCTATTTGAGCCTTTCTTGGGCTGATGCTTTTCATAACCGAGATGGTCTGAAAGTTCAGTATTGAGTGCAGTTTCAATCATGAATTTTTTAAAGACTGCTGTCATTTGGTTTAAGTCTTCTGGTGTTTTTAGACCTTTAGCCAATTCGGCAGCCATACTTTTGATTGTTGCTTCATCCATGTGAAGTACCTTTTGTAATTATCCTCTGAAGGATAAATGAAAATTAAGTACTTACACAAAATTTAGAACAGTCCCGTCACGATTGAACAGATTTTTCCGCCGTTATTTAAATGTCGACCTGCCGATTGAATAAAGAAATAGGCAATTTTTGAGTTGATATCACTCATGCTATCAAACTCTTGTTCTGTCGTTTCTAAAAATGACTTCTTTAAGACCTTTCCAACTGTATTAATCGCAATATCTATTCCACCAAAATGCTGCTTAGTGTCTAAGAATAGCTTCTCGATGTTATCGATATCTGTTAGATCTGCCTGAATTAGAATTGCATCTGCACCCAAGGCTTTTACGTCTGCGAGTGTTTGCTCGGCATCTACTTGAGTTTCTGAACTATTATAGTGAATTGCGAGTTTTGCTCCTTGTTCTGCAAATTTTCGGCTAATGAGTCCGCCGAGGTTTTTAGCACCGCCAGTAATCAATACAACTTTATCTTTGAGGCTATGAGTTGTCATGATGATTGTTCCTATGATGACTTGTTTTAATGTATTTTTAGTCTAGATTGGCGGTGATTTTTGATCAATTGTGCTAGTTTGGTTTAACTATTCAGAAAACACGAACAATTAAATGGATCGTTTACAGCAATTTTTTATTTTTACAGAAGTCGCTAAACGACAAAGCTTTAGTGAGGTTGCACATCGACTTGATTTACCGCGCTCAACAGTAACGAGTGCTATTCAACAGCTTGAGACTCACTATGGCGTACGTTTATTTCATCGAACTACACGTAAAGTCAGTCTTACGCAAGATGGACAGCGAATATTGCCAGAATGCCAAAATCTTTTATTGGACTATGAACAATTAGAACAACTCATTCAGACCCAAAAACAGCATTACCGAGGCACATTAAAAATTTCGATGCCCAGTCGGATTGTGCATCAAGTAATTATTCCTGAACTGTCAGATTTTTATCATCGCTATCCAGATATACATTTGCAGCTTAATAGTTCTGATGACATGACTGACTTAATTGAAAAGGGAATTGACTGTGTTGTTCGGGTAGGTGAACTAGATAGCAGTAGTTTAATTGCAAGATTTATTGGCCATTTGGTCATGGTGAATTGTGCAAGTAGAGGCTATTTAGAACAGTACGGTATGCCTGAACAATTAGAAGATCTATCTCAGCACAAACTAATTAACTATGCGGGAGCCGTAGGTGAAAAGCAGGGTGAGTTTGTATATCAAGGAGGAAGCGTGATGATGGATAGTGCTTTAAGTGTAAATAATACGGAAGCTTATAGTGCTGCGGCCTGTGCAGGTTTAGGGATTATTCAAGTTCCTTACTATGATGTTCAAGATAAAATTGAGCAGGGAATCTTGGTTGAGGTCCTGAGTACTTATAGTGCACCGTCACTTCCACTTAATATTTTGTATCCCAACAGGACTTATATTCCGAAACGATTAGAAGTTTTTATGAATTGGGTGGGAGAGGTTTTAAATCGAAAATGTATCGTCATCTTTTAGTCATAAAAAGAAAATAAGATAACAATAAAAAAAGCCTCTCAAATTGTGAGAGGCTTTTTAGAATTTGGTGGGTCGTCCGCGACTCGAACGCGGGACCAACGGATTAAAAGTCCGCTGCTCTACCAACTGAGCTAACGACCCAAATAGGTTCAAAACAGATAAGTGGTGGGTCGTCCGCGACTCGAACGCGGGACCAACGGATTAAAAGTCCGCTGCTCTACCAACTGAGCTAACGACCCGTATCGTTTTGATGTCGCGTATTTTAGCAAGTTATTCAACTAACACAAGAGGAAATTTAAAAACATTTGCATGATTGCCTATAAAAAGCACGATTTCCTCTTGTTTAGCTAAAAAATGAACTAAAAACGGTATTTATATGCCTGAATGTTGTCAAAAATTTCAGTTGTGATGTCACAATAACTGCTTGCGCCAGGCAATAAAGCGAGTAAACGTTCAGAAGTTTTGCTCGGATTAAACGCATCTTCTTTCAGTTTATTCTTCTGATATTTAAATGTGCCTGTTGTTTCAACCTTTTTTTGTACACGTAAAAACACCGGTACGGCATAAGCAGGTAAACATTTCTTAAACACAGTGACCATTTCGGTTAAATCTGCATCATTTAACTCTTCACCATCTGCCAGCGTAATTGCTGCCATACCAGCACGGCCGTTGGTATTTGGAATTTCTACACCATACACAACAGCTTCAGCAATTTTTTCGTATTCACACACCATGTTTTCCACTTCAGTGGTCGATACGTTTTCACCTTTCCAGCGGAAAGTGTCGCCTAGACGGTCCACAAACTGAGCATGACGGAAACCGATATCTCGAACTAAATCACCAGTGTTGAAATAAGAGTCGCCTTTTTTGAACACATCTTTCCAAATCACTGATTTGTTCTTTTCAGGGTCTGTATAACCATCAAATGGAGAGCGGCTAGTAATTTTGCCAATTAAAAGGCCCACTTCACCTGCTTTAACCTTTTGACACCAGCCGTTTTTATCGCGGATTGGTTCATTTTTTTCTTTATCGAACTGAACAATGGCATATGGTGTAGGAGAGAAGCCAACTGTGTTGTCAAAGTTGAAAATATTGCTAAATCCAACGTTACCTTCGCTCGATGCATAAAGCTCAAGCACTTCTTTAACACCGAAACGTTGTTTGAACTTGTCCCAGATATTTGGGCGCATGCCGTTACCGATCATTTTGGTAACACGATGGTTACGGTCAAGTTCCGTAACAGGGGCATCCATTAGGTAGCGACAAAGTTCACCGACATATCCAATTGCAGACGCATTAAATTTTTGAACGTCTTTCCAGAATGCGCTAGTCGAATATTTACGACGAATTGCAAGGGTTGCACTTCCAGCAATTACACCACACCAGCAAACCACCACACCTGTTGCATGGTAAAGCGGTAAGGTTACGTACATAACGTCATCTGGGCCTAAGTTTAAGATATGGCCATAAGTACCATACGCTAATGTCCAGCGACTGTGTTTGAAAATAACTGCCTTTGGTAAACCTGTTGTACCAGAGGTGTAAATATAAAACAGGCCATCATTACCAGTCACAGAGTGGGTAGTGGATGGGTTAAATTTTGGAAATTGATCAATTTGGTCAGCTAGATTGATATAACCTTGAGGTGCTGTACCCGAATCTTGACGGGTTGCCTGATCTGCGAACCAGTGGAAACGATCTTTAGGAACATTTAAATCCTGACGAATTTCGTCAATAGCAGCACGAACTTCTTCACCCGCAATAACAGCAATTGGCTTTACCAGATTGATGCTATGAGCAAGAACCTTACCGACTTGTGATGTATTCACAAGTGCAATCGTGACCCCAATCTTGGCTAAACCAACAATTGTTGCAATCAGCTCAGAGCGGTTTTCAATCATTACAGCAATGACGTCACCCTTATGTGCTCCCAAGGAGAGATAGTAATGGGAAATCTGGTTTGCCCATTCATTTAAAGCTTCATAAGAATAACTTTGATCTTCAAATAATAATGCCGCGCCTTTAGGATTTCGCTTAACAGCTTTTTCAAAAGCAATACCCAAACCTGTTGGAGTATGTGATGTTCTTAAATAAGCCTGTCTAAGACCATTTAGGATATGGGGTACTTTGGGAATGAAGCTAGGAAGTCTTGTGGCAACATCACCAAGCGTAATGATATCGGTCTGTGTTGTCTGGCTCATATCAATCCTATTTATTTTTCGATCAATCCAAAAAAGGTTGTGGGGCAAAAAGTCCAATAGTTTTCATGGTTCACCATGCTTTTAAAACTTTTCTTCTAGTGCAATCAACCTAATTGGTTAAAAATAACAAAAAAAACCTAGTCATCGAAATGACTAGGTTTGTTTAAATTAGCTGCAATTGAGCAAATGGCTTACTCAGCTACAGGATTAGCTTTTTTTGGCGGACGGCCACGAGGACGGCGAGGACGACTTGGTTTATCCTTGTCGGCTTTAGCGTCTTCTGTTTCAGCATCAGCTGCCGCTTCAGTCGGAGCCGCTGTTTCTTCAGGAGCTGCTTTCGCTTTGCTTGCTGCTTTTGATGGCGCAGGTTCTTTTGCTACAGGAGCTTCAGCTACTTTTTCTGTAGTTTTTTCTTCTACAGGGGCAGCTTCAGGCTGTGCAACTTCAGTTGACTGATTAAGTTCAAGCGGTTGCTGTTCTGGTTCAGCAGTAGCTTGTGTTTCAGCTGGTGCAGTAGCAACAGTTTCTTCTGCTACAGGAGCAGGAGTTACAACTTCTTCTTGAGCAGAATGTTGTTGTTTCACTTGCTCAAATGCTTGCTCCGCAGCTAATTTTGCTAAACGGCGACGTTCACGCGGATCATTTGCAACACGTGGAGTCGGTGCTTGCGATGGAGTAAGTGGAAGTACTGGTGCTGGTTCTGCTTCTTCAGCCGGTTTATGGCTTGGAAGTTCTGCATCACGAGTTACAGGCTTTTTCTCTTCTGTTTCAGAAGTTACTTCAACCACTAAAGTACTTGCATACTGTTCTGCAAACTTTTGCAATGCACGATTAAACGTTGGTACTAAACCAAATTGTTCAATCAATACGGTACAGTCTTCGCCATATACATGACGAATTAAGCTACCAATCGTGTGTTGTGCCAAAGTTGGTATTTGCGATGGCGCAATAGATGGCGCAGCAGCTTTGGCTTGTTTAGCCTCACGTTGCTGACGACGACGCATACGTGGGTCATTGCTAGCACGTTGGATTTGTGGCTGAGCAGCTTGTTCAGTTGGCTGAGCTTCATTTTTTGCTTCAGCAACAACTGCTTTCTCTTCTGCAACAGGAGCTGGTGTTGACTCTGGAGCAACTTCAGCAGGAGTAGGCTCAACACGCTCAACTTGGCGTTCAGGTGTAAGCGCCACAATCTCGCTTTGACCTTGATCAACATTAATAATTAAAGCAGTGTTCATGACATCATGCTTAGGTGCATCAATCACATCAACTTTAACTTGTTTTTCATCAACAACAACTGGTGCCGGCGTATTCTGATTTTCATTTAATACGCTTGGATCGCGGTGGCGATTTGGACGGTTCGGACGCTGTTGATTATTGCGATCACGACGTGGAACAACATTTTCAGTTTGTTGTACATCATTATTTTGATGTTGCTGATCTTGCTGTTGTTGACGTTTTTGCTGACGTTTTAACTCACGTTGCTCTTGGCGTGACAACTGAACCACTTCTTCATGCACTTGATGTTGCTGTTCATGAGATTGGTGATGCTGCTCACGTTGCTCTTTATGTTTACGCTTTTTGTTGTTCTGACGTTGTTGCTGAGATTTATCGTCTTTTTCAACATGTTCACGAACTTCTTGTTTCACAGATGACTGTGAAATATAAGCGTTATTTGTTTGAACTGGCGCAACTTCTGCAACAGCAGGTACGGCTACTTGACCGAACTGACCACGGCTAACAGCACCCGTATTTACCATTTGCTCAATCGCAGCAGCAGCGTTTTGTGCTGAACGAGATTGATCAACAGTTTGCGCTTGTTTTTGAACAAATAAGTTTTCTAACCATGCACAAGGACTTGCTGCTTTTTGAGCTGCAGGTTGCTGTACTACAGGTTGAGTTGTATGGCTTGTCTTTTTCTGAGCAGAACCATTTTTTGAAGCAGGGGCTGTTACATGAGCATGATCTACTTCTTCTAAATGCCATTCAGAAGACTCATAACCTAATTCTTTCTCACTAGAGCGAGTTGCTTCAGTACGTTCATAGCTAGATGGAGCAAAACCATCTGGGTTATAAGCAATTTCGTAATGTGGAGTTTCTAAATGCGGGTGAGGTAATACAGTTACACGTACACCAGAAGTTTGCTCTAAATACACCAAACTATGGCGTTTTTCATTAAGCAAGAAGGCTGCAATTTCAACTGGAACTTCAACCTGAACTTCACCATGACGTTCACGAAGAGCAATCTCTTCAACTTTACGCATGATTGAAAGAGAAAGTGAACGTAAGTCACGAACCATGCCTGTACCATGACAGCGAGGGCATACATAACCTGTTGCTTCTTCAAGCGATGGACGTAAGCGTTGACGGCTCATTTCCATTAAGCCAAAACGAGACAACTGACCGAACTGAATACGGGCACGATCGCTTTGGGTTGCTTCACGAAGTTTTGCTTCAACCATACGTTGATTGCGTTCTTTAGTCATATCGATGAAGTCGATGACAACTAAACCGCCAATGTCACGAAGACGAAGTTGACGAGCAATTTCTTCTGCCGCTTCAAGGTTTGTATTCAGTGCAGTTTCTTCAACATCATGTCCGCGAGTTGATTTCGCAGAGTTAATGTCGATTGAAACTAAAGCTTCAGTCTGGTCAATCACGATTGAACCGCCAGAAGGAAGTTTTACTTCACGTTCGTAAGCAGTTTGAATTTGGCTTTCAATACCAAAATGAGCGAATAATGGCTCGTTTAAAGTATAAGTTTTTAATTTGTCTAATTGACGTGGCATTACTGCTTTAACAAAGTTATACGCTTCGTTATAAGCTTGTTCGCTATCAATTAAGATTTCAGCAACGTCATCACGTAAGTAATCACGAATCGCACGTGTTACAACGCCAGCTTCTTGATGAACAAGCATCGGAGAAGGGCCTGAGCTTGCTGTACTTTGAATTTGTGCCCAAAGGTCAAGCAAGTGTTGTAAGTCGAGTTGTAATTCTTCTTGAGTACGGCCAATACCAGCGGTACGTACAATAACGCTCATACCACGAGGTACATTTAAAGACGCTAAAATTTCTTTTAACTCTTCACGCACTGAACCTGAAATTTGACGGCTAATACCACCACCTTTCGGGTTGTTTGGCATAAGAACCAAATAACGGCCTGCAAGAGAAATAAAAGTAGAAAGGGCTGCACCTTTATTACCACGTTCTTCTTTTTCAACCTGAACTAAAAGCTCTGTGCCTTCAGTAATAAGTTCACGAATGTTTGAAGTTTGACGTGGGTCTGCCTGAAAATAGCTGTTCGCAATTTCACGCATAGATAAGAAGCCTTGACGACCTGCGCCGTATTCAACAAAAACAGCTTCTAATGAAGGTTCTACGCGGGTGACATGGCCTTTATAGATATTGGATTTTTTCTGTTCTCGGGTACGATTCTCTAAATCAAAATCGTAAAGACGATTACCAGTGATAAGTGCAACGCGAACTTCTTCGGCATGAGTTGCATTAATCAACATACGTTTCATGGGTGTGACACCTAATAGTGACTCACACAAACAAACCAAACAAACTTAAAGGTTCTGAACGAACATCGAACATGACGGATCATTTCCCAGATCTCAAAATACTTGTGGTCTGAGTCATCTGTTACCGGCTACATTTAGCCTTAGCTTCGATTCTCGTCTGTGATGTAGGCAATACTGCTTCAACCTTTAAATCGGAATTCCCTTTTGCTTCACTGGCGGGTGAGCGGTGCATTGGTTAATGACTTTCACTGTCATTGGGCGCGAAGTGACTTCTTTATTGGAAGTTTGATACGGAATGCTCATCGTATCGGTGCTTTCGGCAGTTCCAATGCATCAACGCTTTAGCCTGAAGGCAACATTAAGGATCGATTTGTCTGATGTGTATCAGTTTACGTTCCATAACCAACTAGAGTTGGTAACATATTTTTTTGAACAAACTGAATTAAACGCAACAGTTTGTCATTTTGCCGATATAATAAGCCTTCGGCGTCGGCATAATTCTTTAGGACCTGTCCGAGCTGGTGATGAAAGCATCATTTTGATTGAGGTTTCAATCAGGGAAATTTCCCTTTAGATGTTCACTTACGGTGGTATCCGTGCGCTGACTATATCAAACCTTGCAGCATCTGCCTATGGGCTAAGCTTAGATTTCTTGTGAAAAAACTAAGCTAATCGGTCATTTATTAATCAAATTTCGTAAAATTTCAGGTTTAAATATTAGTATGAATTCTACACAGCAATGGCAAAGTGTCACTTGGTTTGAGGTGGATGAGCATCAAGCAGGACAACGAATCGATAATTTCCTGTTTTCACGTTTGAAGGGTGTACCAAAGAGTCGAATTTATCGTTTGATTCGTGAAGGTCAGGTTCGCGTGAATAAAAAACGTATTAAAGCCGAGACCAAACTTGCAATTGGGGACCAGATTCGCGTTGCGCCTATTCGCTATGAACAAAAAGATGAAACTGCTGTTCCTGTAAGCGACAGTGTAGCTCAAGGTTTATTAAGCCGTGTGGTTTACGAAGATGAAGGCCTATTAGTTGTAAATAAACCTTCAGGTATTGCCGTACATGGTGGTAGTGGCGTAGCGTATGGTTTGATTGAGGCACTACGCGCGGCAACAGGTAAAAAATATTTAGAACTGATTCACCGTATTGACCGTGACACTTCTGGTCTGGTCATGATTAGTAAAAAGCGTAGCACTTTAAAGTTGCTACAAGATATGTTGCGTGAACACAAAATTCGTAAGACCTATGCCGCTATTGTAAAAGGTCAGGTAAGTCTTGATAAACAACTCATTGATGCTCCTCTATTTCGCTATGAGTTAGCAAATGGCGAGCGTCGCGTACGTGTATCTAAAGAAGGTAAGCCAAGTAAAACCGAATGGGTGGTTGCAGAGCGCTTTAAAAATGCCACACTGGTTCATGCTTCGCCTTTATCAGGTCGTACCCATCAAATTCGTGTACATGGTTTAAGTATTGGACATCCTTTGCTGGGTGACGATAAATATGGTCACAACACTGCTTATGCGGGGCCTGAAGCACGCCGTTTGTGTTTGCATGCCATGCGTTTAGATATTCCGGGTTATCCAACGATTGAAGCACCGTTACCAGAAGACATGACCCAGTTATTAGAGGCTTTGAGAGTAGCAAAATGAGTCTGAAAACCGAATTAGTGATTTTTGACTGGGATGGTACTTTATATAATTCTGTTGGTCAGATTGTGGCAAGTTTACAGCATGCGGCCGAGCAGCATGAGTTAACGCTAACGGATGAAGCCGCAAAAAGTATTATCGGTTTAGGTTTACCGGAAGTGATGCAAACTTTATTTCCGGAAACACCAGAGCTACATGAATCGATTTTAAAAGCATATGGCGATCACTATATTGCCAACTCGACAAATGATGCATGGTTCGAAGGTATTTCTGAGTTACTTCATGACTTAAAAGCTCAAGGTTTAAAACTTGCGGTAGCAACAGGTAAAAACCGCCGTGGATTAGACCGTGTGATTGCAAAAACACAAAGTACTCATCTGTTTGATGTTACTCGAGCAGCCAATGAAACCCGTTCAAAACCAGACCCGCTTATGTTACAAGAAATCTTGAATGTAACAGGGGTAAGCGTCGAGCGTGCCATAATGATTGGTGATAGTAGCTATGATCTTGAGATGGCACAGCGTTTAGGTATGCCACGTATTGGTGTTGGCTATGGTGTGCATTCGATCGAAGTTCTACAACAGTTCCAGCCTTTAACGATTGCTAAAGATGTACCTGAACTGCACAACTTTTTAAGAGAGTATGCAAAGCTCTCTAATGCAGATGTAGCGTAATTTAGAATGATATAAGAAGGGGGAATTTATTCCCTCTTATTGTATGTCCAATAACAATAAGACGAGAAAAATGAGCCGTTCTATTCGTTTATTAAATCTTTTACAGCAACTTCGTGAATCCCGTTATCCAGTGACTGCACAAGTCTTGGCTGAGCGTATGGGAATTAGTGTTCGTAGTATTTACCGCGATATTGATAGTCTACGAGCCCAAGGTGTGAGAATCGATGCATCAGCGGGTTTAGGATTTCAGCTTAAAGAAGACATAGTATTGCCACCAATGACGCTCAATGAAAATGAAGTTGAAGCTATTTTTCTGGCGTTGTATTGGTTGAAGAGTGTACCCGATCAATCTTTACAATCGGCTTCTACATCAATCTTAGCTAAATTAAATTCTGTGCTGCCTGAACATCGCCAATATTTATTACAGCAAACAACCTTAAGAGCGTTTAACACATGGCTGCCTGTAGATAAAAATCAGGTTGAACAAGTACGTTTAGCCATTCGGCAGCAAGTCAAAATTACAATGCATTATCATGATGAACAACAACGAAGTAGTGTTCGAACCTTGTGGCCATTTGCCTTGGGATACTTTAATGACAAAATTGTGTTGGCCGCATGGTGTGAACTAAGGCAGGACTTTCGACATTTTAGAATGGATCGTATTCAACACTTAAGTTTAACCCAAGAATTATATCCATCATTTAAGCAGCAACTCTTCCAGCAGTGGTGGGTACAAGAATCGCAGACTACTGACAAAAACTGACAAAAGATATTTGTAGACTAGAACCACGATAAACAAGGAGCCATAAAAATGAGCCTTAAACTTTATACTAACAAAGAATCGCGTGGTGTAGTGATCGACTGGCTTTTAGTCGAGCTTGGTGTTGAATGTGAACGTATTGAAGTTGCATACCGAACCGAGATGAAGTCACCAGAATATTTAAAAATTAATCCTTTTGGAAAAGTACCTGTATTGGTAGATGGCGATGTTGTTATTTATGAGTTAGGGGCAATTTGCGCATATCTTGCGGACAAGTTTAGTGACAAAGGCTTGGCACCAGCCTTGAATGATCCGAAGCGTGGTTTGTACTATCGTTGGTTATTTATGATGGCTGGACCTTGGGAAGCTGCTGGCGTTGATAAAGCTCTAGGAATAAAAGTATCTCCTGAGCAAAAAATGTTTGTGAGTTATGGTGATTACAACGATGCTTACCAAGCTTTGATTCAAGGGCTGAGTGAGGCTAATCCATACTTATGTGGTGAACAGTTTACGGTAGCAGATGTCAGCGTGGGCGCGATGTTGTTATGGCAATTGAAAATGAACACGATTGAATCACACCCTACCATTACACGTTATGTTGAAACGATCAAACAACGTGAAGGGTTAAAACAAAGCAGTATGGGCGGATTATTGTAAACCTATGCTACTTCGAGCCACCTTTTAAGGTGGCTTTTTGTTTTTTAATCAAAAGCTTTAATTGCTAATAAAACCCGCAGCGACGTTAATACAAATTGCTAAAATAGTCGTGTTAAAGCCAAATGCCAAAACGAAATGAAATAAGTTTAGCAAACGCATATGCCTAGTGGTAACCGATACATCTGCTGTTTGTGCTGAAGTACCAATAATATAACTAAAATATAAGAAATCAGGATATGTTGGATTTTTGGTCCCTGGAAAATCTAATCCACCACTTTCTTCATTTCTGGATAAAGCCATGTAAAAGTCATGTGCATAGTGCAAGGCGAAAACGGTGTGCATAAAAAGCCATGCTGAAACAATGGTAAGTAAAGCTAAAGCAACATGTCCTAATTTTGCATAATGGTCAGAAGGAAGCTGAGACAGCTGTACTAATATAGCAACTAGACACATAGAAATTGCAAGTAAAACAATCAGCATAATGACCCATTTGCTTTCATCTTGTTTTTTAGCTTGCTGCTGCATTTGAGAGTGATCAGCATTTTTCATAAGTTTGAAAACATTCAATAAATATAAGCCAATCGACCCATTCCAGCTTACTAATAAAATAGTAGACCATTTCCATGAGGTGAACCAAGTCAATAGAATTCCGGCAATAACGCCAACGAATAAAGCAATAAAGAAGTGAGGTCGGTTTTTTACGCTACGCCCCAAATGCTTTAATATTCCCAACATTTACTCGACTCTCCTTATGCCGTAAAAACTATTTTTTTACTATTTGGTTAATTTAACATTAAGTTTTATATATTGTTTATACTTTTGATTGTCTTTTTAAATAATATTTTTGATAAGCTAAAATATAAAAAATTATCGCAATTTAAATAATGGATCAAAAGTATAAAATAAATCTTAAGCCCATTTATTTTATACTTTAATTTAGATTTTCTAACTAATTTATTATTGCCAAATAAAGTTAACTTTAATTTGTCGTATTTAATCGAGATTCTTATCAAGATGAAACACTTTATTGAGCTGGTCAATAAATCTTTTAACACCTACAGATTCTGTATTTTTACGATAACTGACAAATAAATCTAAAGAAGGTAAATCCACATCCAAAGGGCGAACTACTGTATTTGATACACCTAGAGGTGCAACATAGGCTGGTAAAATCGTACAACCTAGACCTGAACCAATAGAATTAATATTGAGTAAAATACTATCGGCCTTTTGTACGATATTCAGATCAATACCATGATTTTTAGTAAAATCTAAAATAGTATTGTGCAGCGTATTCGATTGTTCGGCGGCAGGAATAATAAAATCTATACCGTGTAAAGCTTTTACAGGAATGCGTTCATATTTAGCCAAAGGATGGTTTCTAGGTAATAAAAAAATTAATGGTTCTGTTAAAACAAATTGGCTTTGGATTTCATCGGTTTCGGTATTATCACGAGTGAAGGTGATGTCGAGTTCACCTCTTTTTAATGCTTTGAGTTGTTCTGTATTATTTAAGCTTGATAGTTCAATGGTCAGGTCAGGATGTTGTAATCGTAGATTTGGAAGTACGTACGGGAAAATTTTCATTTCTGCAATGGGGACAAAACCAATACGTAATAATTGTTGTTTGGCCTTTGAGACTTGACGTGCCATCGCTACAGCTTTATCTGCTTGAGCAAGTGTTAAACGGGCATGTTCTAAAAATACTTCACCTTCTTCAGTTAACTCGACTTTACGTTTTGTACGGTTTAAAAGTCGTACACCGACATCTTCTTCTAAATCTTTAATTTGTTGGCTAAGGGAGGGTTGAGCAGTATAGAGTTTTAGAGCGGCCTTACTAAAATTTAATTCTTCAGCAACAGTGATGAAATATCGAAGATGGCGTAATTCCATAAGACTAATCCAAAAAATGTCTTACTATGATTTAAGTAAAGTATAAAGCATAAAACTATATAGCGTGAAGATGCTTTAGATATTTATAAAATAAATGAAAATTTATAAATCATTATTAAATTAATATGAAATTTTTCTTAATTATTAATTTATAAAATATATTAATTGCCGATTATTAACTGTTTTTTTTAAATTTTCATAGGAAATTTTAATTTCTTTTTTAAAAATCACTTAAAGTTTTCTCATATTATGAAAAAATCTATTATTAATGCAGAGATTTAGGTGTTGATTTTTTTAGCGAAAAATTTTGGAAAGTATTTTTATAGTAAATGTATCACTCTTATATTGCTCTATTTTTTTAGTTTATCAAGCATCGATAAAAGTTGATAAAATTAAGCAATTTAAAAGATTTATTGAATAACTAAGATAAAAGTAGTTCATCCTTTAGCTATAGATTACTTATTATATACTATTGTTATGTTATACAATAGCTTTTAATAAGAACTGTAAGTAACGAATCACAAACTCAACACATCTAAACATTTTTTTGTGGCACTTTAGATTGGTGTATGTCGGCGGCGATAAAAATAAAGGGATATTTATATGATAAATAAGTGTAAGTGTCATAGCTTAATTTATTTAAATCGCTAAGATAGAAAATTGAATGAATCATCCTCCTGATGCTACAACCATAGAATAAGCCCATGAAAGACAAGCCGACATTAACTTATCAATTGCCGACTCAGTCCTGTTGGACGCATACATGGATAAAACCGCCTTTTTGTCATCCTGAATTGGGCCATGAAAACGACACCCGTTTTTATAATCAGCAGCCTAGATCGCCTGCACGAGGATCGAAAGAATTATTGCGTTGGTTAGTCACTCGTGAATCTTATACATGGAATGTTGATATTCAAGGTGAATACGAAACTCGTGTGAATACACCAATTGCCTTACCACAGAACCGTCCTCATGCGGATTTAGATGATTGGCAAGTATGGTTTGTAGGTCACGCTACTGTACTCATTCAAATTGGACCATATAACTTTATTACCGACCCGGTTTGGTGTGATTATGCGAGTCCGTTGCATGGGCGTGGACCACGCCGTGTATGCCCGGCCGGTTTTGCTTTGGAACAGTTGCCCACTATTCATGGAGTCTTACTGAGCCATAATCATTATGATCATATGGATTTGGCAACGCTTGAATGGTTGCACAAGAAATTTGCGATGCCGATTTATACAGGGCTTGGCAACGGGTTTTACTTGCCTAAAGATTTCCATGTCATTGAAATGGATTGGTGGCAAGAAATTCCTTATCATGAGTTAAGAATTGTCTATACACCTGCTCAGCACGGTTCGGGGCGGGGCTTACGTGATCAAAATAAAGCACTTTGGGGTGGTTTTTCGGTTTTAGCAAAAACAGGTCATTGTTTTTTCGCTGGTGACACTGGCTATGCAGCACACTTCAAACAGATACATGCACGTTATGGCGCACCACGTGTTGCTTTACTTCCAATTGGAGCTTATGAACCTCGTAAACTAATGAGCTACGTTCACATGAACCCTCAAGATGCAGTTCATGCACATTTGGATTTACAAGCGCATCGTTCTGTTGCGATTCACTATCGAACTTTTCAGTTAACAGATGAAGATCGGGAAGACCCTGAACATGCTTTAGCTCAAGCTATTAAAGCTTCATCAAAACTTGCTAATCCCTTTTATTGTATTCGAGAAGGGCATAAATTGACTGTCTAAAAGCCTATGGTTTTTATATTAAAAAAGCCAGTTCAAATTGAACTGGCTTTTTATTATTTCGACTTAAATTAAGCTAAGTCAAAACGGTCAAGATTCATGACTTTTGTCCATGCTGCAACAAAGTCTTTAACAAATTTTTCTTTACCGTCGGCTTGAGCATAAACCTCTGCCAATGCACGTAAGATTGAATTAGAACCAAAGACTAAATCATTGCGTGTTGCAGTAAATTTAACTGCACCTGTTTTACGATCTTTGCCTTCAAATACTTCACTTGTTGAATCAACAGGTGCCCATACATTCGACATGTCGAGTAAGTTTGTAAAGAAATCTGTGCTAAGTACACCGACTTGCTGAGTGAATACACCATGCTGTGAACCATCCCAATTGGTGCCCAGTACACGTAAACCACCAATTAATGCAGTTAACTCTGGTGCAGTCAAAGTCAGTTGCTGAGCTTTATCAATCAATAAGATTTCAGCTGGTGTGTTGACTCCCTGTTTTTTCCAGTTTCTAAAGCCATCAGCAGCGCCGAGTAGTAATTGGAAAGTTTCAATATCAGTTTGACTTTGTAATGCATCTACACGACCAGGAGCGAATGGTACGCTAACGTTGAAACCTGCCGCCTGAGCAGCTTGTTCTACACCGATGTTCCCTGCAAGCACAATTAAGTCAGCCAATGATAATTGAGTTGATGCTTTGAGTTCTTCAATTTTAGTTAAAGTCTCAACAGCTTTTTTATTGACTTCCCAACCACGTTGAGGAGCTAAAGCAATACGTGCACCGTTTGCTCCACCGCGTTTGTCTCCACCACGGAATGTTGATGCTGATGCCCAACCAAGAGAAACCAACTCACCGGCAGATAATCCTAATGCCACAATTTTTGCTTTTGCATCAGCAATACTTGCAGCAGATGGAATAGCGTTAGCAGCCGGTAATGGATCTTGCCAAATTAAATCTTCAGCAGGGACTTCAGGACCTAAATAACGTGCTTTTGGACCCATATCACGGTGAGTTAATTTGAACCAGGCACGAGCAAAAGCATTTGCGAAAGCTTGAGGGTCGTTATGGAAGCGACGAGAGATCTTTTCAAATTCAGGGTCAAAACGTAAAGTCAAATCTGTAGTCAACATTGTTGGCTTACGTTTAATTGACGGGTCGAAAGGATCAGGAATAATTGCCTCAGCATCTGCTGCTACCCATTGGATTGCACCAGCAGGTGAACGTTCTTGTACCCACTCGTATTTGAATAGGTTTTCAAAGAAGTAATTGCTCCATTGTGTTGGTGTCTGTGACCAAATCACTTCTAAACCTGACGTGATCGCATCTTTACCCACACCTGTGCCATAGCTATTTGCCCAGCCAAAGCCCATTTGCTCAATTGGAGCGCCTTCTGGATCGGCATGAACATGGTCAGCAGAGGCTGCACCGTGAGTTTTACCTAACGTATGACCGCCTGCAATCAAAGCAACAATTTCTTCATCGTCCATTGCCATGTTGCCGAAAGTCGCGCGAATAAAAGGCGCAGCTGATCTTGGGTCACCGCTAGCTTCTGGGCCTTCAGGGTTTACATAAATTAGTCCCATCTCGGTTGCCGCAAGATTACTGCCAGCTAAAGCTTCAGAGTTACGGTGAGCTAACCATTCTTTTTCATCGCCCCAGTTTACATCGTTGTCTGGTTCCCAAACATCTTCACGGCCTGCACCAAAACCAAAGGTACGGAAGCCAGAAGACTCAAGTGCAATATTCCCGGCAAGAATAAATAAGTCAGCCCATGATATTTTTTGACCGTATTTTTGTTTAACAGGCCATAGTAAACGGCGTGCTTTATCTAAACTTGCGTTGTCAGGCCAGCTATTTAAAGGCGCAAAACGTTGTTGACCACGACCCGCACCACCACGGCCATCACCCATACGGTAGGTGCCGGCAGCATGCCATGCTAAACGAATAAATAAGCCTGTGTAATTTCCCCAATCGGCTGGCCACCAATCTTGGGAATCGGTTAAGACATTTTTGATATCCGCTTTAAGTGCGTAGTAGTCAATTTTTTTAAATTCTTCACGGTAATTAAAATCTTTACCAAGTGGATTAGAGCGTTCTGAATGTTGATTGAGTAAGTCGACGCGTAATTGATTTGGCCACCAGTGCAAATTAGTCGTGCCACCACCGACTGTTACTTGCGGTTTTGAGTTATGACCTGAAAAAGGACATTTTGATTCGTTTGACATGATTATATTCTCTCTGGGTAATATTTATTTGAGCTCTTAATGGAACCGAAAGCTCATTTTCCTGGACTTCTGGGTTAAAAAAATGATGCTTATCGAATAAAGAAATGAGGAAACAAGTGGTGAGATAAACCGTTTTAAAAATTTTTCACTGTTATGTCAGCTCATCATTTTTATTCAACAATACATGAGTTTCCTTTGTTTATTATTCCTTCAATTTACTGCATGAAGGCTAAAAAACAAGAGGGAAAATGGTTCGACTTTTGCAAATAATGATGCATGGCATGAGCTCCTTAATCATTGAAACATCGCAATATCTTTCAATTTCGTTCTTTAAATATACTAAAATTTGATTGTTTATTTTTCAAATGGATTAAATTGTCTATATTAATAGGTAAAATCGATTTTAAGGGTTAAGCAAAATTGTTGAGTACGGTAAATGGGGATTTGAAAAAAGAAAAAACTAAAACTAGTTCAATTAAAAAGGAGAGTTAAAACTCTCCTTTTTTAAATATTTATACGGTGACAAGGCGGTTAGATTTAACCATATCCGCCAAACCATGCGTTTTAAAGTAATACTCAAGCCAGCTTTTTACAATAAGCGGGTTATTCATTTTCATGACATCATCAAGTAACTTTTGCGCATCTGTCATTGGTACATGGCAAATTGCTTTACGCACACGCAAGATATTGCTTGAACTCATAGAAAGAGTATTAAAGCCCATTGCCATTAGTAAGATTGCTGATAATGGGTCACCCGCCATCTCACCACAAATACTTACCGGTTTTTGGTATTTGTGACATTCCTTCACCAGTCGAGTCAACGCACGCAAAATAGATGGATGGAAGTGTGAATATACGCTAGCCACATGCGGATTATTACGGTCTACCGCAAGTAAGTATTGAGTTAAGTCATTTGAACCAACCGAGAAGAAATCGACAAGTTCAGCAAACTCATCAATTTGTAGCAGTACACTTGGTACCTCTACCATAATCCCGATTTTTGGTTTAGTAATTTTAACTTGCTCTTCTTCTTGCACGGCTATCCAGTCTCGCTCAAGTAAATAAAGTACTTCTTCGACTTCACTTACTGTTGTCACCATTGGCAATAGAATATGCAAGTTATTTAAACCAATACTGGCTTTGAGCATTGCCCGGATTTGTGCTGAGAAAATCTCCGGATGATCGAGTGTAAAACGAATACCGCGCCATCCTAATGCCGAGTTTTCTTCTTCGATACTGAAGTACGGTAAATCTTTATCGGCACCAATATCGAGGGTTCGCATTACCACTGGTTTATTGGCAAAGTGACTCAACTGTTGGCGGTAGATTGCACGTTGTTCTTCTTCACCCGGGAAACGTTCCCGTAACATGAATGGAATTTCACTTCGGTATAGACCTACACCTTGCGCGCCGCGTTGTACGCCGCGAACAACATCAATCATGAGACCCGTGTTTACAAAAAGCTGAACAGAAACCCCATCAGGAGTAATCGCTTCTTTGGTCTCGTATTGTTTGAGATCTTTTGCGATTTGCTCGTCTTCTTTTTGAATTTCTTTATAGCGTTGGCGTAAACGACGTGGAGGGTTCACAAAAACACGACCCTGATAGGCATCCACAATCATTTCCGCGTCATCAAGCGTATTTACAGGCAGTTCGGTTACACCAACTACAGTTGGAATACCTAATGCGCGTGCCACAATCACCATATGTGAATTAGCTGCACCTTCTGAGGTTACAATAGCAGCGATATTATCGACCGGTAACTCGACGAGCGCAGCAGTACTAATTTCTTCACCAATTAAAATACTGTCTGGACTGAGTTCACGGTGGCTAGAATCTTCTTCTTGTAAACACGCTAAAATACGTCGGCCTAAATCTTTAAGATCGGAAACGCGTTCGCGAAGATAGTCATCTTCCATTTGCGCAAATAGGGCAGTGTGCTTTTCAATTACACGACGTACAGCACCTTGTGCCCAATGACCATCACGAATCAGATCTTTAATTTCTGCGGGTAATGCATTTTCATCTAGCATTCTTAAGAAAACACTAAATAAAGCGCGTTCTTCTGCCATGAGTGAATCATGCATTTTTTCGTCTAAAGAACGAATCTCTGAACGAACTGATGAGATCGCTTGATCTAAAAGGCGAAGTTCATGGCTAATATCTTCTGCTTCACGGTCAGGGACAGCACCCAAATCGGCAGGTGGATATAAAATGATAGCGCGGCCTAAAGCAACACCGCCTGCACCTGAAGCGCCTTGGAAGGTTTTATAGGCAGGCCCATTGCTTGGCTTACGAAATACATCAATATTTCCAACCGCGTGAGCATGTGCAATTACCCCGGAAAGCTGTGCACATAGCGTAACTAAAAAGGACTCGGCTGCTTCGCTAAAATCTTGAGGAAGTCTATTTTGGACGACTAAAACACCCATAACCTTACGACGGTACATGACAGGTACGCCGAGGAATGAGTTATAAATTTCTTCGCCCGTTTCGGGTAAGTACAAGAAGCGCTCATGCTTTGGGGCATTATCAAGGTTAACGATTTCCTCACGTTGCCCAACCAGACCGACCAAGCCTTCACCTAACTGCAATGAGACATGTCCAACAGATTCTGGATTTAAGCCTTTTGAGGCCATCAAGACATAACGCTGATTGCGTTCATCGAGTAAATAAATAGAGCAAACATCCACTTTCATGGCCTCAGCAACCTGATTGACCATAATGTCTAACGATTCATGCAAACTCACGGACGCATTAATCTCTTGGACAATGCGTCTTAGAGTGTCGAGTTGCATGTTTGACATGGATGTATACTCCAGTATTTTTTAGACTATGAATGTATTTATAACAGCACTTTTAATAAAAATCATTTGCTAGATAAATGATTTTTAGGGTAATTGTTGCATAGGCAACTGTGTACACAACTCCACCATGGCTTTGCGGTAAACATCACGCTTAAAGTTCACCACTTGACCAAGAGGATACCAATAGCTAACCCACTGCCATTCATCGAATTCGGGCGGGTCAGAGAGGTTCAACTGAATATTTTTTGCAGGCGCAGTTAACTTCAGTAAAAACCATTTTTGTTTCTGTCCGATACATACGGGGTCAGAGTCTGACCGAATGTACCGATGTGGCAAACGATAACGCAGCCATCCCTTGGTTTGCGCAATAATCTGGACATGTTCGGGCAATAAGCCGATTTCTTCTCTCAGTTCTCGAAAAAGTGCCTGTTCAGGGGTTTCTCCAAACTGGATGCCTCCTTGTGGAAATTGCCAAGCATTGTGACCAATGCGCTTTGCCCATAAAACCTGTCCATCATCGTTTGCCAAAATGATCCCGACATTCGGTCGGAAACCTTCTGAGTCGATCATTTGGCTACCTAAATATTTGTCTATATCGTTGACTTTGACCACGGGGACCAACAACTTTTTATGTCCAGCTCGAAAAGATCAAAGTAAAATGTTTAAATTGTTACGATCTTAACGAATTTCTATCGACTAGCGGAGATAGATTTACATTTTTTTTCTTAAATTTCAGTTTAAACGAGAATTTTCATGAAACTGGCGTTGTTTGATTTAGACCATACCTTGTTAAATACCGATTCAGACCATTATTGGGGTGAATTTTTAGTCAATGAAGGTTTGGTTGATCCGGTTCATCATCGTCAGATGAATGATAAATTTTATGAAGATTACAAAGCAGGGCAACTTGACCCCTATGCTTATAATGAATTTGTTTTTGGCTTTTTAACTAAGCATGACAATAACTATTTAACTGAGCTTCATCAGTTGTTTATGGAAAAAGTAATTCGCCCTCAAATGCGTCCTAAAGGTTTTGAGGCGATTAAGAAACATCAAGATTTAGGCCATACCATTGTGGGTATTACGGCAACGAGTGATTTTATTACGGCGCCGATTTTCCGTGAATTTGGCATTACTGAAATTTTAGCAACCAATGCCGAAGTTGTTGATGGCAAATATACAGGTAAAGTTGCAGGCTTAGCATGTTATCAAAAAGGTAAGCTTGCGCGTCTTGACGATTGGTTGGCTGGACGCAGTGTGTCTGAGTCTTGGGCTTATTCAGATTCAATCAATGACCGTTTTTTACTTGAATATGCAACACATGCAATTGCTGTAAATCCTGATGATCGTCTAGAAAAGTTAGCTCAAGAGCATAACTGGGAAATTCAGGACTGGTCGATTTAAGATTGTAGAGTTGGAAGACCCATACGGTATTTAAGGTTTTCCAACTCTTAATTCATTAGGTTTAAATCGTTCTTTTTATATCCCATGAAAATCCTAATCCAAAAATAAATATTGATAAGTTCAATAAAAATAAATTTAAAAAAAGAGGTAATAATGTCAAAAACACCACAGATTAAATTACCAGAACAACTTTGGAATAATCAAAGCATTGATTTAACACGTCATAGCTATCAAGGAAAATTACTGAGTAAAAGAGAGGGTTTTAAATTAGGTAAGACTCAACGGAAAAAAGTACCGCTTGAACAACTTTCAAAACTTTCTGAACGGCCAGAAGGAACAACTGCTTTAACGATCTATGATTGGAGTAACCAAGGACGTTTAGAAAAACTCAAACCGATTCGTGCAAAACGGATGAGCGTTTCACCATTTACATTTTATCGTGGTATGCCTTCTTTGATGCTATTTGACCAAGTGTGGGAGCCACTAAATTCAGGTTTATTTCAACAGATTTGTGGTGATTGTCATTTAAGTAACTTTGGTGGTTTTGCAAGTCCAGAACGTAACCTGTTATTTGGAATTAATGATTTTGATGAAACTTTAGTTGCCCCGTTTGAATGGGATGTAAAGCGTTTAGCAACCAGTTTTGTGATTGCAGCACGTGATATTAATCTTGCAGATAAAGTGGGTTTAAAAGCAGTTAAAATAATGCTGAATAGTTATCGTCAGCACTTATTAGAAAATGCCAAACTTTCGCCTCTACAAGTTTGGTATGAAAAAATTGATGCCGTTACCTTATTAGAAAATACTGAATGCCGAAAACTAAGAAAAAAAAGTGAAAAGGATCTTGATTCTGCGCAGAAAAAAACGGTGTACTCTGTATTGCCGAAACTTACACAGCAAGACCAAGATACAGGCTTGCGTCATTTTGTAGATGATGCGCCGTTATTATGGCACCCAAATGCAGATGAACCATTTAGTAAAGATGTTGACGTATTCTTTAAACAATACCGTGACTCTTTGAAATATGATCGCCAAGTCCTTTTTGATCGTTATCAATGTACAGATGTGGCTTTTAAAGTGGTTGGTATCGGAAGTGTTGGTACACGATCAGCCATAGCATTATTTCAGGATGCAGATCGGGAACCATTAATTTTACAAATGAAAGAAGCGAATCCATCAATTCTTAGTCCGTTATTTGTAGAACAAGTAAATCACGAAGGTGAACGTGTAATACATGGCCAGCAACTGATGCAGGCCGCAAGTGATATATTTCTTGGATTTTCCTCAATATCAACTCAACATTTTCATGTACGTCAGTTACGTGATATGAAAATCTCTTTTAATCTTAAGGATATGGATGAAGAGTATTTCTATAAGTATGCTGAAGATTGTGGCTTGGCTTTAGCGCATGCCCATGCAAAATCGGGAAATGCAGATGTACTTATAGGATATCTTGGAGAGGGTGATATGATTGTAGACGTATTACAAACCTATGCAGAAGAATATGCAGAGCGTAATCTAAACGACTATCAGCAATTTATGAATGAAATTGTTGATAGTAAGATTCAGCTCGCCGGAGATGACGCGCTTTAATAAATTATTTAACTTTCTCTGTGGCATGCCAAATATTTGGGTCAGGGTTCTGTTGATGCCAAAGCTTGAATTGCGCCCGCCATTGCTGAAAGGGCTCCGATAACGTAGGGCGTGGATCATCACTTAAGCTATAAGCCATGCCTTCTACCAGCCATTTAGGTTTAGTCAGCATTGCTATATTTCCCCATTCTTCGGCTTGTCGATGATGAATAAGTTCATGGGTGATGTAGAAATCTTTCCAGCCTCGTGGTGCAACCAATAACCCCAAATTACCAACCGCTTTAGCGGCTGCTTTTTCCATACCAAAGGTATTGGCACATTGTGGAGTGGAGCAAAAAACCATAGTGGGCTGTTGATGAAAAGCACCTAATTTATCTTGGGTTTCTTGTAATGCCTGATTATAAAGTGTGTTCGCAAGAGGTTGTGTCTTTGGATCATCTACACAGACTTGACCATCACAATGTAACAATGAAAGGTGATGGGCGAAAATAACACGTATCGGTTTAAACCAAATAAATGTAACTAGAACTAAGATAGCTAAAGTTATAAATATATATAAACCGACTTTAATTATATTTGAATATGGATTCTTCACGATCATGAATCTTAAGCGAAAAGTATAAGGATAGTAGAGTAAAGGGTATATATTTACAGTATTATTTCCAATCAATATATAACTTTATTAATTAAAATAGCATGACTAAAAATAAGCGCACTAAAAGTAAAGGTAGCAATGGTTTCTTTCAAGAATTTATAGATCAGCTCATTACCGCTATTTTTGGTGAGTTACTTATTTATATCATTGCTTTACTGTTTATGAGTGCACTTGGCGGAATTATTTTCGCTGCCATATGTTTCAGTTGGGGCGTTCTATTTTTACTACTACCTTTCGCGGCTTTGATTTATATCCTTGTTAAAAAATATAGCCATTAATACCGTTATTCTTGCATCATTTTAATCAACTCTTGCATGGCTCTAGATTGCGTACGTGCAGGGTGCCATACCATACCTAGCTGACGGTTCATCTCGACATTTAAATCGAGCTGCTGCATATCTTGATTCAATAAAGTTTTTGGTAAAACTGACCAACCTAAACCAATAGAGACCAACATACGAATTGACTCTAGAGGGTTATTACTCATAGTAATTTTCGGTTTAAGCCCCTGTTTTTCAAACTCGGCCAAAGTAATTTGGGCTGTATAAGTCTGTGCGGCAGGCAGCAAACTTGGATATTCAATTAAATCTTGTAAGGTTAAATTCTTTTTTTGAGCCAATGGATGAAATGGAGCAGCTACAAAAACTAAAGGATCATTCCAGATGGTAATGTAGTTAAGACGTTCATCACCTGAAGGAGGAAGCGTTAAAAATGCCAGCTCTAAATCACCAGCAAGGACCTGTTCGTGGGCTTGTTCTGAGTCAACAAAATGTACGTCTAAAGTGACTTGTGGAAACTGCTGAACAAAGTGTTTAAGTGGAGCAGGTAAGTGGTGCAAACCGATGTGATGACTCGTGCCAATTTTTAAACGGCCTTGTATTTGTGTTTGTTCATGACTTAGCGTGTGGTGAATATCTTTAAGTTCATTTAACCAGCTTTTGACTTTTGGTAATAATGAATGCGCAGCATGAGTGGCTTGAACCCCACGTCCTGCCGACTCAAATAGCTTTACGCCGAAATATTCTTCGAGACTATGAATACGTTTGGTAACAGCAGGTTGGGTAATAAAGAGTTGATCTGCAGCCACAGAGATAGACCCTGTTTCCATAACTTTTACAAAAGCTTCAAAGGCTGCAAGATTCATAATACAACTCTACTTGGGATAGAAAAATCGAGAGAGGCTAAAGTCGCCAAGCCAAAATCGTATCATGCTTGCAGCCAAACGTTCTATAAACTTGTGATTTGGCGTATTAATCTTAACCTAAGCAGTTGTCTCTTTTTCGTTTAAAGCTGAAATACGACGGTCTTTTGCTGCCCATACTTTTTCATGAAAGAAAAATGCAAATGCTTGTACGGTCGGTTCTAACATACTTAATGTTAAAGCCATCCAAATGTTACCTGTTACAAAGTATGCGACTAGCATTGCTACCGTAATATGCATAATGTAGTAACTTAAGGTTTTCTTTAATGTACGTTGGTTATTTACAACGAATTTTTGAATATTAGCCATCATCGTTCTCTCTACCTATATTTGATATTTTTAGTATAGAGATAAGAATATAAGATTAAAAATTGATTATGCAAATGATAATCATTAACAAATCCGATTTAAATATTTTTGAGCGATATTAAGATATGCAGGAATGATTCCTAAAAGTTTTCTAATTTATAAAAATGATAAATTAGATTTATGTGAAACTCTGGCTATAATCGAAGAAAGATTAGAATTACCCAGTCCAATGGAGCAAGACGACATGGCAGGCAAAACTTTATATGACAAATTGTGGGATGACCACGTAGTTACAGAGCGTGATGATGGTTCGTGCTTACTTTATATCGACCGTCATTTATTGCATGAAGTAACAAGTCCACAAGCATTTGAAGGTTTGCAACTTGCGGGTCGTCAACCGTGGCGTTTAAGCGCAAACGTAGCTACACCAGACCACAACGTTCCAACGTCTAAAAAAGAGCGTGATCAGGGCATTGCAGGTATTGAAGATGATACATCGCGTATTCAGGTTCAAACCTTAGATGATAACTGTAAGGCATTTAATATCGTTGAATTTGGTATTAATGACATTCGCCAAGGTATTGTACATGTTGTTGGTCCTGAACAAGGCTTAACTTTACCGGGTATGACGGTGGTATGCGGTGACTCGCATACAGCAACTCACGGTGCCTTTGGTTGTTTGGCACATGGTATCGGGACATCTGAAGTTGAACACGTTTTAGCGACACAATGTTTGATTCAGAAAAAATCAAAAAATATGTTGGTTCGTGTTGATGGCGTTTTAGGTAAGGGCGTAACACCAAAAGATGTGGTGTTGGCGATTATCGGTAAAATCGGTACCGCAGGCGGTACGGGTTACGCAATTGAGTTCGGTGGTCAAGTTTTCCGTGATATGTCGATTGAAGGACGTATGACGGTATGTAACATGGCGATTGAAGCGGGTGCACGTGTTGGTATGGTTGCAGTTGATGACAAAACCATTGAATACGTAAAAGGCCGTAGCTACGCACCAAAAGGTGAGCAGTGGGAACAAGCGGTTGCTTATTGGAACACTTTACATTCAGACGATGATGCTGTTTTTGATGCAGTTGTTGAGTTAAATGGCGCAGAGATTGAACCACAGGTATCTTGGGGAACTTCACCTGAGATGGTAATTCCAGTATCTAAAGCTGTACCAACTTTAGAACAAGCGAAAGATGACGTACAACGTAGTGACTGGACACGTGCGTATCAATATATGGGGTTAAACGCAGGTCAGGCATTGGCTGAGATTCAACTTGACCGTGTATTTATTGGTTCTTGCACTAACTCACGTATTGAAGATATCCGTGCTGCTGCTGAGGTGGTTAAAGGCCGTAAAGTGGCTTCTAGCATTAAGCAAGCGATGATTGTTCCGGGTTCTGGTTTAGTGAAACAGCAGGCAGAAAAAGAAGGTTTGGATAAAATTTTCTTGGAAGCTGGTTTCGAGTGGCGTGAACCGGGTTGTTCAATGTGTTTAGCCATGAATGCAGACAAGTTACAACCGGGCGAACACTGTGCATCGACATCAAACCGTAACTTTGAAGGTCGTCAGGGTAATGGTGGTCGTACTCACTTGGTAAGTCCGGCAATGGCAGCTGCTGCTGCGATTGCAGGTCATTTTGTTGACGTTCGTTCATTTTAATTCGGTCTGGAGCAAACCATGAAAGCTTATACAGTTGAACAAGGTATCGTTGCACCATTAGATCGTGCCAATGTCGATACAGATTTAATTATTCCAAAACAGTTTTTAAAATCGATTAAACGTACTGGTTTTGGCGACAACTTATTTGATGAACTTCGTTATTTAGATGAAGGTTACCCAGGTCAAGATAACTCGGTACGTCCAAAAAATCCGGACTTTGTTTTGAATCAACCACGTTATCAGGGAGCAACAGTTTTAATTGCTCGTACGAACTTTGGTTGTGGTTCAAGTCGTGAGCATGCACCTTGGGCATTAAACGAATATGGTTTCCGTACCGTTATTGCACCAAGCTTTGCTGATATTTTCTTTAATAACTGTTTTAAAAACGGCATGTTACCAGTTATTTTATCTGAGAATATTGTTGATCAATTATTCAAAGAATGTGCTGCGAATGAAGGATATCAATTAACAATTGATTTGGCTGCGCAAGAAGTTCGTACACCAACAGGTGAAGCATTTAAATTCGAAGTGGATCCATTTCGTAAGCATTGCTTGTTAAATGGCTTGGATGATATTGGCTTAACTCTTCAAAATGCGGACGCAATTCGCGCTTATGAAGAAAAAACCAAACAGGTTCGTCCTTGGGTATTCCAAGAGATAAATTAACCTTTTGGTACATTTTAAACATAGTCATGGCGTCGTGTTCAAACTCTTGCTAACATGCTAAAGCATAACAACAGCTTAAAATTATGCACTAGATGAGGATTGGGCTTGAACAATGAAGAGGAACGTTACTCATAGCTTTTTGTTGGGCCTGTGCGCAATAACACTAAGTGCTTGTCAGAGCACTTACAATGTAGTGGATACTGTTCGTATTAAGCAGGCTGAACAAGAAAATTTGGGGCAGAATGCAGCAATATATTGTTCGGGCGCAAAAAGTTGCGAATTTGAACGGCTAAATGATATTACTGTTGTTGATGCACAGACACGTCGTATTAGTAATCAGGCAATTCATCAAGGAATTGTGAGATTAAATGGTTCGGTGTTAAGTCAAAGCAATAGTTTGTATTTATCTGTGCCTGCCAAACAATATGAAGTGGTGATTCGTTACTATCCGATTTCTCCAGATCGGGCAGAAACCATCCATGTTATTCACCAATTCAAAGCCAACCATCGCTATATGTTTAAAATGTACCGAGACAAATCTAACCGTTCGGGTAGTTTGCTGAATGTTTCTGTACCAGATCCATTATGTGTTGACTTAGAGCAGGATGGGCGTGTAATTCGCCGTTTTTGTCGACCATTTGATGTAACCACAGGACTCGGTGAATTTCTCGAACAGAAAAAACTAACACCACGACAGTCATAACACTGTCTTGTCTTTGAAAATGGAAAACTTCATGTCTAAACAGATTTTAATTTTGGCTGGCGATGGGATTGGTCCTGAAATTGTTGGGGCAGCAGAAAAAGTATTAAATAAAGTAAATGAAAAATTTAATTTGTCTTTGACTTGGGAACATGGCTTGTTAGGTGGAGCTGCGATTGATGCTCATGGAGAACCGTATCCAGCTGTAACAAGTGAGCAAGCCAAAAAAGCTGATGCCATTTTATTAGGCGCCGTTGGTGGACCAAAATGGGACACTATTGAACGCTCTATTCGCCCTGAACGCGGTCTTTTAAAAATTCGTAGTGAACTTAACTTGTTTGCTAACTTGCGCCCAGCGATTTTATATCCACAATTAGCCGATGCTTCTAGCTTAAAGCCTGAGATTGTTGCTGGTTTAGATATTTTAATTGTTCGTGAATTGACAGGTGGTATCTATTTTGGTCAACCACGTGGTATTCGTGAACTCGAAAATGGTGAAAAACAGGGCTATAACACTGACGTTTATTCTGAGAGCGAAATTAAGCGTATTGCAAAAGTTGCTTTTGAACTTGCAGGATTACGTGGCGGTAAAGTGTGTTCTGTAGATAAAGCCAATGTTTTAGAAGTAACAGAGCTTTGGAAGCAAACAGTCACGGATTTACAGCAAGCCAACTATCCAAATATTAAGCTTTCACACATGTATGTGGACAATGCTGCCATGCAGCTTGTACGTGCGCCTAAACAGTTTGACGTAATCGTGACAGGCAACTTGTTTGGCGATATCTTGTCTGATGAAGCAGCAATGCTTACAGGCTCAATTGGTATGTTGCCGTCAGCTTCTTTAGATGAAAATGGCAAAGGCATGTATGAACCTTGTCATGGTTCGGCGCCTGATATTGCGGGTCAAAATGTGGCAAACCCATTAGCAACCATTCTTTCTGTTGCAATGATGCTTCGTTATACATTCCGTGCAGAAGCTGCTGCTAAAGCAATTGAAGATGCAGTAGGGCAAGTACTTGATCAAGGTTTCCGTACAGCCGATATTATGTCTGAAGGCATGACTAAAGTAGGTACAGCCGAGATGGGTGAAGCAGTCGTTGCTGCTCTTGCTTAATCGCTACTTTGCTAAAAAACGCAGCTTCAAGCTGCGTTTTTTTATGGTTGTGTTTAGCAAGCTTTACCTTCGTATTGAATAGATTCAGCAATGTCATTTTTAAGCTGAAAAATAACTTTGCAATTAAAATTAACATCGTAAGAGTTGCTCCCTAATGTCCCCGATTGAATAGGAACTGGATTACCACCCATCTCTACATTACTCACCATAGGAATGGGAATACTTAATGGTCGTAGAATCGTGTAGATGAGTTGATTTGATGTTTTTTGTGGAACATGCGCAATTTGAAAGCCAAGACCGCGTAAGTTTAGTTCTTGTTGAATGGTGGTCGATGATTTGCCCAGAAAGCCTTTTAAATATTCTTGTAAGTCGACAGATTGGCGTGGTTGAGTTGCGCAACCGTTCAAATAAATAGACATCACTGAGAGCAAGGTTATTCGGCATAAGTTCGGTATATTCATTTTTCTCTCTATCAAATTATATTTATTGTTAGATAACGGTAGGTTGGATTGCCTAGCTTGTAAAGAAAAAAAGGAAGTTTATGATAAATGGAGGATGAGTTTATCTAGCAATTCATACTCATATCTGAAAGGCTTTATAATTATTTTGCAAAAAACTTAAGGAAAACATGATGAAAAAAATACTTTTAGCACTTTTATGCAGCTTTGGAGTAACAGCGGTATATGCCGATAATTGCGACACTACTCGTAATACCTATGATGATATTTATTGTACAAATAAAATCTATGCGAGTGCTGATGCGGATCTAAATAAAAATTATCAGGCATTAAGAGCAAAATTGAATGCGACGCAAAGAAATACGCTTAAGAAGTCTCAGCTTGCGTGGATACGTCAACGTGATGCTGAATGTACAGATTCAAATAGAAATAGTGTAGACGTGCAGTGTCGTTTACAGACAACGCAGGAAAGAAACCATTGGCTACAAGAAAGATTGCGTGAATGCCAAACAGTTGGATGTAAGTCTAGTCGATTAAGTGAATAAATAAAGCAATAAAAAAGCCACATCATGAAGTGGCTTTTTTGCATTCACTAATTAGCGAGCACGGTACGTAATACGACCTTTAGTTAAGTCATATGGAGTCATTTCGACTTTTACACTGTCGCCAGTAAGAATACGGATATAGTGTTTACGCATTTTACCAGAAATGTGTGCAATAACTTCGTGACCGTTTTCAAGACGTACACGGAACATCGTATTAGGAAGCGTTTCGGTGACAACGCCTTCGAACTCAATGAGTTCCTCTTTATTGGCCATAGCCTACCTGATGATCAAATTGGAAAGGCGCAAATTATAGTCAATTTATTTAAAAAAAACAAGATAGACATCTTCTTGTTAAAGCATCTGGTTAAACTATGACTAGTAAAAAAAGATGTAATTTTTTTCACAAAACAACTCTAATTCTGTTGTCAGTTTGGTCAATCAACGCTAATCTAAAATCATAGTTATTAGGGACTGTTCATGCATAAAGAGTCAACAGCTCCTAAGTATCAATGAAGTATCTACATGGAAGGGCACTGCGTGGGTCAGCTAACAGATGCATCAGTTGTATTACGTTTTGGCTATCAAGCAATTCGTCGTGCAGGATTGCCAACAGAAGAAATATTAACTAAAGCGGGAGTCGCTTTAAATCAGGTCGATACAAATGCACGTACTCCGTTAAGTGCACAGTATGCCTTTTGGACTGCAGCTCAGGAAGTCAGTAAAGATCCAGACATCGGTTTGCATTTAGGTGAGCATTTGCCTTTGTACCGTGGTCAGGTGATTGAACATTTATTTATTAGTAGTGAAACCTTTGGTGAAGGCCTTAAAAGAGCTTTAGCGTATCAACGTCTAATTAGTGATGCATTTGATGCAAAGCTGGTTGTCGAAGATGGGCGTTGCTATTTAACCAATGGTGAGCAAGTGGGGGCTGATAACCTTGTGAATCGTCATTTTTCAGAATGTGCGATTTCTGGTGTGCTTCGATTCTTCAAATTTATTACCGAAGGTCAGTTTCATCCTATCTTCATCGATTTTAACTTTAGTGAAGGTGCTTCGGAAGATGAATATTTCCGAGTTTATGGCTGTCCGGTAAGTTTAGGGCAAAAAGAAACAAGGCTATATTTTGATCCTGCCATTTTAGACTTCCAGCTTTGGCAGGCGGAACCTGAACTATTGCAACTGCATGAACAGCTCGCAATTGAAAAGCTACAAGAATTGGCTCGTTATGATTTGGTTGGTGAGGTTCGTCGAGCGATTGGTTCAACACTAGAAAGTGGAGAAACCACGCTAGAAACTGTAGCAGCACAATTAAATATTACGCCACGTCGTTTACGCACTCAGTTGAGTGAAGCGAATACCAGTTTCCAACAAATACTTTCTGACTATCGTTGTCGTTTAGCTAAAAAACTTTTGGCAAATACCAGCGAGAGTGTGGAGCGTATTGTGTATTTAACGGGTTTCTCTGAACCAAGTACGTTCTATCGTGCGTTTAAACGTTGGACCAATGAAACACCAGTTGAGTACCGTAAGCGTAAACAGCACCGCTAATAAAAATGGGTTAAGCCTACTCAGGTAGGTTTAACCAATGTGGCCCAAGTGGTGGCTGTGGTAAGTCAAACTGCTCGGGATAGTAACATTGAATAAAGTAGAGACCGTCAGGTGGAGCAGTGACTCCTGCCGCTTTACGATCTTGTGCTGCAAACATCGTATCAATATGGTCTATTTCATACATACCTTGACCAATTTCGAGTAAGCATCCAACAATATTACGCACCATATGGTGTAAAAAACCATCTGCTTGAATATCTAACACTAAATAGCGGCCATGTTCAAATAGACGACAATGCGTTACATGTCGAACAGGTTTATTGGACTGACATGCTGCTGCGCGAAAGGTTTCAAAGTTATGTGTACCTTCAAATTTACTAGCAGCTTTAATCATCTTTTGCACATCTAGCTTTTGGTAAATGTGCGTGACCTGTTTATGTAAGAGGGCTGGTCGACAAGGAGCGTTATAAATAACATAGCGGTAACGTCGAGCCGTTGCCTTAAAGCGTGCATGAAAATTTTCATCCATCAGTTTTATCCACTGAATGGAAATATCTTTAGGTAACTGGCTATTTGCTCCTCTCAACCATCCCATTTCTGGACGAATGGCGTTCGTATCGAAGTGTGCCACCATATTCGTTGCATGTACTCCCGCATCTGTTCGGCCTGCACCGTGAAGTGCAATAGGTTCATCTGCGATTTTGCTGAGTACACGCTCGATAGTTTCCTGAACGCTGGCAACGCCTGGCTGTTGTGTTTGCCATCCTCGATATTGAACTCCGCTAAACTCAATACCGACCGCATAACGTTGCATAGCTTTACCTCTATTTAATGCAAATTTTCATTCCAATGGCTGAGCCATTGTTCTGGGGTTGGGTATTTTAAATAGATTTGAAGTGCTTTTGCATAAAGATCTGCATGACTATGTGCATCATTAATGACAATTTTTGCAGTTTTGGCCCATGCACTAATTGCATAACGTTGGTCAATGCCGCCAAATGTCACTTGTGTTGCCAAGATTGGAACACAACCATGAGCATAGAGTTCATCTAATGTTGCCAATAGTTCAGGGTTAACTGCGATATTGCCTGTACCAAAGCCTTGTAACACTAAAAAGTGCGGTGGAGCAGGAAGTAAGTGACGTAACTGTTGTACCAAGTGCTGTGTTGAAATCGGTTGCATCATCCAGTTTAAAATCTGAAATGAAGCAGCTCGTTCAATTTGAGCATCTTGTACGATCAATTCATTTTGTTGAGGCGTAAATTCAACTTCACTACTTAAACCTGAAAATGCATCGAGTTCAGTTGTATGAGTTTTTAATGCAGTTTGTGCATGGAATACTTGATGATGGAATGCAAGATAAGCACCTACAGGTAAGCTAATCACTTGTTCTAATGCAAGATATAAGTTCTCGATTGCATCAGTGAATTCACGAGTATTATCACCTTGAACATTGAGTAACGGGTATTGGCTACCAGTAATCACAATATGACAGCTTTGGCCTAAAATGCGAGCTAGGGTCGCAGCCGCATAACTGAGCGTGTCTGTACCGTGAATAACAACGAAATGCTGATAGCCTTCAAGTTGTAGTTGTTGTATGCGTTGAATTAGGCGTAACCAATCAGGAGCCGTACATGCACTGCTATCGACAATATTGGGTGCCGCAAAGCAGTCAACTGTTAAGTGTGGAGGTATCACTTTCTCAAGTTGAGGTAAGAATTGGTCATAAGGCATAGGTGCTAACGGCTCACCGACGCAACCAAAAGTACCACCCATGTAAAATAAGGCTATTTTTTTCATATTTTTGCAGGCATAAAAAAGCAGTCATCTCTGACTGCTTATGGTAAATCGAACAGTTCTAAGAAGCTATGCGATTAAGTAGGTTTTTCGCATGTTGTTGTTGTTCTGTGTTGAATTTTTGCTCATTAGCCTGTAGTAAATTGCGCGCTGCTTGGTTCTCACCAAACTTGATATATTGCTCAGCCAGTTTTAAGTCGAGCTCACTTTCATTTACTTGTTTTAATTCTGGAAATGCGTCTAGTAGTGGATCCTCTATTTGAGTTTGAGTAGCCTCTTTAGTTACTACATCTAGATGGTTTTGAGTTTCAATTTCTGGTGCTGTAACTAGTGCAGGTTCATCTAGCGAAAACTCAAGAGGTGCGATAGAGGTCGCTTCTAATGGTGCTTGTTCTACGAGTGTAATTTCATCTAATGATGGAACTTGTTCATCAGATTTTTTTTCTGAAATTGAAGGATTTAAGTCAAGGTTAAAATCTAATGCATTAAGGCTATTTTCTTGATTTGCTTTTACTTCTACTGCTTGAGTTTTTTCTTCATTTTCATGCAGAGGTGCCAAGTCAAAAGAAAACTCTAAATCAGCTAGTTCATTTGTTTCTTGAGATGACGAAACTTCTGGTATTTGCTGAGATGTTGATTGTTCTGGTTCCTGTACGGATTGACTGATATTTTCGGTAGCTGTAGTTTTTTCGAATGAAAAGTTAAATTCTAAAGGTTCAACTTCAAGTGCTGGTTCTTGTTTTACAGGTGTATAGTCTTTCTGCAAGTCATCAAAAGAAGTTTCAGAAGAACTTGTTGTTAACTGGTCAAACTGAGCAGTTGTGTCAGGTGTGTTTTTCGGTTCTTCATACGATTGAGCTTGAGGAAAATCAATAGCATCGGGTTGTCTTGCAGACTCATATTCTTTTTGTCTTGCTTCTGCTTTAATCGCGATTTCATTTAATGCCAAACTGCGAATGTGGCTAATTAGTTGTTGAATCGCGAATTCATCTTTTTGAGCAATATGAACTTCAAGAAGTAATAAATACAATTCATGCTGGGTATTGTCTTTTTTTAGTGCCTGATTGACTTGAGCTTCAGCCGCTGAAAACTGTTTTTCTTGAATGAGCTGTTGAATATTTTGACGAACAGCCTCAGGAACAGGACTACTTTGTGGAAGAGCAGGAGTGACTTCTTCAACTACATTGGTTTTACTTTTTTCACGCGAGCTTTTACTCGATTTGGCACCTGCTTTTTTGCCCGATTTTTTACTTATACTTTTTGGGGAGGTGGTCTCTTGTTTTTGGCCATTCTCGCGCTTTTTTAAAACAACAGCAACCACGAGTAATATGATAAACGGAATCACATATAACATTACTTTCCCCTTAAAAAATAAAATATTGCAATATAAAGCGAGCTAACTCTGGTTTTAACTTAGTGTTTTTGCTTGTGAGTTTGTTGCTGTGCTTTTAATTGCTGCTGTAACTCTGCCAAACGCGCATTCAGAAGTTGAATACGTTGGTCTTTTAAACTTAAAGTTTGATTTAGTTTGGTTACATTCCTTTGTAATGTAACGGTTTTTTCTCGAGTTGTCATAACTTTTACTGCTAACTCAGTATTGTTTTGACCTTGTTGTGTGCTCTTTTTTGCACTTCCATGATTAGAATTTGGGCTGTTCTCTGCCACAATGCTCATTTCAGCTTGTTGCAAACGATATTTAGCTCGGCCAGAAGTAGGTTTTGCTAAGTTAGCTTCAGTCGATTTAGGTTTTGTATGAGGCGCTTTAGCTGTATTTGCGGCTGTTAAATTTAGTGAAATTCCCTGACGTAAACGGTTTACATCGCCTTGGATAAAAGCATGTCGATTTTGAGCTTGGATATCTCGCATGACTTTAGCTACAGGTTGTTTAGTTTGTGCTGCAATACGATTGGCAATACTCCATAAAGACTCATTACGTTGTACGACATACTTACCTGTAGGTGCTGGACCTTTATAGGTGCCTATTTTTTGTTTTTTTTGTGTGTTTTTACTTAATAGATTTTTTTGTTGAGCAGGCTTAGGTTGGGCTGCTTTTTTGACTGTAGTGGCTTGATTGCCATTGTTCGTTTTGAGAGGAGCAACTGGTTGCTTGTCTACAGCAGATGGTTCTGTACTCATTGTTGCTATTGTTTGCTGTGGTGCTTGAGCTGAAGATTGGTCTGTAACAGAAGCCATAGGAGCAGAGCTATTTAAAGTTGGAGCAGTTCCAGTGCTAATGTTTAGATTGCGCTCATTAGCTGTAGTTTCGGCTACAGGTGTTGCTGTCTCAGCAGGTGTATACCGAGTACTTTCAGGTAGGTTTAACGCAATGTCTTTTTCATTTACGATAAATTGTGGTGAAAGTCGAGTTTCATTCGCAGCAACCTTTTTAATAGGCGATGGCTTTAAAACAGTTTTAATATGTTGAAGGCGAGTTGCATTACCCTCACTGACTTTTACGACAATATTCAATTCAGGATCAATAATAGGACGAGATGAGGTAATCACAATAACGCCAGTACCTTGGCCATTTTGTCGTGTATAAAAATTTAGATTACCAGGAGGTTGGTGAGTGACTCCCAAACTATTAAGATCTTCTTGAGTGGCTAAACTGACTTGTAATGGGGTATTTGGATCTGCTTGCTGAAAATTCATTTCTGCATAAAGTAATTCCCCAGGTGCAGATTGAATTTGAATAGGATCTAATGTAATCGCATAAACATAAGGCGAAGACATAATGGTGAAAATGGCAATTTTTAATTTGTTATATGCAGTCATCTCAATCCATGACCTGATCAGTCGTAAAGTCGTTCAAAATTATACAATAATGAAATGTAAATAAATTGTTAATTTTTCACAAACCAGTTACGAAAAAGCCGATCAAATGTGATCGGCTTTTTATTTTGACTGAATAATTCAGGTCAAATTATGAGCTTTTGTATTCTACTAAAATACGTAACATACGACGTAAAGGTTCAGCAGCACCCCAAAGTAGCTGATCGCCTACTGTGAATGCACCGAGATACTCTTTACCCATATTGAGTTTGCGTAAACGGCCTACAGGTACAGTTAAGGTACCAGTCACAGCTACAGGTGTAAGATCAGTCATCGATGCTTCACGTGTATTTGGTACAACTTTAGCCCACTGGTTTGAGTTACGAATCATATCTTCGATCTCATCAAGCGGAACATCTTTTTTCAGTTTGATGGTTAATGCTTGAGAGTGGCAACGCATTGCACCGATACGCACACAGTGACCATCAATAGGAACAATTTGAGAGTTACCTAAAATCTTGTTGGTTTCAACTTGACCTTTCCACTCTTCTTTAGATTGACCGCTTTCAAGCTGTTTATCAATGTAAGGAATCAATGAACCAGCAAGTGGCACACCAAAGTTCGCAGAAGGGAAGCCTTCACCACGTTGTAACTCAGCAACTTGACGGTCAATATCAAGAATTGCAGATTTAGGATCATCTAACAAAGTCTTGGTATTGTTGTACAAATAACCCATACCTGTTAACAACTCACGCATGTTTTGTGCGCCAGCACCTGATGCTGCTTGATAAGTCATAGCAGTCATCCACTCAACCAAATTATTTTGGAAAAGTGCGCCTACGCCCATCAACATAAGTGATACGGTACAGTTACCACCAACGAAAGTTTTAGTACCTTTCGCTAAACCGTCTTTAATTACGTTAAGGTTAACTGGATCAAGAACGATGATTGCATCATCAGACATACGTAAAGTAGATGCAGCATCAATCCAGTAGCCATCCCAACCAGTTGCTTTTAACTGTGGGAAAACTTCAGACGTGTAGTCACCACCTTGGCAGGTAATAATGACATCCATTTGCTTCAGACTGGTAATGTCTGTAGCTTCCATAAGTGCTGGGGCAGTCTTACCACCAAATGAAGGAGCTTCACCACCTGCATTACTGGTAGAGAAGTAGAATGGCTCAATATGAGCAAAATCATTCTCTTCAACCATACGTTGCATAAGGACGGAACCGACCATCCCGCGCCAACCGACCAGACCTACTTTCATGTCATTTTGCCTCGGTGCGTTAAAATTGTTAGGGGGAGTTGAGTGTATCAAAAGTGCTCACAACTGCAAGCGTTACAGAATCAAAACAGCAATTTTATTGAGTAGAATATCTTGTTTATGTTACATACAAAATTGATAAAGATGACAAAAACATTAAAAAACAAATCATCTTAAAAGAGTAATTTCAATGATTTATATCGAAGTTGTGTCTGTGGTGGTGATTTGGTTGACTTTCTGGTCACTTATCCCTCGTGATGAGTGGTGGTTTAGAGGGGCTGATTTTCCACGTTTACAAATTCTGTTTGTGGGCTTTATTGCTTTAATTGGCATGTTGTTTTGGCCGTCTGAATGGAACATATGGCGTGAGCTTTTACTTGCAGTACTCATTGCAGCAATTGCTTATCAACTTAAAATGGTTTTGCCTTATACCTTGTTTTGGAAAAAACAGGTTAAAAAGGTAAAGCAACATCAAGTAGATCCTAAAAAACAGATTTCACTAATTGTTTCTAATGTGCTTACACCCAATGATAAATATCATTTATTACTTGAGCATGTACGGACATTAAAACCTGATTTATTGTTGACGTTAGAAAGTGACAAGACATGGGAAAATGCTCTAAAAGAAATTGAAGAGGAGTACCCTTACCGTGTGCCTGTACCATTAGATAATTTATATGGCATGCATTTATATAGTCGATTACCGCTTAGAAATACTGAGGTCAAGTTCATTTTAAGTAATGAAATTCCTTCTATTCATACCACTGTAATCTTACGTTCTGGGATGCCTGTTCAGCTCTACTGTTTACATCCTAAGCCGCCTAGTCCAACTGAAGCAAAAGATTCAACACTACGAGATGCAGAGCTTTTAATTGTTGGAGATCAAATTAAAGATCTGGATGAGAGTTGTATCGTGATGGGAGATCTAAATGATGTCGCATGGTCACGCACAACACGTTTATTTCAGCGTATTAGTGGATTACTCGACCCGCGAGTTGGCCGACACTTTATTAATACTTTTCACGCAGATTACTCTTTATTGCGTTGGTCACTTGATCATATCTTTCATAGTACAGACTTTGGTTTAGTAAAAATGCAGCGTTTATCTCATATTGGCTCAGATCATTTTCCTGTCTACGTCGTTTTACAAACAGGTCGAATATTTGAAGAGATTCAAGAAGAAGTTGAAGAAACTCAAGATGATGAAGAAGAAGCTCAAGCTGCAATACAAGAAGGTATTGCTAAAGCTGAAAAAGAAGAAAAAATAGTGACTGATGAAATTGCAGAGCCTTATAAAGAGAAAAGTATATAAAAGCAGGTTGTAAGCAATATCGTACAAAGATTTGAGTCTAGGTCCAATAGGCAGGGGGAACTAAAACCCGTATTCTACATTCATCGGCACACGGAAGCGGGAATGGATAATCCCAAGTAAGGATGCACTAAGCTGATATGGAACGACATCACGGATAAGATGTTAGAACGGAAGCAATAAAAAGAATTATATACCCTGAAAGCACAACCTCATTTACCCGAGTTTTGCAGGACGCAGAACTCGGGTTGATATTTTATATAAATACCATTTAATTATTTGTAAATTAAAGAAATATTTTTAAGATTATCTTAATTTTAAAATCTATTTAATTATAGGTAGTTGTCCATAAGTTTTTTTATATATCCGAGCCTTTTTCGATGAAAATAGATACAAAAATTTTTTTTGATAAGTTTTTGTTTTTATAGATTATTGAAGAATAAATATAGGCTTTGGTCTATTTAGACATAAATTGGACTTGTTTAATTGGCAAATCTCAATAGAATGTGCCGATCGTTGACATGTTGGATCGTCAACAGGCATTGTTGTTTACTTCGCCGGATCGGCGGGTTGTGATTTGCTTGTGCATTTAAATTTCTGTTTGGAAATTAGTGTACATATTGAGGTTTCACTCTAAGATAGTGGTCTTCTCCCTCTCATATTTGATACTTTGCGGTGCATAAGGATTGTCTTATGAAGAATTTTAAATTTAGCCTTGCGTGGCAAATTTTAATTGCTTTAATCCTAGGGATAGTTGTCGGGGCTGTTTTACATAATCAGCCTGAAATCAAAGATAGTATTGTAAATAACGTTCTTACGCCGTTAGGTAAGATCTTTATTAGCCTGATTAAAATGATTGTTATTCCAATCGTTTTCTCTACATTGATTTTAGGTATTGCGGGTGTTGGCAGTACAAAAAGTCTTGGGCGTCTTGGTTTTAAAACCATTCTCTATTTCGAAATTATTACTACTATTGCTATTTTGGTCGGCTTGGTTGCAGCAAATATCTTCCATCCAGGTTCAGGCATTGATATGTCTCAACTGGTTCAAACTGATATTTCTCAATATAAGCATACAACTGAAGAAGTACAGTCACAGTCTCATGGTATTATCCAGACGATATTATCGCTTATCCCAACGAACATTATTAGTTCAATGGCACATGGCGAAATGTTACCAGTGATTTTCTTTGCTGTGCTTTTTGGTATTGGCTTATCTTCATTGCCAGCTACAACAAAAGACCCATTATTAAATGTATTTCATGCTGTATCGGAAACAATGTTCCGTGTGACACACATCATCATGAAATATGCGCCAGTGGGTGTATTTGGTTTAATCGCTGTAACTGTTGCAAACTTTGGTTTTGCTTCACTTATTCCATTAGGTAAATTGGTTGTATTGGTTTACGGTGCAATCTTGTTCTTTGCTTTAGTGGTACTTGGTTTAACTGCAAAAATGTTCAGCATCAACATCTTTACTTTGTTTAAGATTTTGAAAGATGAATTAATCTTGGCATATTCAACTGCGAGTTCTGAAACAGTTTTACCGCGTATTATGCAAAAAATGGAAGCTTATGGTGCGCCAAAAGCGATTTCTAGTTTTGTAATCCCAACTGGTTATTCTTTTAACCTTGACGGTTCTACGCTTTATCAAAGTATCGCAGCAATCTTTATTGCACAGCTTTACGGTATTGAAATGTCGATCAGCCAACAAGTTATTTTGGTTGTAACATTAATGATTACTTCGAAAGGTATTGCAGGTGTTCCTGGCGTATCGTTTGTGGTGTTATTAGCGACATTAGGTAGTGTTGGTATTCCTGTGGAAGGCTTAGCGTTTATTGCTGGTGTTGACCGTATTATGGATATGGCACGTACTGCGTTGAACGTTGTTGGTAACGCGCTTGCTGTACTTGTTATCAGTAAGTGGGAAAAACAATATGACTATGAAAAAGCTGCTGCTTATGAAGCAACATTTAAATAAGACTGCTTTCTTTTAGTTAATAAAAAACCCGCGATGATCGCGGGTTTTTTATTATGTTATTTCAATACACTTTGGTATAGCTCAAGGGTCTGGTCGCACATATCTTTTAAACTGAACATTGTCACAGGAGCAACTGTTTGCGGTTGTTCAATATGATACTTTACTGTTTCTACTAAGGCTTTTTCATTTTCAGCTTCAACAAGACCTTGTGGATATACATGAGATAAAATCTCTGCAACACCTCCACGGTTCCAGCCAATCACTGGCGTACCGACTGACAGTGCTTCTAATGCTGTTCTACCGAATGTTTCTGCCTGATTGGATAGAGAGAGCACAATGTCGCTAAAAGCGAGCCATTCACGTATATCTGAGCGATGTCCTACAAAGGTGATCTTATCTGCAAGTCCTTTGTTTTGAATGGTGCTTTGCAACTCACTTAAATAGGCCTGTTTTTTAGCATCGGCACCCCCCACAACAACAGCATGAAGTTGAGGATATTGCGACTGAAGTTGTTGCATCAATTCAATTAAGCTTTCATGTCCTTTTAAACGCGTAATACGGCCAGGCAGACAAAGTAAAAATTTATTTTCGAGTTCAGGAAAGTCATTAAAAACTTGATTAAACCACTGTGCTGAGGGTTGGTAGTTATGCGGGAAAGCAGCTGGATCAATCCCTCGATAAATCCGTACAATATCTTGTGGTGGACAGTTTTTATAATGGTCAGTGATGTATTTAACCACGCTGTCAGAAACGGCAATTACTTTTTCTGCCTGAGTCATGATCGCACTATAGCGATTGACTGAGTAGAAACCATGTACTGTACTGATGAGGTGAGGGCGCTTATGGGCTGGTATTCCTTTTAAAGCGAAGTGGGTTAGCCATGCAGGAACACGTGAGCGTACATGAACAATATCGGGCTGATGCTCTTCAATAAGTCGACGTAAAGGGCGGATTTGCCATAAGCTCGATAAAGATTTTTTATGAATCGGTAGTGTTAAGTGTTTAGAGCCCTCGGCTTCAAGTTGAGACACTAATCGTCCGCCATTTGATACAACCAAAGATTTGTGGCCTTGTGCAACCAGTGCACGTGCAATTTCCAGTGTGCCGCGTTCTACGCCACCGCTATTGAGTTCTGGGAGAAGTTGCATCACTTTCATTGTTTATTGCCTTTAGGTTGTAGCAAAGTAGTGTTTTACCGTTTATTCATTTAATAGGTGGAGTTTACTCCTTACTTTTGTTTTGGCAAAAGTAACAAAACCATTTGTTGGACTAACGACACATCCTGAGCGATTCCCAAAGCACTGCTTTAGGAATCAGCGCAAGGTAGTCCAACGGGCGACATCCTTGTCGCCTTCGCACGATAGTACATGCTGGTGTTTATTTAGATGTTTATTACTACAGTGCGGCCGTTACTAAAGATTATTTAATAGATCTCTTCATATCCCTCAGGACGTGTCTTAAATCGACGATGAAACCACATATATTGAGTTGGTGCGATGCGAAGCTGACTCTCAATAATCTTATTCACGCGGGTTGCATCATCGACTTCATCTTCGCTTGGCATATTGTCGACTGCAGGCTCAATCAAGATATGATATTTAGGGTCATGTACATCGCCATGACGATAAAAATATAAAGGGACAGCAACCGCTTTGGAAATTTTTAATAAACGACGGTGAGCCGTTACTGTCGCAGCTGGCACTCCAAAAAATGGTGCCATAACGCCTTGTTTAAGCCCGAAGTCTTGATCGGGACTATACCAAATGGCATCACCATCTTTAAGGTGACGAATTAAGCCGCGCATATCATCATGATCAATTTGTGCTTTGTAGATTGTGCCGCGGCAGCGATAAATCAGCATATCGAGTAGTGGATTATTTTGAGGACGATAAACAACATCAGGTTCAAAATATTGAGCGCATACATAACCACCGGCATCAAGCAAAGTACTATGAGTTCCCAGTAATAAAACGCCTTTGCCCTGAGCTTGAGCATCAGTAATGTGTTCTAAACCTTCAATTGTGACACGGTTTTTAAACCAGTAAGGTTTATACCAAGCGTTTAAGGTCTCAAAAATACCAAGCATCATATCTACAAAAACTTGTTTTGCTTGTTGCTGTACTTTTTCAGATGACCACTCGGGAAAGCAAACTTCTAAATTGCGAATAGTGGTTTTGCGGCGAGATTTTAAATATTTCCAAGCGATATTTGCTAACCCGTGAGCTAAACGCCATTGGATCGCCCATGGTAAAATAGCCAAAAGCATGAGGAAAGTAATCGCAATCCATACACCCCAATATTTAGGTAACAAAAAGGACCATTGAAACTCACCGGGCGTATAAGGCTGCTTTTGGCTCATAACGATATAAAGAATTTAAAAAGTTAAAACTGGCAAAAGTGTATCACGAACTGAATTTATCGTCGTAATACACAGGAGTAAATTGAAGTTTTAGAGCAGGGGGAGGAAAACAAAATGGTTATCGGCGGTGTTCTAAAAGAATACGAACAGCGAGTCCGGCTAATACAGTCCCCATAATCCAGCGTTGAATGCTTGCCCAAAGCGGTTTTTGCTGTAGAAAGAGCGCAATACTACCTGCAGAAAATACAATCAGTGCATTGACTGAAACACTTACAAAAATTTGTATGGTTCCGAGTTGAATGGACTGCGCTAAAATACTGCCTTGTTGTGGATGTATAAACTGTGGCAATAAAGACAAATACATAATTGCAATTTTAGGATTAAGTAAATTTGTCAAAAAGCCCATTAAAAATAATTTTAATGGTGAGTCAATAGATAAGTCTTTTACACTGAAAATAGGCGCTGCATTTGGACGTAATGCTTTCCATGCAAGCCAGAGTAAATATATGGCACCGACAATACGAATTGTGTCATAAGCATATGGAACTGCCACAACAAGCGCTGTGATCCCGAAAGAAGCGCAGAGCATATAAAATACAAAACCAACAGCAACCCCACCGAGGGAAATAAAACCTGCTATTTTGCCTTGACTAATGGAGCGAGAGATAAGATAAATCATGTTCGGACCCGGGGTGAGTACCATCGCCAAGCAAATGAGTCCGAATGCCAAAATTTGAGAGAGATCTAGCACGGAATTATCCTTAAATATTATTATACTGATAGGTATATCATAATTATTTTATATACAGCGAAACTTTATTCATTGTCTTTTTAAATTAAAAAATAAGAATAATTCAGTATGATATGAATATCCTGATTTCATAGAAATTTATGAGAAATCTCCATATCGATGCCACAAAAGGCATCTTAATTTTTCTGGTTGTATTAGGTCATTACCTTGAAAGGTTAATTGGCTGGAACGAGTCTCTAAATCAAGCGATTTTAGGGAGCATTTACTTTGTTCATATGCCAGCTTTTATTTTTATATCGGGCATGTTTTTTAAAGAAGAGAAAATACTAGAAAAATTAATTTACTTTTTATCGTTATATTTGCCATTTCAGTTTTTATTTCAATTGCTTGATGCCTTCTATAACGGAAGTCTTTGGACTGGTACATTTCATTTGGTATGGTTTGCTAAACCTTATTGGGTGTTATGGTATTTATTTGGTATGGGGGCTTGGACGGTTCTCGCTTTTTTCCTAAAAAAGACGGCATATCCAGTTCTGTTTTCAATAGTTTTAGCTTTACTGGTTGGATGCTCACCCATTAATAATTACAGCTATTCGATGGGTCGAATTTTCGTATTTCTACCTTTTTTTATGGCTGGGGCGATTTATGGTAAAACCATTTTTCAGTATATATCGCAGTTGCCTTATGCAAAGTTATTTGCTGTTATCACATTATTAATCATTACTGCTGTAGCGGCTATAAGTCATTATAGTTATTACTGGTTATTTGGCAGTTTATCTTATCTACAGTTACATGTGGATGTTTGGCAAGGAATGCTGATTCGCAGTGTAATTATGTTGCTATCGACTATGGGTGTTTTGAGTTTATTTGTACTCACTCAAAATTTTAAACAACCTTGGATTGATTTAGGCCAAAAAACGCTACCAGTTTATATATTGCATGGTTTTGTAATTATTGTTTTGACTCATCAACTAAGTTTTAAATATTCGGTCGAGATCAATATTTTCATTAGTCTTGTTTTGGCTATCCTCACTTGTATGATTTTGCAGTTACAGATATTTGAACGTTTAATTCGCTTCATCTCTTTATTTGTTTATAAACCTTTTATGGCATTACTAGAAATTCTAAATCCAAAAAAAGGGCTTTAATTAAAGCCCTTTTTATTGATTAACTGCCTTTACTCATTTGCTCAAGTTCATCCCAACGCTCTAATTTTTCAAGCAATAATTCTTCAATTTCTGCTAGGCGTTGACTTGCTTGAGTCGCAGCATCTGCATCAGACACAAACCATGAACCATCTGCAAGTTTGTCAGAAAGCTCGGCTTGTTCAACTTCCAGCTTTTCAATTTCAGCAGGAAGTTGCTCAAGTTCACGTTGGTCTTTATAGCTCAATTTCACCTTTTTTACGGTACTTTGAGCAGCAGCTTTTTCAGCTTCAGCTTTTGCCTGAGCTTTCTTAACATCAGACTTCTGGTCTACCACTTTTTCATCTGGGCGTTGTAGTAAGTAATCTTGGTAACCACCAATGTACTCTGCAATACCACCTTTACCATCAAAGACCCAAGTAGAAGTGACAACGTTGTCCATAAATGCACGGTCATGCGAAATAAGTAATAGCGTGCCTTTATATTCAGAAAGCATCTCTTCAAGTAGCTCAAGAGTTACCATATCCAAGTCATTGGTTGGTTCGTCCATCACAATTAGGTTCGATGGTTTAAGCAATAATTTAGCAAGCAAAATACGGTTACGCTCACCACCAGAAAGGGCTTTTACTGGTGTGCGTGCACGTTCAGGTGAGAACAAGAAATCTTGTAAATAACTGTAGATATGACGACGGTTGCCATTTACATCCACAAAGTCAGAGCCTTCTGAAACGTTTGCCATGACTGTTTTTTCAAGATCTAAGGCATTACGTAATTGATCAAAATAAGCAATCTCTAATTGAGTACCTGTTTTAACAGAGCCACCGTGTTCGATTTCACCTAAAATAGCTTTAATTAAAGTCGTTTTACCGACACCGTTATCACCGACTAAGCCAATACGGTCACCACGCATGACAAGCGTAGAGAAGTCTTTGATGAGTGGTTTACCATCATAAGATACGCTCAAGTGCTCAATATCAAATACTAATTTACCAGAGCGATTTGCTTCTTGAGTCGCCATGCTCACTTTGCCTTGTTGTGAACGGCGTGCTTTCGATTCTTCGCGTAAAGCTTTTAATGCACGAACACGGCCTTCGTTACGTGTACGACGTGCTTTAATGCCTTGACGAATCCAAGCCTCTTCTTCAGCTAATTTTTTATCAAATAAAGCATTTTGTTTCTCTTCGGCTTCCATTTGCTGAGCTTTAAGCTCCAAATAGCGTGAATAGTTACCTTCGTAGCCACGTAAGATGCCGCGGTCAAGTTCAACAATTCGAGTCGCAATGCTATCTACAAAAGAGCGGTCATGCGAAATAAATAGAAGTGTTAAATTATTTTGATCGAGTAGGAATTTTTCTAGCCACTCAATACTTTCAACATCTAAATGGTTGGTTGGTTCGTCTAGAAGCAATACGTCTGGCTGCGTTAAAAGAGCACGAGCGAGTAAAACACGACGTTTACGTCCACCAGATAAGTCTGCCAAATCTGCATTTGGGTCGAGACCCATTTTACTTAATAGAGCATTCACCTTATTTTCAAGTGCCCAACCGTCTAGTTGGTCTAGCTTGTGCTGAAGGTTACCCATACGGTCGCAAGCTTCCATATCGCCAAGCATACAAGCATCAGTTGCTTGGTGATACGCTTTGAGTACTTCAGCCGCTTCTCCTGCGCCGTCTGCTACAATATCAGCAACCTTACCTGAATCCATTGGAACGTCTTGGGCTAACATGGAAACCGTTAAACCATTTTGGATAGAAACTTCACCAGAATCCGGTAATAAGCTTCCCTCGATGAGTTTAAGTAAAGTAGACTTACCTTCACCATTACGCCCAATTAAACAGACTCGTTCGCCACGTTCTAGATTAAAGTTCGCGCCATCGAGCAGGGCAGGTCCGCCAAAAGCAAGTTGGACATCCCTTAGGGTAATATAGGCCATAATGTTTTCCAGAATCTCAAATGAGGATTTAAATGACTAAACCACCATATCATGATGATCAAGCGTCATTTTCCGCACCCATTGAAGATTTGCAAGTGCGAATTACATTTTTGGATGATTTAGTTGAACAATTAAATCAACAACTCGCTATTCAAACTCAGGAAATAGCTGATTTGAAAAAACAAATGCAATTGCTTTATCAACGTGTGGAATCTTCGGATTTATCAGAAGGCATTGCACCTTTTGACCCTTTAACGAATAAACCCCCGCACTATTAATAAAAAGGCAAGTTCAATACTTGCCTTTTTATTAGGGGGGATATTTTAATTTTACTTAAAAACCATGTAAGACAATCTTACCTTTTGTTGTTCCACTTTCAATTTGCTGATGAACCCGTTTTAAGTTTTCAGCATTAATTGGACTTAAAACTTCAGTCACAGTTGTTTTAATTTTCCCTTCATCAACCAGCTTGCTGACTTCATTTAATAGGTCACTTTGTTTTTGCATATCTTCAGTCTGAAACATTGAACGCGTAAACATAAATTCCCAATGTACGGATACAGACTTCGATTTAAACGGTTTAATATCTAACTGTTCAGGGTCATCAATTAAGCCAAAATGCCCTTGTGGTGCAATCAACTCTACAATATCTGATAAATGCTGATCCGTTTGAGTGGTCGAGAACACATATGAAGGTGCATTTAAGCCTAATTGCTTGATTTGTGGGGCTAAAGGCTCGTGATGATCTAATACATAGTCGGCACCTAGTTGTTCTACCCATTCTTTTGTTTCGGGACGTGAAGCTGTAGTAATAATTGTTAGATTAGTTAATTGCTTAAGAAGCTGAATGGTAATTGAACCTACACCGCCAGCTCCACCAATCACTAAAATAGTTGTATTAGCAGGTGCAGTCTTTGGAACTTGCAGACGATCAAATAGCATTTCCCAAGCGGTGATTGCAGTTAAAGGGAGAGCTACTGCCTCTGTTGCTTCTAAAATTTTTGGTTTATGACCAACAATACGTTCATCAACCAATTGCAATTCACTATTACTGCCTTGGCGATTTAAAGCACCTGCATACCAAACAACATCGCCTACTCTGAATTGAGTGACTTTATCGCCAATAGCTTCTACCGTGCCTACAGCATCCCAGCCAAGCACTTTCCAGCCGGATTCGGCACTTATATTTTTACGTATTTTGGTATCGACTGGATTTACTGAAATAGCTTGCACGCGAACTAGTAAATCGTGCCCCTTCGCAGCAGGTGTATCGAGTTCAATATCAACGAGTGATTCTGGCGATGTAATTGGACCTGCTTTTTGATATGCGACAGCTTTCATAATTGTGATTCCTCTTGTTGAGAGTTTGATCATAACGTAAGCTTAAAAATAGTGACTACAGACAAATAACGCTCATAGTGTCAAAAAGGATACTGTAAAATGGCAAAAGCTCGACATTCAAGTTTTGACTGCTCACCGGGTTGTTCAGTTGAAGCCGCGATCAGTTTGATTGATGGCAAATGGAAATGCGTCATTCTTTGGCATTTATTAAATGAAGGAACTTTACGATTTAATGAAATCCGTAAACGAGTTCCAAGCATTACGCAAAGAATGCTCACCAATCAGCTTCGTGAGTTAGAACAAGATGGCATTATTCATCGCGAGGTTTATCCTCAAGTTCCTCCTAAAGTGGAATATAGCCTGACTGATTTAGGACGTGGGCTTGAGCATATACTTCTTGCTCTAAAAACGTGGGGAGATGCGCATCTGGATCAGTTTGGTAAGTTAGCTACTCTTGAAACTGAAAAGAGCGCCTAAATATTGTGCCTAGATTGCTAAGAATATCTATGAGGAAATGTTGTAGTTTTTAACCTCGTCGGTTAATTGGACATTATTTTTATGATGTAACTTGCGTTTTCTGGTCAGCTTATGCAACTCTAATAAAAGAGATTAATAGGTTTTGCTATGGACAATATCGGAATTTGGGTTACCGTTATCATTGTTCTTTTTGTGCTGGGCTCCATTTTTGGTTTAAGAGTGAGTCCGCGTGAAAAGGCACTCGGTATTATGCGAGACAAAGCCCGTAAAATGGGACTACATCCACGTATAATTGCCGCACCTGAATGGACACATGTCCCGATGGCGACTGAAAAGCGTGCCAGCATGGTTGCTTATTATAGTGTATTGATCCCCGATGCTCGTTTAACGCTCATGCGTGCTCGTGTTATAGACGGAAAATTAAAAGTAGTGCAGGGTGATGAGAAATTTAATGATTCTCCCATTGCATTAAAAGGGATTTATGCTATTGATATGCAGGCAAACTGTGTAGGCCTTTATTGGGATGAGGAATCGGACCTAAAAGCCACGCAATTAGATGAGATGAAGGCTTATCTGTTGGCCTTGGCTGAAGCCTGATTTTTAAATTTATTGGTATAGGAATAACATTTTATATGGCGAATACCTCGCGCTCTGCATCTCAAAGCACAGCATCTACTGCCTCTGCTGCACATAAACGTGCCTTAGTGATTGTGGAGTCGCCTGCCAAAGCGAAAACCATCAACAAATATTTAGGTTCGCAGTACATTGTTAAGTCTTCTGTAGGTCACGTACGTGACTTGCCAACAGGCGGCAGCAAATCAACAGAGAAAAAGCCGGCTGCCCGGACAAAACTCACTGAAGCTGAAAAAGAACAAAAAGCCCAATCTGCGCTGATTAATCGTATGGGTGTCGATCCGGAACATGACTGGAAAGCACACTACGAGGTTCTACCTGGCAAAGAAAATGTTGTTGCTGAACTCAAGAAACTTGCCAAAGATGCAGATGCAATCTATCTCGCAACGGACTTGGATAGAGAAGGGGAAGCAATCGCTTGGCACTTACGCGAAGTGATTGGTGGTGACGATAGCCGTTATCATCGTGTGGTATTTAACGAAATTACTAAAAATGCCATTCAAGAAGCATTTAAACAGCCAACTCGCCTAGACTTAAACCGTGTTAATGCACAGCAAGCGCGTCGTTTCTTGGACCGTGTAGTAGGCTTCATGGTTTCGCCATTACTATGGGAAAAGATTGCCCGTGGTTTGTCAGCAGGTCGTGTACAGTCTGTAGCGGTAAAGCTTGTTGTTGAACGTGAACGTGAAATTCGTGCTTTTATTCCAGAAGAATATTGGCAAGTGTTTGCAGACACTAAAGCTAAAAAAGATGATATTCGTCTTGAGGCTGTGAAACAGGCTGGTAAAACACTTAAATTAAAGAACAAAGCTGAAACAGATGCCCTGTTGGATGTATTAAAGGGCGCTGAATATAAAGTTGCACAGCGTGAAGATAAGCCGACTAAGGTGAATCCGAGTGCACCATATATCACGTCGACTTTACAACAGGCGGCAAGTACACGCTTAGGTTTCTCTGTAAAGAAAACCATGATGTTGGCGCAACGTTTGTATGAAGCTGGTTTTATTACCTATATGCGTACGGACTCAACATTCTTGAGTGATGACGCTGTAAGTATGGTCCGTGCTCATATTGAAAGCCAGTTTGGTGAGAAATATTTACCAGCAAAGCCAAACCGCTATGGTAACAAAGCGGGTGCTCAAGAAGCCCATGAAGCAATTCGTCCGTCAAATGTTGCACTTACAGGTGATCAACTTGCAGGTGTAGAGCGTGATGCGCAGCGTTTATATGATTTAATTTGGCGTCAATTTGTTGCTTGCCAAATGACTCCGGCAGAATATTTATCTTCAACTTTAACCGTTGAAGCTGGCAATGTGGAGTTAAAGGCAAAAGGCCGTACGCTTGTATTTGATGGCTTCACTAAAGTTCGTGGTGCTAACAAATCTGATGACGATATCATTTTACCTGCAATTAAAGTGGGTGAAATTTTAAAATTAGAAAAGCTAGATCCGAGTCAGCACTTTACTAAACCACCAGCTCGTTTTACTGAAGCATCTTTAGTAAAAGAACTTGAAAAACGTGGTATTGGTCGTCCATCAACTTATGCTGCCATTATTTCTACAATTCAAGAACGTGGCTACGTTAAGTTAGAAAATCGCCGTCTCTTTGCCGAGAAAATGGGTGAGATCGTAACAGATCGTCTTGATGAAAGTTTTAATAACCTGATGAATTATGCTTTTACCGCAGATTTAGAAGGTCAGCTGGACCGTGTGGCAACGGGTGAGCGTAATTGGAAAGAATTACTCGATACATTCTACGGTGATTTTAAAAAGCGTCTGACCAATGCTCAAGGTGAGCAGGGAATGCGCCGTAATCAACCAGTTGAAGTGCCAGCAGTACATTGTCCTGAATGTTCACGACCAATGCAGATTCGTACGGGTACTACAGGCGTATTCTTAGGTTGTTCAGGTTATAACTTGCCGCCTAAAGAACGCTGTAAAGGAACTTTGAACTTAACACCAGTTGAGTCATTAGCAGCGTTATCTGATGATGACAGTGCTGAAACCGCAGACTTGATGTCTAAACATCGTTGTCCTAAATGTGGTACAGCAATGGACAGTTATGTCATTGATGGTGGCCGCAAGTTACATGTTTGTGGTAACAACCCCGACTGTGATGGTTATGAGCTTGAAGAAGGTGAGTTCAAGATCAAAGGTTATGATGGCCCAACCATTCCATGTGATAAATGTGATGGTGAAATGCAGCTTAAAACTGGCCGTTTTGGTCCGTATTTCGCTTGTACAAGCTGTGATAATACCCGTAAAGTCTTGAAAAATGGTCAACCTGCACCACCACGCGTAGAACCAATTAAGATGGAACATTTGCGCTCGACCAAACATGATGATTATTTTGTGTTACGTGATGGCGCGGCTGGTCTGTTCTTGGCTGCAAGTAAGTTCCCGAAAATTCGTGAAACACGTGCACCAAAAGTTGCTGAGCTTCGTAGTGTTGCTGACCAACTTGATCCAAAATACCAGTTTATTTTACAAGCTCCGGATGTAGACCCTGAAGGTAACCCAACGATTGTGAAGTTTAGTCGTAAGAACCAATCACAGTATGTGGGATCTGAAACACCAGAAGGTAAACAAACTAAATGGAGCCTGATTTACCAAGACGGTAAATGGATTGAAGGCTAAATAAGACAAATGAAAAATGCTAGCTCAGCTAGCATTTTTTATATCTAGAACAAGAAAAGAAAATTTAATTTTTATGGGGAATAAGAATGTGGAAAAACATTCGGATTTTGTGTCTATTGATTATTTTGCTGATCGTTGCAGTTCAGGCATGGCGTGACCAAAACCAAGACTGGAATCAGCCTATTGTTGTGGTATTGCACCCAATAAATACGGATGGTTTACAAACCACGCAAGCTTATATTCATCAGCTACAAAACGCTGACTTCCAAATGCTTAAAAGCTACCTAAGTGAATGGTCACAGCATTATCGTGGACAATCAAGTAACTTTGAAATTCGTTTAGGGCAGCAACTCCAGCAGAGGCCGCCTGTAGTTCCTCAAAATGCCAATATCCTGAATGTCATTTGGTGGAGCTTAAAGTTTCGTTTTTATGCATGGCGACAACAGCAACCTGAAGATAGTGGGGCATCACTCAAACTTTATTTAAATTATTATGATCCAAGTTATCAAAAAGTTTTGGTGCATTCGACTGCTTTAGAAAAAGGCCGTATTGGTAGCGTTAATTTGTTTGCTATACCAGAGCAAGCCCCACAAAATCATGTTGTTATCGTTCACGAGCTATTACATGGCTTTGGCGCAAAAGATAAATATGATTTAAAAACAAGTCAGCCGATTTATCCATTAGGCTACGCACAACCTGAAAAGGTCCCTCTTTATCCACAAACACGAGCAGAAATCATGGGTGGTCGAACACCATTATCTGAACAGACCAATAAAATGCCAAGTGATTTACAAGAAACTGTAATTGGTTTACCGACTGCTCAAGAAATTGGATGGTTGAAATAAAATTGTGGATAAATACTGTTTTATCCCCATCAATTGTTAATAAACGATGCAGATCTTATACAGACAATAAATGTGAAGTACATCACTATAATGACATTATATAAACTTTCTAATACCTGATAATAAGAGTAGCCATGATGAAAACTGTAGGTAATGATTTAGTTCGTAATCAGCTACATGCTGATCGTAAATGGTATCTAATATTAGGCTTTGTGCTCATTATTTTCGGTTTGGTGTTATTTAGCTCACTGCCATTTGCAACATTTTCGGTTGTTTTCCTATTTGGTATTTTAATGATGATAGGTGGTGTGCTGCATTTGATTGCTGCCATAAGTGTATTTAAGGGCGGTAGCCGATGGCTGTGGGCACTTTTTGGTGTGCTGTATTTAATGGCGGGCTATTACGCATTTTCTACGCCTGTGACTACGGCTGTGGTTTTAACTAGCTTATTATCAATTGCCCTGATTATTGCCGGGGTAATTCGTACTATAAATGCATTTTTATTGAGACCAATCGCTGGATGGGGCTGGACCTTATTTTCCGGGTTACTAACACTCGCTACCGGTATTTTAATTTTAGTTTCTAAAGACTCACCTTTTTGGGTGTTGGGAATGTTTTTAGCAGTAGATATTTTATTTCAGGGAATCAACTTTTTAGGACTTGCTTCTGCAATTAAACATTTGCCTTCTAGCTCAAAAACGGTTTCTTAATATAAATAACGAACAAAAGGGCACCTAGAGTGTCCTTTTTTTGTTTTTAGTGAGTGAAGGTCCATCTCATGGTATGGGTCTGTTAAACTAAGCCTTGGTGTTTTAGCGATATGTGTTATGAGTCTTGCAAAGTTAATTAATGAATTAAATGCTCAGCAAAAAAAAGCAGCAACTACTACAGCACAAAACTGTTTGGTTTTGGCTGGAGCGGGCTGTGGCAAGACTAAAACCATTGTTGCTCGCGCAGCTTATTTAATTGATCAGGGGTTGCCAGCCAATCAAATTCAGATTTTAACGTTTACGCGCCGTGCTGCGAGTGAAATTGTTGCAAGGGTTGAACAGCATGTTGGAGCACAAGCCAAAGGCCTTCGCGCATCTACTTTTCATACCTTTTGCATGTATTTATTGCGTCGTAATCCGCAAGCGTTTGGTTTAACCCAATTTAGTATTATTGATCGTGATGATCAGTTACTCATGTTTCGCTTATTGAGAGGCAAAGACAAAGATAATGTTTTGCCTAAAGCGGCAGAGCTGTGTGATTTATATTCTTATGCCCGAAATACACAATCTAAGCTGTCTGAAGCGTTACTCAAGCAATTACCTGAAGCATATGAATATAAATCACAAATTGCTGAGTTAATGAAAACCTATGAACAGCGTAAAAGAGAGCGTAATTTTTTAGATTATGATGACATTTTGTCGATCGTCGCTGTTCATTTACAAAACTCGGAAGCACTGACGAATTGGGTTGCAGGCTTTTGCCAAGCTTTACTGGTTGATGAGATGCAAGATACCAATCCTTTACAGTGGGCTCTTTTGCAGCCACTGATTGGTAAGGTGAAATTATTTTGTGTGGGAGATGATGCTCAGTCGATTTACGGTTTTCGTGGTGCCGACTTTGAAAACATTCATTCGTTTAAAGAGCGGATTCCAGACGCAGTAATTCATACCTTAGATCTAAATTATCGCTCGACTCAAGAAATATTAGATTTATCAAATTGGTTACTCGCCCACAGTCCAATCGATTATCAAAAACAGTTACAGGCACATCGTGGCAAAGGACAAAAGCCACAACTCCATTTGTTTGGTAATGAATTTGAAGAAGCCAACTGGATTGCACAAGACTTAATAGAGCGACACCAACAGGGCGCAAACTGGTACGATCATATGGTGTTAGTCCGCTCTGGGTACAGCGCTCGCTATTTGGAAGGGGCATTTATTGCTGCGGAAATTCCGTATCGTTTTATTGGGGGCGTAAAGTTACTTGAATCAGCGCATGTAAAGGATGTGCTCAGTTTATTACGTATTGTGAGTAACCCGCAGGATGACTTGGCTTGGATGCGCTTTTTAACCTTATGGGATGGTATTGGTGACGTTGGGGCCAGCAAGTTAGCACAAGAGTTAATGAGCATTAGTGAGGTCGAAGAGCGTTGCCAGCGTTTGGAGCGTCATGGAAAAGTTCCTTTACAGGCTATTTTGATTTTGAAGCAGCTTGATGTGCTACAGCAGCATGTTGAGGCAAGTATTGGTCTAGCTCTTGATGCCTTAAGTGAACAGTTGGAGCAAAACTATAAAACTAAAGATTGGTCACGTCGCGCTAGAGATTTTGATTTAGTCAAACAACTTGCTCGCAAGCATGCATCTCTTGGTGAGTTCCTTGAAGAATATGTGCTTGAACCAATTTCAATTTCTGAAATTGAAAAAGCGGGTGATGATGATTTAGTGACCTTAATTACAATTCATTCGGCTAAAGGTGCAGAACAGAAGGTGTGTTATGTGCCGCATGTCTCACCAAATCAATATCCCTATGCGCGTGCGCAGGGCGATTTTGATGAAGTCGAAGAAGAACGCCGTGTATTGTATGTTGCATTAACACGTGCGGAAAATGAATTGATTTTGACGAAGCAAAATCTCAATACATGGTCACAAGATACATATGACGAACAAGGTCGTAAAATCGAAAGTTATTTCTTAAATGATCTACCTGCTCATTTGGTACAGGCAAAAATTCATCGGCAAGTTCCACAGCCATTTGCCAAAAAACAATGGAACACTTCACGAACAGTAAACTTAGGTTTTGGTATCGATCTTGACTAAACTACTGTATAAGACACTGTGAATAATCAAATGTATATTGGCCTTTATTTTGAAGGCTAATCAAGGTTGGAAAATGAAAATATTAGTTCGTAATTTAGATCGTTCAGTGACTGAAGCTGAAGTTTTAGAGCTGTTTAAGGCTTATGGTAAAGTTGAGTCTTGTGTGGTTGTTACCGATAAAGATACAGGTAAATCAAAAGGTTTTGGCTTTGTTGAAATGCCGAATCCGCGTGAAGCCATTAAAGCAATCAAAGGTCTAAATACACTTAAGGTAAAAGGTTACGGTATTCGCGTTAAGGCTGCTGAAGAGTAATACTTTTATGCAACAATTTTTAGCTCTTTCTGTGGTTGCTCCAAATGGAAACTATATAGCCCAAGGTGTAAAGACACTTGAAGTCCGTTCATGGGTGCCTACAGAGTTACCTCTTAAAGATCTATTCATTGTTGAAAACAAGAATTTTTTAATCAATGATGGTGATGAGGGATAACGTAAAATTTATCAAGTCTCTCTGGATTTACCATAAATAACGTTGATTTTATCAATGGAGTCGTTAAGCTAAGAATAGCCATATTGATGGCAATTTTAGAACAGGAAAGTTTAGTTATGTCACGTGTTGCTCGTTATCATGCCGATCGTACCAATCAAAAACTCTATTTTGCGCGCCTAGCGTGTCAACAAGCAGAGCAAACTGATCATGTACAGCAGGTACAAGCGTATCGTGAAACAGCTGTCTTTCACTTGCATGGTGCGATGTTAGCATTCCTGCAAGAACTGGTACGTTATTACCGTTTAAATGACTCGCAGCCGACATTAAAATCGATTGAAGAGCATATGGCGGCAAAAGGACAAGTTTCTCCTGAAGTTTCTGTATTGCAGCAATTGGCAAAAGATGGTTTTGTTGCAGAGTTAAAGCGTGCTTACCGCATGTGCCAATATGCACCGGAACCTACTGAACCGACACCGGAAGAAGAAACTTCTTCTAATTTGATCATTAAAGTGACTCAGGGGCCACAATCATGGTTACCTGATGTGAAAATTTTGCGTGAATGGCATAGAGAGTTAAGTCATTTAATTGATGGTTTTCGTAACGAAATGGTCGAGTTCTAAAATTAAACTGTCTGAGCGCTTGAAATTTAATCCTAGTGCGCCTATATAAATAAGACGAGAGATGCAAAGTGCAAGGGTGCTTTGCCACCATGTTGAAACATGGAGGAAGTATATGTCTATACAGCAATTGAAAGAGTTATTTGGAAATCAAGAAGCAGTGTTGGAGTTAGTCCAACTCGAAGGTGGTGAGCTCGCCTTGCGTAATGCTGGTTCTGAAAAAGAGCCTTTGGTTAAAATTCAATTTAGTGATGAACTAAAAGAGATATTAGGCGAGCAAACGCCTATCGTTGCCCAGCATATGATTCAAGCTGCTTTATTTGGACTGCTAGAGAAGCAGGTTAATGAATGGCAGGCTGAAGTTGTAGATGAGCAGCCTAAATTCCTAAGTTAAAAAAAGCGTACTCTTGAGTACGCTTTTTTGTATGCGTTAATGATGTGTTGACTGATGCGCAAGCTCGATTTGATTTAAAATATGATGGCTCATATTCTTCGCCATTTCTTCTTTCGCATAGAATACTTCACCAATGTGTTCGTCTCTAATCACGGCGGCTTCTTCTTTACTTTCTGCACAAATTAAAACCTGAATTTGAGGGTTTAATTGTTTAGCAATATCCACAATTCGGTGAATATCTAAAATATCCATAGGGGAAATCACCAATAGTCGTGCATGCATGATATGAGCCTGAATGAGAACGCCGGGTTCAGTTGCTACACCACTTACGGCAGCAATATTTGCTTGACGTAACTTTTCTACAATTTCACGATTTTCTTCTGCAATTACGACTTTAATATTCTGATTAATTAAATTTTCAGTAATACGTCGTCCAACGCCACCATACCCTACAATCACCACTTGATCGCGTAGATAAGCCTGATCGACTTCATCTGGCAGCATAGCGAGTGGGTCACCACTACGTTCAAGAAGTCGTGCCAAATGAGAGCGTTCACGAATCCAGCGTTGTACAGGTTCAACTGCCGAGAAAACAAAAGAGTTAAGCGTAATTGAGAACAAAGCTCCCGCTAAAATCAGGTTTTGCGCTTCTAGGGTTAATAGACCTAAAGAAACTCCCAGTGTAGCCAAAATAAATGAAAACTCACCAATTTGTGCAAGGCTGGCCCCGACAGTCAAAGCAGTATTAATTGGATAGCGGAAGAATAAAACCAAGGCCATTGCAGCAAGTGTTTTACCTACCATAATAATCGCGATAACTGCCAAAATATGCAGTGGACGCTCGATAAGAATATGTGGATCAAACAACATTCCTACCGAAACGAAAAATAAAATTGAGAAAATTTCTCGTAGAGGAAGAGTCTCTTCTTCTGCACGATGGCTAAAGTCTGATTCTTTTACGACCATACCCGCAAAGAAGGCCCCTAAGGCCATTGAAACGCCAAAGATAGCATAAGAGCCATAGGCGATTGAAACAGCTGCTGCTACGACTGTCAGCGTAAATAGCTCTCTTGAACCTAAGCGAGCAACAAACTGCATAATGATAGGCACTACACGCTTGCCTACAATGAGCATGAACGCAATAAAGCCAATCACTTTTAATAGGGTGATTCCAAGCGTTAACCAAATGTTGCCTTCTGCGCCTGCTGGTGCTTTGCCACCAAGTAAAACTGCTGTAGCTGGAAGAAGTACTAAAACAAGTACCATCACTAAGTCTTCAACTAACAGCCAACCCACAGCAATTTTACCGTTTACAGAGTCTAAAAGACCACGGTCTCCTAAAGCTTTTAATAAGACAACAGTACTCGCACACGATAGGCTTAAGCCAAAAACCAGAGCGGAGCCAAAGCTCCAGCCCCATAACATTGAAACGCCAATACCAAGTAAAGTGGCAACAGCAATCTGTAAAATCGCACCCGGCAAGGCAATACGACGAACTTGTAAAAGATCATTTAATGAAAAATGCATCCCAACGCCAAACATCAAGAACATTACGCCGAGTTCAGCAAGTTGGTTGGCAAGATGAATATCTGCTTCTATGCCGGGGGTATTCGGACTAATAATAATTCCGGCAATAAGGTAGCCAATAAGAGGGGGAAGTCGTAGTCGGGCGGCTATATAGCCAAAAAAGAGGGCAACACCGAAACCAACAGCAAGTAAAATAATTAAATCTACGTCATGCGGCACTAAAAACTCCTTTTACGTGAGTTAGGCTAAAGACAAGCATAAAAAATGCCAAGGCGGAATATGTAGAAAGTTTAACAAAAAGGCAGGTATAAAAAAAATGCAAAAAAAAACGACTTCTTTAAGAAGTCGTTTTTTTCGACGCTAAAATTATTTGATTTTAGCTTCTTTGAAAATCACGTGTTGACGGATTTTTGGATCAAATTTTTTGATTTCCATTTTTTCCGGCATAGTACGTTTGTTTTTAGTCGTGGTATAGAAATAACCTGTACCAGCTGAAGAAACGAGACGAATCTTATCACGCATTGCTCAGACTCCTTAGATCTTTTGACCTTGAGCACGAAGGTCTGCAACAACCTTTTCGATACCCAATTTGTCAATAATACGCATACCTTTAGTGGTTAAACGAAGACGTACAAAACGTTTTTCGCTTTCTAACCAGAAACGGTGGTGGTGCAGGTTCGGCTCGAACCGGCGCTTGGTTTTGTTGTTGGCGTGTGAGACGTTGTTACCAACGACTGGACGCTTGCCGGTAACTTGGCAAACCTTAGACATGGTGTAACTCCATTGATTTAGCCAACAGCAAATCTGTGGCCAGTCATACTAAATGTAAACGGATGAATTCATTCAAGGGGCGTTTTATACCAAAAATACGATTAAAAGACAAGCGAAATTGGTAAAAACGAGGCATGATCTAGTGTAACAGATCATGCCTTGATCAGTTAACGCAACAAGGTTTTCGAAATGAAGCGATGAATTGGTTTGTTGAACGGTGGAAGAATGTATTTCAAGCTATAAAGTTTTGGATTTGACATTACCGAACGTTCATGTGACAGCCCAAAAAAGCCTTCAGGTCCGTGGTATTTACCCATACCTGATGCGCCGATTCCTCCAAATGGCAAGTCATCTTGCGCAACATGGGTAATCACCATGTTAATTCCGAAATGCCCTGAATGAGTATGTTGAGAGATATAATCAGCGCGTGCCTGATCATAATCAAAATAATACATTGCTAAAGGACGCGGGCGACTATTAATAAACTCAATGACCTCTTCGATTTGGTCATATTCTAAAATTGGTAGAACAGGACCAAAAATTTCATTTTGCATAATATCCATTGCAGTTGTTACACCAGTCACTAGAGTCGGTGCAATTTTGCGGACATCATCTAAAATTTCATTTTGCGGATTAACTTCAACAATACGCGCACCTTGATCACGGGCATTTTCGAGATATCCCTGAATACGGTTGTACTGTTTATCATTAATAATAGAGGTGTAGTCTTGGTTGTTACGGAAATGTGGGTACATTCCGGCCACAATCAATTTAAAGTTTTCAATGAACTCGGCAGTTTTTCCGCGTGGCAAGAAAATATGATCTGGCGCAACACAAGTTTGGCCTGCATTCCATAGTTTACCTACAGCAATACGCTGTGCGACATCTTTCATATCTACGGAAGCATGTACCAAAGCAGGGGATTTACCACCCAACTCAAGAATAACCGGAACCAGATTTTGAGCTGCGGCTGCCATGACAGTTTTACCAACAGAAGTCGAGCCAGTGAAAATCATTTTGTCGAAAGGCAAATGACTAAACGCATCAGAAATTACGCCGCCGCCATTTACCACCCCAACCAGCTCTTGTGGGAAGGCTTCAGAAAGTGCATTTTCAAGAACCTGTCCAAAATTTGGAGAAGCACTCGAAATTTTGATCATGGCATGGTTACCTGCAGCCAAAGCACAAATAAGTGGTCCAACAGACAGTAGTAACGGGTAGTTCCATGGTGTAATAATGCCAATTACGCCCATTGGTTGATATTGTACCCAACCTTTTGCTGGCTGATGTAATACACTGATATGGCGTTTTGATGGTTTCATCCATCCGGTCAGGTTCTTACTGTAATATTTGATTTGTTCAAGACAGGTAAGCAACTCACCAATTTTGGTTTCCATAATGGCACGATTGCCATAATCAAGGTTAATTGCTTCGGCAATCTGATCTTGATATTTTACCAAGACTCTTTTAAGACGAGCTAAACGATCAATACGCTCTTTAGCAGTGGGTACCGGATGACGTAAGTAGGCAATCTTTTGCTGCTCAAGCAAATCTTGTAAATGCTTAACATCATAAGGAACCTGAGTCTCTGGATTTGTTTTTGTTTGACTGTTCATCGGTACTTACCAAATATACTGATATACTTATTTTTTAGAGTAAATACTCTAAAGAGTCAAGTTGGTTTCTGTGTGCAAGTCTTAACCATATGAATTAACGAAGGTTATTAAAATGTCTCTACCTAAAGCTTTGAAGACAAAAGACCGGATTTTACAAATCAGTTTGCAGCTTTTTAATGAGCGTGGCGAACGGTCTGTCACTACCAATCATATTGCTGCAGAGTTGGGCATTAGTCCTGGAAACTTGTATTATCACTTTCGAAACAAGCATGAAATTATTAAAGAATTAATGTATCAATATCAGGTCGAGACTTTGGAAATGCTATCTTTACCTGAAGACAGACCATTAACGACCAATGACAAAATTAACTATTTTCAAGTGCTCAGCGGTCAGTTATGGAACTATCGTTTTATTCATCGTGATGTTTATCACTTAGTTGAAAGTAACGAAGATTTTAAAAAAATCTACCCTCGGTTTGCGGGGCAGGTGATGCAGCAAGGGCAACGAATTTATCAGGCCTTTGTTGATGCAGGCCTTATGAAAATGACAGCTTCTGAAATTGAGGCTTTAATTATTAACCTTTGGATTGTCTTAACCAACTGGACCAACTTTCTATATATGTCTGGGCATATTAGTGACAACAATCACCTTGAAGAGAAATGGGTCTGGCAAGCATTACGTCAAATGGTTTTCTTAGAAGGGCCTTATTTGATGGGTGAAAGCCGTGCGACTTATGAACAATTGTTAGAATCACTTGGACCCTCTGATCTTTTTGCAAGCTTGTCATCCTTAAAAGATGAATAGTTGTGCTTGTTTATTTAGAGCGCTAGAATACTCGGCTTATCAAAATTTTGTCTCAATTAAGTGATATTAACCAAATGAATATGACCACTGCCAATACAGCCCGTTTACTGATTACTTGTGAAGACAAGCCTGGGATCGTACAGGCTGTATCGAGCTTTTTGTACCACCAAGGTGCAAACATTACCGCGCTTGATCAGTATGCGACGGAAGCTCAAGGCGGGCGTTATTTCATGCGTGTTGAATTTGAACTTGATCATTTACAGTCACGTAAGGATGCTTTAATTCAGACTTTCGCTGCAAATGTTGCTGAACGTTATGGCATGCAATGGCGTCTTGCTTTTGTAAATGACGTTAAAAAGGTTGGTATTTTAGTTTCTAAAGTTGACCATGCTTTGCTTGAGCTATTGTGGCGTCATGCACGTGGTTCTTTACCTTGTGAAATTACCCACGTAATTTCTAACCATGAAGATTTACGTGAAGCAGTTGAAAACTTTGGTATTCCATTTACAGTCATTAAAGTAACCAAAGACAATAAAGCAGAAGCTTATGCTCAAATTCATGAAATGATGCAAGGTAATGACTTATTAGTTCTTGCACGTTACATGCAGATTTTAAGTGAAGATTTCGTTTCTAAATGGGAAATGAAAATTATCAATATTCACCACTCATTCTTACCTGCTTTTGTGGGCGCAAACCCGTACAAGCAAGCATATGAAAAAGGTGTAAAGTTGATTGGCGCAACAGCTCACTATGTGACTGCTGACCTAGACCAAGGCCCAATTATTGAGCAAGACGTTGAGCGTGTAAGCCACGATTATAATGTTGAGCAGTTACGTGAGCTTGGCGAAGATGTGGAACGTAATGTGTTAGCTCGTGCTGTTAAATGGCATTTAGAAGACCGAATCATTGTAGATGGTAATAAGACGGTTGTTTTCTAATTACCTCATATTTTTAAAAGCACACTTTTGAGTGTGCTTTTTTATGGCTAAAATAAAATTAAAATGTTATAACATAACTATAATTTGAGGTTTCATTGATTACATTCAATATAGCTGCTTAATGTTTTTTTAAGTTGAGCACGATTTGATAAGTAGTATCTGAAACCAACAAGTTTTAGTGCATTGTCTAAACATGAGAAAAGTAAAGTGATATCACTTTATGAAGTTAGATCGCACGATACTGGGAAGTGTTTTCGCAAAAAAGTAGTTGCAAATGAAAACACTTCTCATTTATTATTGTGGCACTTTATTGTTCTATCCGATGTTTGAAATCGTTTCTATAAATTGAAGTCGACTTCATCATCCATTAGGTAATTAGATTCTTATGAGTCAATCTTCCGCAGCCTTAAACTCTCCCAATCCGATGAAAAAGAAAGTCATCACGGCACTAATTGCGGTTGCAATTGGTCATATCGGGGTCTTATGGGCAGTTAGCCACATTAAGCCTGCTGAACTAAAGCCAATTGATAAGAAGCCTTTACAAGTCCGCTTTGTAAAAATTCAAGAACAACCAAAACCTTTACCACCGAAACCGAAAGAACCGCCTAAAAAGCCGGAACCTAAAAAAGAAGTGAAAGAAGTTAAGGTTGTTGAGAAACCTGTGACTCCGCCTAAACCAGTGGAAAAAATTCAGCAGGTGAAAAAGGCTGAAACTCCTAAACAAGCAGTAAAGACAGAACCTAAAGTTGAACCAAAAGTAGTGACCCCAACAACTACTGTGACTGAAAAAGTCGTTGAAAAGCCAAAGCCAGTGGTGCAAGAAGCACCTAAAGCTCAACCTGCGCCAGATCCATCACCAAAACATGTTTCAATTGGTGGTTCAGGTGTGCAGTGGAGTCGCTCACCACGTTTGACTGTTTCACCAAAAGATTTACAAGGCGAAGCGCGTTCAGTTGTTGTACTCATTGAAGCCGATGAAAAAGGCAAGATTACTAATGTGCGCGTAACACGAAGCAGTGGCATCTCAAGTCTAGATGACAAAGTAGTCCGTGCTGTACGTGGTGCAAAATTTAAACCTTATATGGAAAACGGTGTTGCTTATCCAATTAAAGCAGAGCAACCGTTTGATTTAACCCCTTAAACGAAATTTGAGTCCCAACGGCTAACCTTAATCAGGAGTTCGAATATGAACTTTTCAATCTATTGGCAACATGCAGATGCAGTGAGTAAAACCCTGTATTTCATCTTATTGGCAATGTCGATTGCTACCTGGACAGTTTTCATCTTACGTTTGATGGGGACTCGCCAACTAAAACAACAAGCTTATGCTCAACTCTCTAAAGCTATTAGTTCGCTAAAAGCGAAGTTACAGCCTTTGAGTTTTGAACAGCGTAAAGCAGTTGCAGAGCAAGCATTATTGCGCCAAATTTCTGCTGAAAAAGTCAATGCTGAGAAAGGTATTTCTGTTTTAGGAACAATTGCTTCAATTGCACCATTTGTTGGTTTGTTTGGTACGGTATGGGGTATTTTCCACGCGCTGGTTGCTGTAGGTAAGAGCGGACAAGCAGGTTTGGCTCAGGTGGCTACACCAGTAGGTGAAGCACTTATTATGACTGGTCTTGGTCTTGCAGTTGCGATTCCTGCGGTATTGGCTTATAACATTTGTGTACGTGCTAATCGTGGTCTTGCTCATGATTTACAAGATCAAGCACACAGTTTGTTAATCGACACCATGTTGCAGCAAGACTCAACTGTAAAGTCTGATGTTAAAACTGCAGAGCAAAGTTATGTTGGAGGTCAAGCTTAATGGCTTTTCAATTGGGTGAAGACCACGATAGTGGCATAAATGAGATGAACCTCATTCCGCTAATCGACATTATGTTGGTGTTAATGATCATCTTTTTGGTCACAGCAACAGTTGCCAACCCATCGATTCCATTAACACTGCCTAAAACAACTGCTGAAATTATTGATCCACCACCAAAAGCAATTACGATTAGTATCAATGCAAATGGTGAAGTGGCTTGGGATACTCAAGTAATTAGTCTTGATGAGCTTCAAAAACGTTTCCAAGAAGCAGGTCAAGGTGCGGTTAAACCAACCGTTCAACTTCGTGCTGATAAAGAGTCGAAGTACGATACGGTAGCTCAGGTAATGTCTCGCGCCAGTGAAGCCGGACTGAGCGATATTGCCTTTGTAAGTGAAAACTAAAATTTAGTTTACTCAATAAAAAAGCAACCGACTTGGTTGCTTTTTTATTGCTCTAATTTATTGATCTTTCATTAGATGCTGGAATTTACTATATAGCTTTAATAGCTTAGGTGGAATCGCAAAGTTGCAATAACCTTGTGAAGGATTCTTTGCATAGTAATTCTGATGATATTCTTCGGCTGGATAGAATGTCGGGGCAGGAGACAGCTCAGTCACAATATCAAGATCGTCATCTTTTAACGTTTGAATCGTGTGTTCTGCTGCCTGTTTTTGCTCTTCATTAAAATAGTAAATAACAGAGCGGTACTGAGTACCAATATCATTACCTTGGCGATTTAAGGTCGTTGGATCATGCGTTGCAAAGAACACATCAAGTAACTGAGAATATGTAACTTGTTGTTCATCAAAGTCGATGAGAACTACTTCAGCATGCTGAGTGTCACCTTGACATACTTGCTCATAAGTTGGCTGAGTTGTATGCCCACCAGCATAACCACTTGTTACTTTTTCTACACCACGTATTTGTAAAAATACGGCTTCGACGCACCAAAAACAGCCGCCGCCAAATAATGCCTGTTGCATTGTTTTTCCCTCTATTTCCTGCCTATTACAATAGGGTCTATCTATCTAGATTACAAAGTAAAGCGTGTATAAAAAAGTAAAGAAAAAGAGAATAACTTATTTAGTTTTCGATAGCCACCAACAGATCCTCTATATTTAAAGGGTTTTTAAATAAGCTTCTAAATTGGAGAATGTTCCATTAAATCCTTGCGTCATTCCATCGCGTGCAGAATCAAAAGTTGAGTTACCAATATCGTCAGAGTTCCACGGTTGCCAAGTAATTGTGACTTTTGTTTTATTATCAATATCTTCAAAAGTTGTGGTTGCTAACATTTCTAATGGCCATGTCGGTGACATAGGGTGTCGTGTGTTGTTACCGTCTTTGTCTGAAAAAGATTGAATAAACATTAATCGCTCATTAGGTACAATCTCACGAAACACTTGCTTACCCCACATTTGTGTTCCATCGGGTCCTTCTAATCCATAGTGATAAGTGCCACCAACTCTAAAATCCATTGAGGTATGAATGATTTTGAAATTTTTTGGACTCATCCAATTTTGTAAGTGATTAATATTAGTATGTACCTTGAATACAAGATCACGAGGTGCATTAAATACTTTAGAAATACTAAATGGTGTAATTTTTTCTATCATGATTATTTTCCTTTATTAGAAAACTGGTTAACTTACAAATTGAATAAGTTTTGGAATTACTTTGTAATTTTTGCAGATCATATTCAATGCTCTCAAAGTGTTCTTCTAATATTTGGCGAAAATGAGTTTATAAAATATCAAGCAGACTCTAGTCAGCTTTGGGTAAACCTTGTCGCACAATTTGAGAGAAGTGTTCACTACTCTGATCTGAAAGTTGTTCAAAATGCTCAGTACGTGGATTGATATGTGCGATTTGATACCACTGTTTTAAACTAATATTTTGATTAAGTGCTTTAAGATCGTATAAATAATTAGGTAAGTAACCAGACGCAATTAACCGATAATCTTTAGGGAGTTGATATGGGTTAATGGCTTGAACCATATCAAAAATCAAGGTTGTGCAATTACTTGTGAGGGTGTTATACCATTTTGGCTGTGCACGTAGCTCATCTGACTTTTTAAGATATTCTAAAAATAGTGCTTTTTGTTCAGAGCGAGGCATATTGACCGGGAAATTATAAACTTGCTCTTTACGAATGTTGCTACGTGTGTAGACAATATCTTTTTCATCAGATGCAATTAAGCTCAGTTCATATTTTCTAAAGAAGCCACCAATTGCTGAAAACTCTTCAGTCTTTTCTTTTCGAATTTCGATGGAAAAAACTAAAGGTTGTTGATTTTTAAATTCGAAACTGACCAGTGTATGGGCAATTTGTGGCCCCATCCAATAAGAGGTAATGATATTTATGCCATTTAACTGGTTTAGATCAAAAGTACGGGTTTCCCAACGGACATCATAGGTTCCATCTGGATGCCAGTTGAAGTTACGGACATTGTGCAAAGTAATAACACTGCCGTGTTTTTCGTAACTTAACATATTGGCAACTTCAGGGTTCCAGTCACGGTCTTGACGTGCAGTAATCGAAAAGTACCAAACCAAAGAGCAGGCAAAAGCTAACAGGTAGATTAAAACGTCTGTACGACGGCTAATGATATGCCCATTAAAATATAAGCCTGCCATACTTAGAGCAAAGGCAATCCATATGCCGATAATAATACGGCTGCCTAACCAGCCAAAAGGTTGTTGCACCCATAAGGCTAAGCATACCCAAATGCTGGAAAGCACAATAAACAACGTGAATAAACTATGTAAAGCGCCGAAAGCGAGGGCGATAATAAATTCACGCGTTCCAATATTGTGCATAGGCGACCAGAAAATTATTTTTTATAAGTGGCAAATTCGAATGAAGTTCCTGATTTTTCATCTACTTGCTGTTCGCTTGCAGTTTTATGAAATTCACTCGGTATAGTTGGATAATGTGCATCACCTTGTACATCTAAGTCAACATGAGTGAGCTCAAGACGGTCTGCAATTGACAAGGTTTGCTTAAAGATTTCACCGCCACCAATAATGAATAAAGCTTGCTTTTCGGTGTTTTTGGCATCTTCTAAAGCAGCATTTAAAGCATCTTCAATTGAATACGCAATTTTTACGCCGTCAAAATGCCAGTTAATGTCACGGGTAATTACCCAGTTCACACGGTTCGGTAGAGCACGGCCCATAGACTCAAGGGTTTTGCGGCCCATGATCACCACACCACCTTGTGTGATTTCTTTAAAATGTTTTAAGTCGGCAGAGATATGCCATGGCAACGCATTGCCTTTACCAATACAGTGATTTTTGTCCATTGCGACAACGTGGACAACTTCTACATTTTGCCATGCCATAATCTTATTCTCTAAACCGTAATCTAATGAAATTTAAGCCGTCGTTATACTGCAACTGGTGCTTTAATTGCCGGATGTGACTCGTAACCTACAATCTCGATATCTTCAAATTTGAAGTCGAAAATATCTTTAACTTCCGGATTAAGTTTTAATTGGCAAAGTGCTAATGGCTCACGCGTCAATTGTAGTTTTGCCTGCTCAAAATGGTTGGCATAAAGATGCGTATCGCCACCTGTCCAAACAAAATCACCAACACCTAAGTCACACACCTGAGCAATCATATGGGTGAGTAGGGCATAGCTGGCAATATTAAATGGCACGCCTAAGAATACGTCAGCACTACGTTGATAAAGCTGGCATGACAACTTGTTGTCTTGTACAAAAAATTGGAAGAGTGTGTGGCAAGGCGGTAAAGCAACTTGTCCGGCCTCATTTGGGTTCCAGCCAGAGACAATTAAACGGCGTGAATTTGGGTTGGTTTTAATTTCATTAATTAACCATTTAATTTGGTCAAAACCATCTTGGTTATAAGTACCATCGGCATTCTTGGTTGCGCCGAAATTACGCCATTGATGGCCATAAACTGGGCCAAGCTCATGTTCTGGGCGGCCGAAACGGGCAGTTTGTTCTGCTGTTGCCCATTCATCCCAAATAGTGACTTTATTGTCTTGTAAGTACTTAACGTTAGTATCGCCTTTTAAGAACCAAAGTAACTCAATCACGATAGAACGAAAGTGAACTTTTTTTGTGGTGAGTAAAGGAAAACCTTTAGAGAGATCAAAACGCATTTGATGACCAAATACAGAACGGGTTCCTGTGCCTGTACGGTCGCCTTTGTCACCGCCATTATCAAGGATATGTTGTAGAAGGTCTAAATATGCACGCATAACACTCTCGAGTTCGGATTAATTCCATAAAATAAAAGGGAGACGGTTCATGGATCAATAAACCGTGGAAGATAATAGCATGCTTTAGGAATAGTAAAAACGAGCTAAACTTTATGCTTAAAAACGCTTGGCACGATTTTGATAAATTGAAACAAGAAAAAATCCAACCAGTACAAAGCCTAAAGCTTGTATTGTTGCGATCCAATTGTGTTGAGGGGGCAATAACCACATCACAATAACAACAATAATGAGAGGGTAAATTCTAAGCAGAAACTGGAGTTTAGATTTATATGAGCTGTGCTCTGGAATTTTTGTTTGTAAATATTGCCCGAAATGAAGCCCGAACCCTAACACGAGGCTAAGAACAGTGTAAGTCGACGATAAAGGCTGAACTTGATTGGCTGCATAAATTGCAGCACAAACGACAATAATGAAGATGAGTTTGATGTGACGCGGTGCGTTATACCAATAAGCCAACATAAAAAATGAGCCTATTTGTTAAATAACGATTGGGGTGAAAAAATAAAAGCAGCAAGCGCCATAAATGCGATGCCTTGAACGCCCCAGATCAGTAAGTTAGGCATGGTTTTTACAAAAATAAGTGCAAACAAGAGGGCAATAGGCACCCACGTAAATAGGCGGTAAAGTAAACCGGTTGGGTTACTTTGAGCAAAATGCAATTTAAAGTAACGACAGATTAAAAAAATAACCCCAGTTCCTGTAAACATTAAAATAGTATCTAAAGGCAATGGTTGATATTGATATAACCCAATACAGATTAAGAGGGTAATAATTAAGATCATTAATTTTTTAAAAGTCGGGACTTGCTTGTTAAACCAGAATTCCAGCATGGCGAATCTTCTTTCTTGGGAGATAAAAACTGTAGCATAAAAAAGAGGAGCCGAAACTCCTCTGATTTAGATGTTAACTGTTCTTTTGAGGACCCCAGTCATAAATTTTCTTTTGGTAGGCATACCACATCATCCAAAGGCCAATGAGTAGCATTGGAACGGTGAGGATTTGTCCTTTCGTCATCCAACCAAACAAGATAAAACCTTGGTCAGCATCTGGTTGACGGAAGAATTCCATCACAAAGCGTGCAACACCATAACCCATTAAAAATAGGGCAGATACGGCCATACGTGGGCGTGGTTTTGAGCTAAACCACCACAAAACAATGAATAGAATTAGACCTTCACAAAGCGCTTGATAAATTTGAGAAGGGTGACGAACTAAATGTAATGGGTCGGTTGGGAAAATCATGCCGAACGGATAATTCGGATCTGTAACCGCACGACCATATAATTCTCCACCAATAAAGTTACCGAAGCGTCCAAACATTAAGCCTGTCGGTACACAAGGGGCAATAAAGTCGAGTGTCTGGAACCATGTTTTTTGATATTTTTTACACCAGAATAGCATTGCAATCATGACGCCTAAGAAGCCGCCGTGGAAGCTCATACCACCTGTCCAGACTTGGAAGAGCCAGATCGGGTTTTCAAGGAATTTATCAAACTCATAGAAAAGCACATAGCCGATACGTCCGCCGAGTACAACCCCTAAGGCGCCGTAAAACACCAGATCGGAAACCATGTCCGATGTCCAGCCATCACGCTGTTTGGCACGGTAGGAAGCGAGTCCCCAAGCACATAAAAATGCCAATAAATACATGAGTCCATACCAATGGACTTGAAGAGGTCCTAGATGTATTGCGACCGGATCGATATTAGGATAGGTCAGCATTGCTGCTCCTTGATCTTACGTTTTGACAGATTGTAGCGGAATGATGTGAAAAATGTTGTACATTCAATGTGTAAACATAGGGAACAAGAATCAATGTGTATTGTGGCTTTAGCATGGCATGTTCTGGATGATATGCCCTTGTGTCTGATTTCAAACCGTGATGAGTTTTATCACCGACCAACAGCATTGTTGCATCAATGGGAACATACGCCAATCATTGCAGGGCAAGACTTACAGTCCGGTGGTACTTGGATGGGTGTTACGCCGCAGGGCCGATGGGCTGTGTTAACTAATTTCCGTGATGGACGTGATAAAAAACAATATGAAACTTCTCGTGGTCATTTGGTTCAGGCTTTTTTAGAGTCTGATTTATTACCGATTCGCTTTGCTCAGCAATTAGAACAACGGCAACAGAACTTTGCTGGTTTTAACCTGTTTATGGGGACTGCCGATCAAGCGGTCTACATGAGCAATCGTGGTGAGGCTCCTCAAGTATTAGCCAACGGTGTTTATGTGGTTTCGAATGGTTTAATGTCCGATCACTGGGAGAAAACCAGACATTTACGCACACGTTTTACGCAAGAGTTCTTGCCTATGCATCAGCACAAAACAAAAGAGTTAAGCTTGCAACATGCAGCGTGGGATATTTTAGAAGATGAGCGCAAGGTCACCACAGCATTGTTGCCAAATACAGGCATTCAACCAGAAATGGAAGAGTTGCTATCATCGACTTTTATTCAAAGTCCAGTATATGGAAGCCGGTGTTCGAATTTTTTAAGAATGACCAATAATGAATGGATTTGGTTGGAAAAGACCCAGCAAGGCGAACATAGCGGCCAAATTGTACAGCAGCAGGTGCCTCTAAACCGTTAAAAGAATGCCGATCACTTGATCGGCATTTTCTAGGAAGAAATCAATTAACCAGCAATAACACCGCCATCTTTACGGGTAATAACTACAGTTGCCGAACGTGGGCGGGCAGTTTTGTTGCTTGGATCTTTTTGTGTGGCAGGCCAGTTACTTTCTGGTTTTGCATAACTTGCCGAGTCTTCACCAGGATGCTGAACATTAATGAAAATAGCTTTGTAGTCAGGTGTCATGGCAATACCAGTAATTTCACATTGCTTTGGTCCAACTAAGAAACGGCGTAATGTTGCGTCTGTAACTTTAGCACCTGTTATGGTTTGCTGACCATTTGAAGTAGTTGCCGCACCACCATCACCAATTTGTCCTGGTAGGGCAGCAAGCATCATACAGTTGGTGACATCTGTATAAGCGCCGTCATCTGTTTCAATCCAGAGAACACCGCGTGGGTCAAACCACATACCATCTGGAGATGAAAAGTCGTTATTGTCTGTTAAGCCTGACAAATTGATATTTGAAGCCATCGAAGCTTCTGCACCGAACAGATAAATATCCCATTTGAAGGTTTCAGCAGTGGTTTTGTCATCGGCTTCTCTAAAACGGATGATATGACCGTTCACATTTCCCTTTTGTTCTTTTGTGCCTGCATACAGATCGGTATAGTTACGAGGGTTAGCCGCATCTGTAGGGTAATCTTTTCCACGGTTTGAGTTGTTTGTAAGTGTGACATAGATTTCGCCATTGATTGGGTTAACTGTAGCCCACTCTGGACGATCCATTTTAGTTGCTCCGACTGAATCTGCTGCCAAGCGTGCAAAAGTGACTACCTCTGCCTGAGATTTAAATGGATAGGTAGTGTTACTTTCATTTAAACCATTTTTACCGTAGGCAAGTTCAATCCATTGACCTGAACCATCGTTATTAAACTTGGCAACATACAACTTACCTGAGTTCATGTATTTGTCACCGGCTGCATAACCGCCGTTTATATCTTTTGTGTCCCACACTGCGGTTGAAACAAACTTATAGATATATTCGCCACGAGAGTCATCCCCCATATAAAATGCGATTGGTTGACCTGCTACGGCACGGCATGCACTGTCTTCATGGGCAAAACGGCCTAATGATGTGCGTTTAACCGGATTTTGGCGGTTATCAAATGGGTCAATTTCGACCATCCAGCCAAATGTGTTTGGTCCATTGCGGTAATCTTGAGTTGCTTGAGCTGCTTTTACATCGGCATTCCAGCGGTCATATAGGTCTTGCGCCTCTACTTGACCAATTGCGGTTTCCCAACCGTAGCGAGAGCTTGATCCTGCTTTAAGACCATAGCGTTTAAGAGCAATAATTTCTTCTGGAGTACGTAGCGCATCATCAGTTGTACTACGCGCAAAATAACCAATGAAGTTTTCTTCCGTGGTTAAGTATGTTCCCCAAGGTGTATAGCCATTACCACAGTTGTTGTGTGTACCACGAGTCTGGCGACCAGCAGGCGAAAAACGCGTCGAAAGTAAGTTAGATCCTGCCGCGGCACCAGCGAAGTCCATGACTGTAGAACCTGTAATGCGTCTATTAAAAATAGAGTTTTTTACAACTTCGACTTTTTGAGTAGCAGGGTCTTTTTTGATATGAACTACAGAAACCCCATGGGCATTGGTTTCACGAATGACTTCGTCTTCTGGGCGGCGTCCATCAACTTTGGTCGGACCTTTAGGGTGTAGAAAGGTTTGGTTGATATATTCGTGGTTCATCACCAATAAACCTTGTGCTGAAACAGTGTCATCAAAACGGTTTGTTAATGTGTTTAAACCAAAATAGTGCATACCATCATGGCAGTCACCTGAGCGAAACTGGAAGCTTGGACCAGATGGAATATTGTTATCGTCCCAATCACCAAAAGAAGGATTAAGAGAATCACCTAAAGCGTAAATTATATTTGCTTCGTAACCTTCTGGTACGGTCACAATATCATTTAAATTTTTAGCAACTGGCGTAAAGGTAAGTTTTTCAGGCTTTTTGTTTGGATCGACTGGAGCAGTTCCACCGTTATTAGAACCAGAGTCATCGTTATTATCATTACAGCCCGTTAAAGTAGAGGCTAAAGTTAATGCCACAGCACCGCTTGCTGCTTTAGTAATGAGGCTACGACGGCTCACATATTGGTCTAAAACATCACGAAAGTGAATATTGTCTGAAGTGTTGTTGTCTAATTCCTGATCTTCATGATATGGCGTCAAATCGTTCATATTAAATTCCTAATTCAAAATAAGTTTTTTCTAAAAGTCTTGATTAGCTTAAATTTTGAATATGACGAGGTCTTGACGTTTTAATGATAACTTAATGAAAAATTTGATCGTTTAGTCAAAAAAGAAAAGGGCTTTTTATTTTTATAAATGCTTTTAAATAAAAGAAACCTGCATAAAGCAGGCTTCTTTTGAGTTGAGCTAAGAATTATTTCTTCACAACAGATGGTGCGATAGGGTCAGCTGTAATATAGCCAACTGCTGCTGCAAAACGATCTTTGTAGTTTGCACGAACAAGAGGATCAAGCGTTGCTTTTACTTTATCGTGTAATGGAGATTCCCAGTCACCAGGGTGCTGGAAGTTACTCATGATGTAAGTCCAACCATTTACAGAGTCAACTGCGTGCAAACCTGTAGATTCTGCGCCAGCAGGCGTTGATAAGATACGGCTTAATTGTTTGGTATCAACATTATATGCCCATAAGAAGTTATTTACGTGCATACCACTATCTTCACCAATGAAGAGGGTACGTAAATTTTCAGAGAACTTAATGTTGTCTGGGTTGGCAATTTTATCTGCATTTGCAGTATTACCTAAAGCATCAGCAGTTGTTAGGTCTTCACCTACTAAAGCTGCAGGTGGTTCCATATGAGTCGATACCCATTCACTGTTAATAAGCTGACCTTTGTTATCAACTTGGCTGCCTTTTAACGTATGTGCGTAAATTGCACCAGCTTTTGGACCTTGTACTTGAATATCAGTAGTTTTATCAACCATAGAAGACTGTACATAAGACATCGCAGAGTAAGCGATTTTATCTTTGATATTTACAGTTGTGCCTTCCATCTTAGTAAAGCCCATACTTGCACCAACCAAGGCTGCATAACGATGCGTTTCTAAGAAAGCCGCTTCACGTTCTTTACCAGGTACAAGTTTTACCCAGTTATCTTTACCGCTATAACGGATTTTGGTATAGCTTGCATCTTTTGGATCAGACGTTTTTACATCCATCAGGTCGGTAATCTTATATTGATCAGCCCAGCTCTTTACTTCAGCACTTGTCGCGTGACCAAGGTTAATCCAAGAAATATCACCGGCACCAGCACCTACGCCTGAGGTTTGCTTCCATTTAGCTACATAGAGCGTACCCGCAGATAAGTCTTTTTCTTTATCTGCAACAAACATGAATAAACCGCCATTTGTTGCATCATCACCCATCAATGCAGTGCGGTTATCTGGCATAACTTGAATAAGTTCGTGAGAGATACGACCTAAACAGTAATGTTTTTTGATTGAACCTGTACCATCCGTATTTACAGTAACTTCTGGTAAGTGACCGTAGTGGTAAGGATTACCTTTTGTACTGTCGCCAAATAAGTTTTTGCTAAATACTGGTAAATAGCTTCCAGCAACATTGTTTGCATCTGGTTCATATTCTTCACTCGACAGGTGAGTTCCCCATGGAGATAAACTTGCACCACACGTGATCCATAAACCGTTTACTTTAGAGGTATCAACATTGTGGTATTTAACAAGGGTTAAATGACCAGTTTTAGGGTCTTGGTCTAAAGTTAAAATCGCAATTGGAGATGGTAGTAAACCATACATAGATGCTAAGCTTTGGTCACGAGTCGTATATTCAAATTGAACTACGTGAAATACAGGGTTGCCAGTAACACCTAAAGCTTGTTTGTCTGCATCGGTAAAGTCACGGCCTGTTGCTTGTTTAAAGCTAATTAAAGAGCTTCCGTCCGGACAGTCAGAGAAGAATTGACGTTCTTGGCCTGGTTTTGACTTATCAATAATTGGTTGATTATTAATATCAACATATCCACCCGCTAGAATTTTTCCACCTTTACCGTCTGCAACCAAATCACCTGTGGTAAAGAAAGGCTTATACGCTAATGTGTAGTCAGTTTTTGAGCCATCTTCCCAATTAATTGAAAGGCTTGATGCAACAGTTGTGGTTGCCATCGCCGCTGGGTTAGCTAAAGATGGCGCTGCCATTGATGTAAAGGTTGCGTTTTTAAAGTTTACTGTTGGTGGTGGAGTAACAACATCTGAATCATTATTGCTGTCATTACAGCCTGCTAACGTTGCTGCCGTAGCCATCGCACCTAATGGAAGAAAAGGAATCCCCGTAAACCATTTTAAAATATCGCGACGTGTTGGGTGGTTAGAAGCAGTTGTCATAATAAATCCGTAACTTTTGTGTGTATATTTGTTGAGTCGATTCTATGGATTGGAAATGACACTTTTCTTACATTTTTAAGTCACTTTGAAGACAGTTTATGGTTTGATTAATTAAGACGATTTAAAAGTAAAAAGCCCAAATTTTAATATTCGGGCTTTTAAAGAGAAGTTTTAAATTATTCAGCAGTCTGGCTTTTTCTCTTCTCAAGAATCTTACCGAACAGTAGGCCTATTTCAAAAAGTAACCACATTGGAATAGCTAACATCACCATTGAAATCGCATCTGGTGGGGTAATAAACATTGCAACAAAAAAACAGCCCACAATAATAAAACGTCTTTTTTCAGCAAGGCTTTGCGTATTTACTACACCAATCAAAATGAGTAGCAAGGTCGCGATAGGAATCTCAAAGGTCACACCAAATACCAAAAATAGCTTTAAACAGAAGCTTAAATAACTATTAATATCGGTCATTGGTGCTACTGTTTCAGGTGAAACGCTAATAAAGAAATGTAATATCGCAGGCAAGGTAATGTAATAAGCAAAAGCGACACCTGCATAAAATAGGACAATACTACCAATCAGTAACGGTAGCGCTAAATGGCGTTCTTTTTGATAAAGCGCAGGGCGAACAAAAGACCATATTTCATAAAGAATAAATGGCATTGCAAGCATAAGTGCGACAAATAAATTAAGTTTAAATGGCGCCATAAAGGTTGCTGTTACATCTGTTGCAATCATTGACGATGATGCAGGGAGTTGTAACCTTAAAGGCTCAGATAATAATTGGTAAGTATTATTTCGAAAGGGTAATAAACAAAAGAATAAGAATAATGTTACCCCTACAATCCTGAATAAATGGCGTCTTAAAACAACCAAATGATTCATGATTGGCATTTGGTCTAAGTTTTCTTGACTATTTACAGTGGTTGAAGGCAGTTGGTTCATACGGCAATCTTCAATTCAACAGGAGATGTTTCTGCAATATCAGTTTGAGTCACTAAAGGCGTAGGTTTAGCAACATACGGTACTTTGTAATGGTCTGATATAGGAATACATTTCCGAATAGGCTTTGGTGTTGTTTTAGGCGTTTCAGTAACTTCTAAATGTTCTGAAATCTGCTGTTTTTGTATTTCTTCAAGCTGTTGCTGTACTTTTCGTTCCAATGCTTCGATGCGGTTAAGTTCCTCTTGCATTTCTTTGCGGAACTCAGAAAGACGCAGCTCCTGATCAATCTCGTTTTGCAGATTGGTAATATAGCGTTTTAGTCGAACATACCAGCGGCCTGCAAAGCGTGCAGCTTCGGGAAGCTTATCTGGACCTAAAACTAAAATTGCAATAATTGCAAAACAGAGTAGCTCTGTCATTCCTACATCAAGCATGGGTCAAACCTTTAGCTTTTCACTGATGTGCTTTCAGATGTTTTAACTTGTGCATCGATTGTACGAGGAGTATTTAAAGATGCAGCTTCGTCTTCTTCACGAACTGATTTTTTAAAGTCTCTTACTGCACCGCCAACATCTTTACCAATATTTTTTAATTTAGATGTACCGAACAATAAAATAACTACAATTGCGAAAATGACGACATGCCAAATAGATAAACCGGCCATAATTTTATACCTCTTTTTAGTTCGCTTTATCTCAACAGGTTGCCATGACAAGAATGTGACACTTATATTTCATTTTTAAGACAATATTTATAAGTAGACACTTATGATCAGTTTTTAAAAGATATTTTTTGGAAGGATTTTTAAGTTTTATTGAGCTTCTTTCTTAGACGAATTTACTTGAAATAGACCATACATTTCAAAATTAAAAGGTGTAGCATAACAAGCTGATTTTGACGAGTGAGAGGAGAGAACGTGGCATTACTACTGCCTGTATTGGCATTTATCACAGGACTTCTACTTGCTCAAACCTCCATTTCAGAAACCGTAAAACCTATTCTTTCAGCTTGGCTTGCACGACTCCTGATTCCAGTTGTAATTATTTACAACATGGTCTTTTATCAATCGGGAAGTTTGAGCTTAATGCTCTTTAGTTTTGGATCAGCGTTTATTATTTTCTTTGCCTATTTGGCTTTATTTAAAGACCGCTTATTGGCGCTTTGCGTCAGTTATACCAATATGGGATGGCTTGGTTTTCCGTTCGCTATGGCTTTATTTGGCCCTGAAGCAACTGCTCCAATTGTCGCTTTATATATTGGAATGTCGCTTTTTGGCAATGCTTGGGCTGTGACTGCCGTTACTACGGCACCGCAAAGTAAGCTCAATATATTAAAAAAGGTTTTAACGTCGCCACCTTGTATATCAATATTTTGTGCTGTTGTGCTCAGACTGTTAGGGGCCCAGCATATCGAAAGCCCTGCTATACATTGGGTTTATGAGGTTGCTAAATTTGCGATGACTTTTGCAGGTATGTGTGTGCTTGGAATGTGGCTACGCCGTACCAGAGTTTATGCAAAAGATTTAATTTACAGTACAAAAGCTCAAGCATTTAAAGTAGCCTGTGGATTTGTACTTTGTGGATTAAGTTATAGATTTTTACCGATTCCAAATATAAATCAGCATATTGGTGTAATGTTTTTAATGTTTTGCTTGCCACCAGCAGCTAATATTGTAGCCTTAGAAACACATTACCAAGGGACGGGTAGATCTGCGGCTTATATCGCTTCGGGGACTATAGTGAGTTGTGTGTGTATTGCGATTTATGCAGTGTTTTTACATCTTTATTTCTAAGTAAGATGTTTAGATCAGACTGCCTTTTAATAGTGGTTATATGCTTGTTTTGTGTATATAGGCAATATTTACTTTTGTTTCGTCAAAAGTAACAAAACCATTTGTCGAACTGACGACACATCCTTGATGTCGCAGTTCGACGGGCGACATCCATGTCGCCTAGCACGATAGCAAATGGCTTTAACGTTAAGTTAAATAAATGCTATATAAAGTTTTACTTCTGCAAGCTCTCTCTAAATAACTGCATCGCTTGCCCACGATGACTAATCTTATTTTTTTCTTCTTTAGACAACTCAGCGCTAGAAACTTGTAGCTCTGGTAACCAGAACAGTGGGTCATAACCAAAACCATTTTCACCGCGTGGCGCTTCTAAAATTTCACCATGCCAAATGCCTTGGAAAATTTGTGGTAATGGATCTTCCGCATGAGTCACTAAAGCAAGCACACATACGAACATGCCTTCAATCACTTCTCCATTTTTACGAAATGGCAAAAGATCATTTAATAACTTGGCATTATTAGCTGCATCGTCACCATGTTCTCCAGCATAGCGTGCTGAATAAATACCAGGTGCACCACCTAAAACCGGAACACAAATACCTGAGTCATCAGCCATAGCAGGTTTCCCTGAAATTTTAGAGGCATGACGTGCTTTAATAATGGCATTTTCAATAAAGCTTAAGCCGTCTTCAATGGCGTCGGGAATATTAAGGCGACCTTGAGGAATAATTTCTACAGGTAACTTAAGCTGTTCAAAAAGTTTTTCAAACTCTGCGACTTTACCTTTGTTATTACTTGCAAGGACTAAAGAGCCCTGATCAAACCAATGTGGGGTAGACATAAGATAACCAAACTTTATAACCAATATTGAACGTGAGCTATGTTACGTGTTTTTTGAAAGGGGATATAGAGCAAAACAAATAGAATATAAAATTAGAAGCTTAAAAACTAAAACCACCTTATAGGTGATATAAGGTGGTTTTAGTCGAGTAAGTATAAGCTGGATTATTATTGTGCTTGAATCCATTTATCCGCGCGGTCACGTGCCATACGGATTTGCTCTTGAGTTAAGTTTGCAGCAAGAGCCGTCTTTTTACCTTCAGATAAGCTAATTACTTTATTGTCGAGCATGCCATCACGAGTTGAAAGCTCATACCACTGGTAAGCACCTACGTAGTTTTTCTTTTGCTCTTCCATCATCGCAAGGTTATAGCTTGCACGGTTATCGCCGTTACTAGCCGCTTTTTCGAAATACTTACGAGCCATAGACTCATCTTTCTTAACGCCAATACCATCAGCATACATACGGCCAACATTTAATTGCGCAGGTGAAAGACCTTGGTCAGCAGCAGCTTTGAACCAAGTAAAAGCTTGTTTATCGTCTTTTGCTACGTCTTTACCGTATTGGTAACGTGTTCCAAGATAAAATTGTGCGCCAGCCTGACCCGCTTGAGCCGCTTTTTGAAGGTCATGAATCCCCATTGTGGAGAAGCGCGCAGCCTGGCTCGCGACCGATTGTGGCTGGGCGATATAATCTGCATGAGCCTGCATACTTAGCAGTCCTGCAATTAGTGTGCTAAATAATGTCTTTTTCATAGTGCACTCACTCGATAAATAGCGACTTCACCAAACAAATTCGGAACATGTTTGCTTAACAGGCTTCCCTGCTGGTTTCCATTGACGGCGAGTCGATTAATAATTTGTATTTGATTTTCCGCACATAGTGCTTCGAAATCTTTAAACGTACATAAATGAATGTTGGGGGTGTTATACCACATATATGGTAGAGCATCCGATACAGGCATCATTCCTTTTAATGCTAGAAAAGAGCGAGTCTTCCAATGCGCAAAGTTTGGAAAAGTAATAATAGCCTGTTTACCCACACGCACCATGTCTCTTAATAAAACATCGGGTGCATCTACGGCTTGCAAAGCCTGTGCCATAACCACATAGTCAAAAGACTGGTCGGCAAAACGGCTCAAACCGAGATTCAAATCTTGTTGAATAATATTTAACCCGCGACTGACGGCAATTGCAATCTTTTCTTGATCAATTTCTAAACCATAAGCACGAATTTGATGCTTTTGGCTCATATGAGCGAGTAATTCACCGTCACCACACCCTAAATCGAGTACGCTAGAGCCGGGTTTAATCCACTTTTCTGCCAGTTGTTGATCAATACGCATTAGCTTGCCTCCAGTGATGTCGATTTTAAATGTTCTTCACCGCCTAAGAAAGCGCGCAGTGTTTTGACATACAGAGGAATCGGGAATAAAAATGAGTCATGACCTTGTTCAGCATCAATATCGAGGTAACTTACCGGCTTATGGTTGGTAATGAGTGCATCTACAATTTCTTGTGAACGGCTTGGTGCAAAACGCCAGTCAGTGGTGAACGAGACAATCAGGAACTGACATTTGGTCTTACTCATCGCTTCTGTAAGCGAGTGGCCGTACTCACGCGAAGGATCAAAGTAATCCAAAGCTTTGGTCATAATTAGATAAGTATTGGCATCAAAGTTACGGCTAAACTGTTCACCTTGATAACGCAGATAACTTTCAACCTGAAACTCGACATCAAAACCATACATAAACTTGCCGGATTTTAAATCACGACCAAATTTTTGTTTCATGGCTTCTTCGGAAAGATAGGTAATATGGCCGACCATACGAGCCAAAATCAAACCACGTTTTGGATAGCTATCATTTTCCAAATAACGACCATGATGGAAGTCCGGGTCAGACAGAATTGACTGACGTGCCACTTCGTTAAACGCAATATTTTGTGCTGAAAGCTTTGGCGCACTGGCAATAACGACACATTTTTGTAAACGGTCAGGGTAATCTACCGACCATTGTAGTGCTTGCATGCCCCCTAATGAACCGCCAACGACTGCATACCAAACGCTTACTCCTAAACGATCAGAAAGCATGGCTTGAGTTTTAACCCAGTCGCGTACCGTTACTAATGGGAAATCTGGTCCATAAGGGCGATTGTCATTTTCAGGGTTTGGTGAAGTTGGACCGGTCGATCCGCTACATCCACCAATATTGTTGAGTGCAACTACAAAAAATTTATTTGTGTCGATTGCCTTACCCGGGCCAATACAGCTATCCCACCATCCAGCTTTTTTATCATCTTCATGGTGATAACCCGCTGCATGATGATGTCCGGAAAGGGCATGGCAGATTAAAATCGCATTTGATTTATCTGCATTTAAAGTGCCGTAAGTTTCAACCATTAACTCAAAGCGCGGTAAAACACGGCCACATTCAAGATGTAAGGGTTCTTCAAATTGGAACTTTTGCGGAGTGACTAACCCCACTGAGTCAGCTGGAAAAGACACGGGAACATTTCGCCTTTTAAATCTTTCAGGAATAAAAAGAAAGGATACCAAGCTAGGTATCCTTTCCAAAGTCTTTTTTTTAATTAAACAGCGGCGGCAACAACCTGATCTGTACTTAAAACACCTTGATCAATCAAACGGTTGGTACATGCAATAATGGCTTCAATAGATGAAGTGACTGTGTTGTCGTGAACACCTGCACCAAATGAGCCTCTACCTGTACCTTTCACTTGAAGTTCAATTAAGGTTAATGCTTTGGCATTTGCGCCTGAACTAATACTACGTTCTTCATAGTTCAATACGTCAATTGGTAATTGAAGTGCATTTAAGAATGCAGAGATTGGACCATTACCTTCGCCACGCAATTGTTGAGTTTCACCTTCAACATCAATCTCAAGTTCAATAATTTGAGTACCATTAATGTCAGATAACTTATAGTTTTTGACCGTGTAATGGTGGTTTTTCACTTCAACATACGTGTCTTTAAATAAAGTCCAGATTTGTTTAGCACTAATCTCTGTACCATTTTCATCAGTATATTGTTGAACAACCTGACTAAATTCGATTTGTAAGCGACGAGGCAATACAACGTTATAGTTTGATTCTAATAAGTAAGCGATACCGCCTTTACCAGACTGACTATTTACACGAATGACAGCATCATAGTCGCGGCCCAAATCTTTCGGATCGATTGGTAAGTAAGGCATATCCCAGATTTCTTCGTTTTTCTGGTATTCAAAGCCTTTTTTGATTGCGTCCTGATGCGAACCAGAGAATGCAGTAAATACCAAGTCGCCTGCATATGGATGGCGAGGGTGTACAGGTAAACCAGTACATTCTTCAACCGTTGCAATGACTTCATTAATATTAGAGAAATCTAATTCTGGCGCTACACCTTGGGTGTACATGTTCAGTGCAATTGCTGCAACGTCAACGTTACCTGTACGTTCGCCGTTACCAAACACGCAGCCTTCAACACGGTCAGCACCTGCCATAATGGCAAGTTCTGATGCGGCAATACCACAGCCGCGGTCATTGTGACAGTGAACGGAAATAATCACGCCATCACGACGTGCCAAATTACGATGCATCCATTCGATTTGGTCCGCATAAACATTTGGCGTAGAAACTTCGACAGTTGCTGGTAAGTTCAAAATAACTTTATGATCTGGGCGTGCATCCCAAATTTCTGTAACCGCATCACAGACTTCTTTCGCTACTTCTAATTCAGTTGCAGAGAAACATTCTGGACTGTACTGGAAAATCCAGTCAGTTTCAGGATATTGTGCAGCATATCCTTTTACTTTCTGAGCTGCATTCACTGCCAACTGTTTTGCGCCATTTACATCTACATTCAACACTTTTTGACGGAAGGTTGGAGAGTTAGAGTTATAAATATGCACAATTGCGCGCTTAGCACCTGCTAAAGCTTCGAAGGTACGCTCAATTAAATGGTCACGTGCCTGAACCAATACTTCAATGTATACATCATCAGGTATATGATTTTCTTCGATCAACATACGAGTAAAATCGAAGTCAATTTGAGACGCAGAAGGGAAGCCGATTTCAATATGTTTAAAACCGATTTTTACAAGCATTTTGAACATTTTGAACTTTTGTTCCATGTTCATCGGTTCAAAAATTGCTTGGTTGCCATCACGTAAATCCGTGCTCATCCAGATTGGCGCTTTTGTAATTTCATTATTTGGCCATTGGCGATCTGGTAAATCGACTCGCTGGTACATACGGCGGTATTTTTTGCTAGGGTCAGCCAACATCATGAGAAAACTCCTTATCTCGTAGCACGGTTGCTCTAGGTATCGTATAAAAGGCAACGTTCTACAGTTATATATGGTATCTAATACAGAAAAATTAAAGGGAATTTGAAAAGGTCTGCTCTAAAATACAGACAAAAATTTATACGCGCGCGAGGCGCAGCATCAGGAGTTCGAGATGATGTCTTGCTTGAGTAGGCTGGGCAAACAAGTGATTCGTTTTCATCTATGGACCATGTAATAGTAAGTTTGGTGGTTTGCAAATATGCTTATTGTTTAGATATACCACATCTAAACAATGATTACACGTTGTGCAAAAGTCTTATACTCATTTTAATTTTAGTGTTCAGAAAATAATTTTCTAATTTTGCGTTGTTTAATGTTTTGTCGAAAATAATTTTCATTGTTTTGCCTTATTGAGATAAAAATAATTAATTAGTCCAAATAAGGCAAAAATAAATAGAGTTACAGTTCAGCCCATTTACGCATTAAGTTATGGTAAAGGTTAGTCAGTTTAATGACTTCGCTATGATTGTCACCCAGCTGCATTCTTAAGTTTTGTATTGTTTGATCTAGATTAAAAAGCATATGTCGCTCAGCATCATCACGCACCATACTTTGCACCCAGAAAAAAGAAGCAATACGACATCCAGAAGTAATCGCCGTCACTTCATGCAAACTGGTAGATGGATATAAAATCATATCTCCTGCCGGAAGTTTCACTTCGTGATAGCCATAAGTGTCTTCTACGACTAGATCACCACCTTCATATTCTTCAGGTTCGCTTAAAAATAAAGTGCATGATAAATCGGTTCTAAGCCGTTCATTGGTACCACGTATGCGGCGGATAGAATTGTCTACGTGAAAACCAAAAGACTCCTGATTTTCATAACGATTAAACAGGGGAGGGATAATATCAAGTGGTATTGCAGCAGATAAAAATAATGGGTGAGTGCCTAGTGCCTCAAGAATAATATTACTCAGATGGTGAGTAAGCGGATGATCTTCGGGTAATTGCTGATTGCGTTTTACAGTTGCAGAGAGTGTACCAGCTGTTACTTTGCCATTGACCCATTCAATTTTATCCATTTCATTACGAAAATATTGAACCTGTTCTTTACTCAATACATTGGGAATATGGTGGATCACGGTGATACCTGCGAGTAATAGTAGTAGAAAATTAAAAATAGCCTCTAACTATAGAGGCTATTTTATATTAGAAACCATAAAAAGATTATGGGATTCTAGACTAACTTAGTATTTAAAGTTGATTGCGAGTACTGCACTACGGCCTTCTGCTTCTGTTGCATAGTGAGAAGCATAAGCTTTAGTAAAGTAACGCTTATCAGATAAGTTGTTTAGGTTAAGCTGTAAATTAACATTTTTATTTACGTCATAACGAGCCATAGCATCGTAACGAACATAACCAGGAACGTATTTAGTATTTGCAGCATCTCCAAATACTTTATCCATAGCGACTGCACCAGCCCCTACTGTCACTTGTGGTAATACTTTATAAGTTGTCCAAAGTGTCGCTGAGTTTTTCGCTACGTTTTGTACTTGATTACCGTTTGTTGGGCTTGGAACATAGTTACCGTTACTATCTTTAGCATATCCACCATCAACGATTTCGCTATCTAAATAGGTGTAACCAGCAGAGACTGCCCACTTTTCAGTAATGTTACCGTTCGCACCTAATTCAATACCGTCAACACGTGTTTCACCAATATTTCTTGTGAAACCATCAGTACCTAAAGCACGTGTATTGGTTTTTTCAGTACGGAAGATTGCAGCAGTTAAGTTTAAACGGTTATTTAACACATCCCATTTTGTACCTAACTCATAAGTTTTAACTTCTTCTGGCTTAAGGTTATTAATAGCTCTTGCTTGTTCATCGGTTGTATTACGGTTTGGAACACTAATTCCTTCTGAACCATCACCAGCATCTACACCTACTGGGTTAGCTGACGTTGCGTAGCTCAAATAAATAGAACCATTTTCAACAGGCTTAAATGTGATACCTGCTTGATAGTTAAAGAAGTCATTGCTTGAGCTGTATTTTGTGCCAGCTTTAATGAGCGTTGCACCTGAGCCTGAGTCCTTATTATATTTAACATTAGTATCAAATTTGTCCCAACGTACACCTAAGTCAATTAACCATTGAGGTGTAATTTCAATGTTGTTTAATGCGTAAATTGACTGGGTTTTAGATGTAATGTTGGTAACATTTGGGTTTGCTTGTATACGACCCAACCATGCATCATTTGGATTAGGGTTATTAAGGTCAGTACACCAGCCATTTGAGTTAGCAAGTGAACAAGCATTGTTTGTACCGCTACCACCAATTTGTGAAGTATTTGGATCTGTTACGATGTTTGTGCCACGATCTGAATCTTGCTTGCTATATTCAGCACCAATATTAAAGCTGTGCTTAAGAGAACCCGTATTGAATTTACCTTTTAATGATAGCTGATCAGTAAAGCTGTCTGTATCAGTAATATTGGTATTTACACGGCGCCAAACCTTACCATTAACAATGTTACCTTGGCTGTCATCTGGCTGAGTCCATAAATAATTATTTTTAGACTTACCATAAACAGCGGTATTGCTGAGAGTTAGGTTATCGTTGAAGTCATGTTCAAGTTTAAGTGTACCAATCTGGTTTTCTTGCTTTTGGAAATCGCGATCTTTCCAACCGTAATAAATACCTTGTTTAACATCAACTGGTTTACCAGCAGTCGCTTTCTTAATGACGTCATATTGATAAGGCACACCAGAATCAGGTGTATCATCAGTTTTTAAATAGTAGTAGCTCAGTGTTCCGCGAGTAGCACTATCTAAACCGAAGCTAATACTTGGTGCGATACCAGCGCGTTTATATTCTGCGCCATTACTTTGGCCGGCTTTGTCATTTTGGTGTCCCATCACAATCACACGGGCAGCCACTCCATTGCCGAAGTCTTTATTGCCATCCAAAGTAACACGTGCATAGTTATCTGTGCCCCCGGCAACAGAACCTTCAAGAGAGTCACCTTTTTTCGCAACTTTCGTAATCAGGTTAATACTACCGCCTGAACCACCCGCACCACTTAAAGCAGATGAAGAACCTTTGGTCACTTCTACTTGCTCGACAGCAAACATTTCACGGTTTTGAGAAGTTGCGTTACGAACGCCGTCTACATACATCGAACTTTCTGAATTGTAGCCACGAATGAAAGGTCGGTCGCCATTTGGATTGCCACCTTCACCTGCACCTAACGTGATACCAGGGACGGTACGTAATGCATCTGATAAGGTTGTTACTTTTGTATCTTCAATAAGTTGTTTTGAAATCACTGAAACTGATTTCGGAGTATCTAAAAGGGGAGCAACGAATTTTGCATTTGCTGATTGATCTACCTTTAAAGATTCTTCTTGTGTTGCTTGAGTATGAATCGTTGGTAGTTGTGAAACAGCTTCTTGTGCCATTGCAGTAGTTGCAATCATAGAAAGGGATGAAGCGATTGCAGATGAAACAATTTTTTTACGTGTTCTAATCAATGACATGACTTTCAGGACTTAAATACAAAACGTTATGCGAATAATAATAATTCTTATTTATATGTACAGTTTGTGTTAATTGGATTTGCCGATAGGATTATGAAGAAAATATGAAAGATTTAATAGGTTTTTGTGTCTAAAATTCTCTAATTGATTGATTATTCTTAACTGTTTGTAAAATCGATAATAATGTGAAATTTAATTGTAATTTTAGATTCATGAAGAATAACTAAAAAATTACTTTGGCTTAAGGTTGAATTAAAAAAAATTAAAAAATCATAAAATTATTGTGAAATTTCCTGGAAAAACCACCTTCAATTTACTGATCTGATCGGTTAATTTTGTATATCTTGAAAGTTGTCATATAATACAGCACTTTTTTAAAAACTGTTCCTACTAACTAATTTTTATCGAGGAAGCCATGCAAGTAACGACTGAAGCGGTTTCGGGCGTTGCCCGTCGTTTAAATGTTTCTGTACCGACGAGCCGTATTAACGAGCAATTTGAAGCTCGTTTGAAGCGCACTGCCAAAACTGTGAAGATCAACGGCTTCCGTCCGGGCAAAGTACCTGCAAACGTTGTTCGTCGCGAATACGGTGCAAGTATTTATCAAGAAGTTGTGAATGACATCATTCGTGACAGCGTATTTGAAGCAATTCAACAAGAAAAAATCAATGCGGTAGGTATGCCGAACATTGAGAAAGTTGAACATAAAGAAGATGCTTTAGTTTTTGAAGCGACTGTAGAAGTTTATCCTGAAGTTGAAGTAAAAGCATTTGACGGCTTAGAAGTTGAACGTAAAACAGCTGAAATTAAAGATGCTGACGTCGACACTATGATCGAAAACTTGCAAAAACAACGTCAAACTTGGGCTGTGACCAAGGGTATGGCGAAAAAAGATATGCAAGTGACTTTTGACTTCGAAGGTTCTATCGACGGTGAGAAGTTCGAAGGCGGTTCTGCTGAAGACTTTAAACTTGTGTTAGGTTCAGGTCGTATGATTCCTGGCTTCGAAGACGGCATCATTGGTATGAAAGCTGGTGAAGAGAAAGTAATTGATGTGACTTTCCCTGAAGACTACCAAGCTGAAAACTTGGCTGGTAAAGCAGCTCAATTCAAAATCACTGTGAAGCAAGTTGAAAAACCTAAACTTCCAGAGATTGATGCTGAATTCTTAAAAATCTTCGGTGTTACTGAAGAAGAAGGCATTGAAAAATTAAAAGCTGACGTTCGTAAAAACATGGAACGTGAAGTTCGCAATGGTTTACGTAACCAAGTTAAACAAGCGGCATTTGATGCTCTTGTTGCTGCGAACGAAGTTGAAGTTCCAGCTGCAATGGTTGCTCAAGAAATTGACCGTCAACGTCAACAAATGGTTCAACAGTTCACTCAACAATTTGGTGGCGCTGGTGCTCAATCTTTTGACAAGAGTATGCTTCCTGACGAATTGTTCAAAGAACAAGCAGAGCGTTCTGTTAAACTTGGTGTATTAGTAAGCAAAGTATTAGCTGATGCTAAACTTGAAGTTGACCAATCACGTGTTGATGCTTACATCGACGACATGGCTTCTTCTTATGAAGATCCAACTGAAGTGATCGAATACTTCAAAAATGATGCTCAACAACGTGCTCAAATCGAAGCTGTTGTATTAGAAGATCAAGTTGTTGATCACATCTTAGCTGCTGCTAAAGTGACTGACAAAGCAGTATCTTACGAAGATTTATTGAAAGAACAACAAGCTCGCCGTATGGGCTAATCTTTTGAGAAGTCAGGAAAAGGCGCTTTAGGCGCCTTTTTCATTTTTTAGGTATGTGGTTAATTTGAGTACGTCATTAAGTACTTAGGTATAAATAATATAATATTTCAGTGCGAACCTTTTGCAATTTGAGAAATTATCCCGCATATTGTTGCCATAGGTTAAGTCACAAAAAATTTAGGAATAAATAACGTATGTATGTTCCAACAATTGAAAATGCTTTAGTTCCTGTTGTGGTTGAACAATCTTCTCGCGGCGAACGTTCTTTTGATATTTATTCACGACTTTTACGTGAGCGCGTCATTTTTCTAACTGGTGAAGTTGAAGACAACATGGCAAATTTGATTGTTGCTCAAATGTTGTTCTTAGAAGCTGAAAACCCGGATAAAGATATCCATCTTTATATTAACTCGCCTGGTGGTTCAGTCACTGCTGGTATGGCGATTTATGACACGATGCAATTTATCAAACCTGATGTAGTGACATACTGTATGGGGCAGGCTGCATCTATGGGTGCATTCTTATTAAATGCTGGTGCTAAAGGTAAGCGCTATTGCCTTGAAAATGCACGTGTAATGATTCACCAACCATTAGGTGGATTCCGTGGTCAGGCATCAGACATTGAAATTCATGCACGTGAAATTCTATTTATTAAAGAACGCTTGAATCGTTTGATGGCAGAACACAGTGGTCAAGACTATGACACGATTGCTCGTGATACTGATCGTGATAACTTTATGACTGCACAAGCAGCAAAAGAATATGGCTTAGTCGATCAGGTATTAAGTAAGCGTCCATAAGGGGAGTTTTTAAGTGGCTTGAGTTGTTAGAAAACGCCTCCATATAGTCATTTAACCCTATCGCTTGCCCTCATATTTAAGATTCTATTTGTGGAGAGAATATGTCCGAACATCCTCAAGGACAAAAACATTGTTCATTTTGCGGTAAAACGCAGTCTGAAGTCGGGAAACTGATTGCGGGCGAGGACGCATATATTTGTAATGAGTGTGTAGATGTCTGCTTAGACCTTGTACAAACCAGCCAACAGGTTGAAGCAGGTGACTGGGCGAGCAAGGCATTGCCAAAACCACATGAAATACGTGCTGCGCTTGATCAATATGTGATTGGTCAGGATCTTGCCAAAAAGACATTATCTGTTGCCGTTTATAACCATTATAAGCGTTTGAAAGTCGGGCAATCTGGTCATGTGTCTAAAGATGTGGAAATTGCTAAAAGTAACATTCTACTGATTGGACCTACCGGTTCAGGTAAAACATTACTTGCTCAAACATTGGCTCGTTTGTTAGATGTTCCATTTGCGATGGCAGATGCGACCACTTTAACTGAAGCGGGTTATGTCGGCGAAGACGTTGAAAATATTGTACAAAAGCTTTTGCAAAAAGCAGATTACGATGTAGAAAAAGCTCAAAAGGGCATTATCTATATCGATGAAATCGACAAGATTACACGTAAATCTGAAAATCCTTCGATTACGCGTGACGTTTCTGGTGAAGGTGTACAACAAGCATTGCTTAAGATGATTGAAGGTACTGTAGCTTCAATTCCACCACAAGGTGGACGTAAACATCCGCAGCAAGAGTTCATTCAAATTGATACCTCAAATATCTTATTTATTTGTGGTGGTGCATTTGCTGGACTGGAAAAAATTGTACAACAACGCCAAGAGAAAGGCGGAATTGGCTTTACAGCTGACGTGAAGAAAAAAGATGAAAGCAAGAAAATTGCTGAACTGTTCCGTCAAGTTGAGCCAACTGACTTAGTGAAATTTGGTTTGATCCCAGAATTTATTGGTCGTTTACCAGTTATTGCAACGCTTGAAGAGCTTGATGAAGAAGCATTAATGCAAATTTTGACAGAACCAAAAAATGCATTAACTCGTCAATACCAATACTTGTTCAATATGGAAAATGTTGACCTTGTATTTGAAGATTCAGCTTTACGTGCAGTTGCTAAGCGAGCGCTTGAGCGTAATACCGGAGCTCGTGGTCTACGTTCGATTTTGGAAAATGTTTTACTTGAAACAATGTATGACTTACCAAGTCGTACAGATGTAGGAACAGTTTTCATTAATGAAGCAGTGATTAATGGTGAAGCTGAGCCTGTTTACAAGCCAGAACGCCAGCCTAAAGAAGCAGCAACTCATGAAAGTGTTGCTAAGGCAGATTTAAAAGTAATTGATTCGAAGTCTGCTTAGATTTCATTCATCTAAAAAGCATGAATCGCGCTCGTGATTCATGCTTTTTTTGTTTTCAATTCATGTAGGTGGTGTTAATCTAAAAAAACAAAATACGCATAGTTTTGCGATATAGAAAAATCAAAAGAAAACGCTTTGAGGGATGTCATGCGTTATTTAATTATTGCATTAAGTTGTACCGCATTACTTGTGGGTTGCCAAAGTTCATCACACTTAGCAAAAAATTCAGGTGAGCTGACTGCGACTTTACCGAAAGTTGATGTAGATAAAGCACCTGGGGTGTTTGATCAATACCATGTCGGTGGCTTTAGCATGGGTGGGTGGGTAAATCAGAAACTAGGTCAGACATTTGTACCGATTAAACCGCAAAATGAACATGCGGCAGTTGTCTATCTGTATCGGCCAGATACTAAATGGAACCGTCAGGAAATTGCAGCCATCAATTTGTTTGTAAATGGCAAGCGAATTCCAAGTTTATTGCATAACCACTATTACTGGATTGAACTGCCAGCAGGAAGTTATCGTATTTCTGCAAGTCGTCCTTTATTAGGTATTCATTTCCAAGAACCCAAATATATTGATATTACGGTCGATGCAGGAACATCTTATTATTTAAAATACGATGAAGAAAATAAAATGGACCGTGGTGAACACACTGGCCCGTTTATGTTAATGCAAGATAATATCGGTCGTAGAGAAATTGCATTTACCGAGCTTAAATCTTCTAGCTATAATTTTGTTGCTGAAGATGCTTCAGGAAAAATACGTCATAAACCACAAGAGCTAAAACCAGCCAAATATGACGAAAAGTCAGATGTTCATCTGATTAAACCATTTAAATTATGGAATCCTTTAACGTGGTAATGGGTTGCAAAAGATAAAGAAAAGTTAAGACTTTTCTTTATCTTTCATCAATGGGGCAATAATTTTAAGCATCTCTTCTTGCATATGATCACGTGCTTTAGGGTCATTAAAAGTTTGTTGTCCCAGCTCCATCATATATTCTGAAATTTGCCCCATAATCTGTACGTTTTTACGCGTAATCGATTGGCCTTCTGGGGTTTTTAAAAATTTTAAATTTGCCTGAACTTCTTCTTCAGTATATGTCTTTAAATAAATATCTTGTAGGGCTTGCGTAGTTTTTGGGCTACTAATGAGCTGGTTACTCGAATCTTTTAAAAGTAAGCCTAACTTTTTTGCGGCCTCTTTTTCTTTCGGGCCTAAAGTTTTGATGCCCGTAATATTAGTAATGATCTGCTCAGCTTGTTGATCATAATAAGGTGTTAATTCATTAATTGATTCTTTCAGTAAATAATCAATTTGGCTCATTTGCATGAGTTCTTTGACTGAACTTAATTTGGCAGGAGAAGCAAATAAGCTTGTCGTAATACAGCTTAGGCAGAGGCTGATTGAGAGATTTTTGAGAATAGGGCGGATAGTCATGAAATGACCTATATGCAATATATGGCGGGGGTTATTTATTAATAACACAGATTGGTGAATCAATTGTTACAATTCTTTTCAATTTCCAAAAAAAATTATAAGGCATAAAAAAAGCACCGAATTCGGTGCTTTTCTTTATTAGCCTGCTGCGGCATCGATTACTGGAATTTTACCAATTTTCGCTTGCCAGATTTTTGGAGCCACTGCGTGAATTGAAGTACCGTTTACATCAACTGCTACAGATACAGGCATGTCTTCAACTACGAATTTGTAGATTGCTTCCATACCTAAGTCTGCAAATGCTACAACTTCAGCTTCACGAACAGCTTTAGATACGAGGTAAGCCGCACCACCAACTGCCATCAGGTAAGTTGCTTTATTGTCTTTGATTGCTTCAATTGCTGCTGGACCACGGTCAGCTTTACCAATCATACCGAATAAACCAGTATGCTCGAGTACTTTACGTGTGAATTTGTCCATACGTGTTGCAGTTGTAGGACCAGCAGGACCAACGACTTCATCACCCACTGGATCAACAGGGCCAACGTAGTAAATAAATTTACCTTTAAGATCAACTGGTAATTCTTCACCATTGTCGATCATTTCAACCATACGTTTGTGCGCAGCGTCACGACCTGTGTACATTGTACCGCTAAGAAGTAATGTGTCACCTGGTTTCCAAGAATCCATTTCTTCTTGAGTAATGGTATCAAGGTTTACGCGCTTAGATTGTGAAGAGTCCCAAGTGACTGAAGGGTAGTCTTCAAGTTTTGGTGCTTGAATATGAGCTACACCTGAACCATCAAGCTGGAAGTGAGCATGACGAGTCGCAGCACAGTTAGGAATCATACCCACTGGTTTACCAGCAGCATGACATGGATAATCTTTGATTTTAATATCAAGAACAGTCGTTAAACCGCCAAGACCTTGAGCACCAATACCAAGAGCATTTACTTTTTCAAAGATTTCGATACGAAGTTCTTCGATTTTGTTCTCTGGCCCACGGCGAAGTAATTCGTCCATGTTGATTTCTTCCATGAGCGCTTCTTTCGCAAGCATCATGGCTTTTTCAGCAGTACCACCAATACCGATACCGAGCATACCAGGAGGACACCAGCCTGCACCCATAGTCGGAACAGTTTTAAGTACCCAGTCAACAATCGAGTCAGATGGGTTAAGCATTGCAAGCTTAGATTTGTTTTCTGAACCACCACCTTTCGCAGCAACAGTAATATCTACCTTGTTACCCGGTACGAGTTTGTAGTGAATAACAGCAGGGGTGTTGTCTTTTGTATTTTTACGACCAAATGCAGGGTCAGCAAGTACAGATGCACGAAGAACGTTACTGTTTTCAAGGTAGCCTTGGCGAACACCTTCGTTTACTGCATCGTCTAAGCTCATTGTTAAATCAAATTTAACATCTAAGCCCACTTCAAGGAAAACGTTAACAATACCAGTATCTTGGCAAATTGGGCGATGACCTTCCGCACACATGCGAGAGTTAATTAAAATCTGTGCAATTGCATCCTTTGCAGCTTTGTTTTCTTCGCGATCATAAGCACGGCTCATCGCTTGGATAAAGTCTTGCGGGTGATAGTACGAAATAAACTGTAGGGCGTCCTTGATTGATGTAATCAAGTCATCTTGTTTGATAATCGTTGTCATACCAGAAAATCTCTTGAGCGGGCTGTTAGCTAGCGGGCTAAATTATATGACAAAAACACAAACTTGTGGGGGATTGGTTGATCTTTTGACCGAAAGTCGAATAGGACTAGTGCTAAGTGTTTTAAAACTAAGAATAACCAAAAGGGAATGTTGTTATTTAAGAATAAAAAAAGCCATTTGAGCGGATATCAAATGGCGAGAGGTAGAAAAGATTAAATGATATTAATTATTTCGCAGCAGCCTGTTGTTCAGCCTGAATTGCTGTTAAGGCAATAGTAAAGACAATATCATCTACTAAAGCACCACGAGACAAGTCATTGACTGGCTTGTTTAGACCTTGCAGCATTGGTCCAACGCTGACTACATTTGCTGCACGTTGTACTGCTTTATAGGTCGTGTTACCTGTATTTAAGTCAGGGAAAATAAATACATTGGCACGGCCAGCTACAGGTGAATTCGGTGCCTTTTGGCGTCCGACACTTTCAACGGAAGCTGCATCATATTGGAGTGGACCGTCAATTAGTAAATCAGGACGGCGTTGCTGTGCAATTTGAGTCGCTTGTTGTACTTTTTCAACATCCGCACCTGTTCCAGACGTACCAGTTGAATAGCTGATCATGGCAATACGTGGGTCAATTCCAAACGCTTTTGCAGAGTCAGCAGACTGAATCGCAATTTCAGCAAGCTGGTCGGCTGTAGGGTCTGGGTTAATTGCACAGTCACCGTAAACATATACTTCATCTGGTAAAAGCATAAAGAATATGGACGAAACTAAAGAGTAAGAAGGTGCGGTTTTAATCAGCTGAAAAGCAGGGCGCACGGTGTTAGCCGTGGTGTGAACTGCACCTGAAACCAAACCATCTACATGATCTAGCGCCAGCATCATGGTGCCAAGAACTACGGTGTCTTGTAATTGATCTTTGGCTTGTAACTCATTGAGTTTGCCTTTGCGGAGTTCAACCATAGGTGCAACATATTGATTACGAATGCTGTCCGGATCAATAATTTCCAAGTCTGCTGGTAATTCAATACCGCGTGCCTTTGCAACGTCTTGTACCGCATCTGGCTTAGCTAACAAAATACAATGCGCAATACCACGAGCCTGACATATAACAGCAGCTTCAATAGTACGTGGTTCATCGCCTTCAGGTAGGACAATCCGTTTTTTGGCTGCAATCGATTTTTGTACCAGTTCGTGACGGAATGCAGAAGGAGAAAGACGTGGTGTTGCTCCATTATTACTGTGCTGTTTAAGCCATTCGACATCGATATGACTTGAAACAAAACGAGTCACTTGCTCGGCACGCTCAGTGTCATCGGTTGGAATTTCATTACCAAAATCGGATAAACGCTGTGCTGTTTCCAGCGTGTTTAAACGGGTATGTAAAATTGGCAACCCTTGTTTGATGGCACTATGGCAGAACTCTAAAAGCTCAGGAGCAGGGGCTTCACGTTCAGTCAACACCAAGCCTGCCAGTGGAATACCATTACTGGTTGCTAAACTACTTGCAAGTAATACATCGGTACGTTCAGATGCACTAATAATCAGCTCACCTGCAATGAATTTATTAAGTTCATATTCAATACTTGAGGCAATTAAACTTGAGTGCAAAATACGACGTGTTTTCGCTTCGCCTTGATGTACCCATTGACCATCAATCACGTTCGCGATGTCTAAAGTTCTAGGTACACTTAAGGTATTACTAAATGGGACTAAACCAATAATTGGTAAATCGTTTGATCCAAAGTAGCGATTGTATTTTTGCAGTTCTGTCGTAAATTTTGCGATGTCTTCAGTTGGACGTAACGACGGATCAAATGCGACAGGTATTTGAGCTGTTTCTTCAGACAACCCGCGTGTACGCATAAAGAGTACGCCGGCTGTTCGGTTAGAGGTTGCACCACCAAACTGCCGTAAGTGAGCTTCAACTTTCTCTGCTGTTTTACGTGGGTTTTGAATATCTGCTGTACTGACTAAAACCACTTCAGCATCGAGAGCTTGAGCAAGGCTCGCATTCAGCTCACTAGCAAAATGATCTTGCCCATTTGGCAATAAGCCTTCAACAATAATCACATTATTGTCTGCTGCAATACTGCGATGAAGACTTACCGCTTCTTCAAGTAGTTCATCGACTTCACCTGATGCAATGCGTTGGGTTAGTTTTTCATGAGAAATGGATTGAACAGTTTTACCTTGAAATAAATGGCCAAATAAAGAGGTGGTCCGGTCTAAATTTTCTTGATCTACCTGAGAAAATGGTTTTAAAAAGCCTGCTTTAATCCCATTACAATCAAGTGCATAAATCATACCTAAGCAGGCAGAGGTTAAACCAACCCCTTCACCTGTAGGAATTAATAAAATTGTATTCATATAAACCTATAAATAAATGAATAACGTTCTTTGACTTCTGTAATTAAGCAAGGCTAACTTCAGGAGATGTGTTTTGTGAAACGTCTACAACCTGACGAGTTTCTTTGGCAATACGGCCTTCTTCATCGGTTGGAATAACCCAAATTTGTGGACCTGTACCGCTATCGATACGGCCTTCTGTACCACGTTTTAAATTGTTATTTTGATCTTTATCGAGCTGTAAACCGAAGTGAGGTAAATAAGCTAGAGTTTTTTCACGAATATAAGCAGAGTTCTCACCGATACCACCTGTGAAGATCAGACCATCAATACTTGGTAAACCACAACTTAAGGCAGCAAGTGATTTTGCAAGGCGATAGCTAAATACCTCTATTGCAAGACGAGCATCCTCGTTGCCGTTTTCAGAAGCTTCAATCACTGTACGCATATCGTTAGAAAGTTGTGATAAGCCAAGTAATCCACTTTCGTTATTTAAAACTTTGTCTATTTTCGCTAAGTCCCAGCCAAGGTTTTTTGCAAGGAAGCTGTGTAAGCTTGGGTCGACATCACCACTACGGGTTCCCATTACAACGCCTTCAAGCGGAGTAAGGCCCATAGAAGTATCAACACTTTGTCCATTCCATACTGCACAAGTCGAGCTACCATTGCCCAAGTGTGCTGTTAGCCAACCACCTTTTTGGAAATTTCCAGCCAGTTCACTGCCGCGGTCAGACACATAAGCATGGCTTGTGCCGTGGAAGCCATAGCGGCGAACGTTATGGTCTGTATATAAAAATTTCGGAATTGCATAACGGTATGCATGCGCAGGCATGGTTTGGTGAAATGCGGTGTCAAATACGGCAACTTGAGGCAATTCAGGAAATAGGCGCATTGTTGCTTCAATCCCAATTAAGTGAGCAGGGTTATGAAGCGGGGCAAGAGGCGTGGCTGCACGAATACGTTCTATAATTTCAGGGGTGAGTAATTCAGCTTTAGTAAGACTTCCACCATGTACGACACGATGACCGATTGCTTGAGGTTTATAGTTTGCAAGACGTGCAAGTAAGGTTTCTAAAGCTTTGGCGTGGTCAGCATAGGGAATTGAAAGCTCTAGCGGTTCTCCACCGACTGTAATTCCTTTAATACGAGCATCAGCTGCCCCTAAGTTTTCTGCTAAACCATAAATACGATCTTCACGACGCTCTGAAACCAGTGCGTATTTAATAGATGAAGAACCGCAATTAATAACTAATACTGATGTAGCCACGTTGAAATACCCAAGTCCTGATTTAAAAATAGTTTTCCTAACTTCCTGATCAAAAGGCATTAATTGCAATATGCACTAAGAGCAGGTTGTGATGTTTTAACATGTGTTGTTTTTCTGTCCAAGATAGACTTTAGCCCATTAGACTTAAGCACTATCGACCATTAAATTTTTTATAACTAATATTTGTTCAGTATAAAGCTTAATCACTGTATTCATTTATTTTTTGTAGATGAATTAAACAGTTTTTTGTATATATTTATGAAGAGTAAATTTGTATTTAATGTAATTTTCAACTATTTGGTATAAATTTTTTAAGAAAAAGAAGTGATGTTATTTTAATCAATCTCGATGAATATATTACAAATAATATACGTAAATGAAATTAAGATTTAATCGTTTATATATAGGTTAAAATGAATAAATCATAAACATTTTTATTATAAAATTTAGTATAAAAAAACTGTGTTAATACATTTATAAAGATATTTTATTACTTTGATATTATGAGAATTTTCTCATAGTTATTAGAGGCTAATATACCGGTAAATATAGTCAAAAATAAAACCAGCTTCTTGTTTAAAACTTAAACATAATTTGTATTTAATACTCATGCTCAGGTATTACCGTAAAGTTGTCTAGGGCTTGCATGTCGCTTTTTGCCTTAATAATATTGTTCCTCCCCCTTATCAAATGATGATGAAATATATCATTTGGTCTATTTTTATTGTTCCGGCTTATCCGGTTGTACAGGAGCGTCCAGCATGGACTTGCCGAATCCAATATTGGCAAAAGTTACCGAACGTGTAATTGCGCGTAGCCAAAAAACTCGTTCTGCATATTTACAACGTATTGAACATGCTCAAGGCAAATTTCCAGCTCGTGGAGCACTTTCATGTGCCAATCTGGCTCATGGATTTGCCGGCATGGAAGATAATGAAAAATTAATTATTAAAGTGGGGCGTGAACCAAATATTGGTATTGTGTCTTCTTATAATGAAATGCTTTCGGCACATGCCCCATATAAAACATTCCCTGACATTATAAAAACAGCTGCTCGCGAAAATGGCGGCGTTGCACAGTTTGCTGGTGGTGTACCGGCAATGTGTGATGGTATTACTCAAGGTAATGCCGGTATGGAATTGTCATTGTTTTCACGTGAAACAATTGCAATGAGTACAGCGATTGCACTTTCTCATAATATGTTTGACGCTGCATTGTGTCTCGGGGTATGCGATAAGATTGTGCCAGGCTTGCTAATTGGTGCTTTACAGTTTGGTTATCTACCAACTATTTTTGTACCCGCAGGTCCAATGAGCAGCGGTTTATCGAATGATGATAAAGCTAAAATCCGCCAGCAATTCGCTACAGGCCAAGTAGGTCGCGATGCCTTACTTGAAGCTGAGTCGGCTGCATATCATGGGCAGGGCACATGTACATTCTATGGTACTGCCAATAGTAACCAAATGTTGATGGAAGTGATGGGTTTACATTTGCCAAGTGCTGCATTTGTTCATCCTCACACACCACTACGTGACGCGCTTACTGCCGAAGCTGCTAAGCGTGTACTCGACCTAACTGCTGAGCGTGGTAACTATACGCCGATTGGTCATGTTATTGATGAAAAAGCCATTATCAATGGCATTGTAGCTTTACTGGCTACAGGCGGTTCAACCAACCATACCTTACATCTTATTGCGATTGCACGTGCGGCTGGCATCTTAATTGACTGGGATGACTTTGATGAGTTGTCTGCTGTTGTTCCATTGCTCGCAAAAATCTATCCAAATGGTAAAGCCGATGTAAACCATTTCCAAGCAGCGGGTGGGGTGGCATTCCTTATTCGTAACTTACTTGAGGCTGGTTTACTACATAACGATGTGACGACAGTCGCTGGTAAAGGTTTACAGCACTACACTAAAGAACCGAAATTGATTGACGGTCAGCTCACTTGGGTTGACGGTGTGGTTCAAAGCCTTGATGACAAAGTACTCCGTAGTATTGATGCGCCGTTTCAGCCAGATGGTGGCTTGCGCTTAATGCAAGGTCGCCTTGGCCGTGGTGTTATTAAAATTTCTGCGGTTGCGCCAGAGCACCGTAAAGTGAAAGCACCAGCAATCGTATTTGACTCGCAAGAAGCGGTACAAGCGGCGTTTGATCGTGGTGAATTACACCGAGACTTTATTGCGGTGGTTCGTTTCCAAGGTGCTCGTGCGAATGGTATGCCTGAATTACACCGTTTAACGCCTGTGTTGGGTGTTTTACAGGATCAAGGTTTTCATGTTGCATTAGTGACTGATGGCCGTATGTCTGGTGCTTCAGGCAAAGTACCGGCAGTCATTCATTTGTCTCCAGAAGCGTTATTAAACGGTCCGATTGGAAAAGTTCAAACCGGAGATATGTTAATCATTGATGCTGAAGCTGGCGTACTCGATATTGAGTTAGATGAACAAACTTGGCAGTCACGCCCTGTTGCACAGCCAGAACATCAGGCTGAAAACGAAGTCGGTTTTGGACGTGAATTATTTGGTGTATTCCGTGTAGCAGCAGCGCCTGCTGAGCATGGTGCATCTGTGTTTGGTGCACTTGTTGGCGAAGAGCCACAAGCGCATATTTGAGACGAAGGAATTACAAAGTAATGAGCAAGATTGAAGATGTTGTCAAATTAGGCCCAGTAATTCCAGTGTTGGCTTTTGATTCTGCTGAACAAGGTGAGCATGTATCACGTGCGTTGCATGCTGGTGGTGTAAAAGTACTGGAAATTACTTTACGTACCGCTGCTGGTTTGGCTGCTATTGAGCGAGCGTCTCAGTTAGCAGATGACATTGTGGTGGGCGTAGGAACGATTACTAAGCCTGAGCATTGTGCTCAAGCTAAAAAAGCAGGCGCTAAATTCGGGGTATCTCCGGGTTTGACTAAGGACTTGCATCTGGCTGCGCAAGATGCGGGCTTGCCTCTTTTACCAGGGGTAATGACACCGAGTGATCTTATTCAAGCGATTGAATTGGGTTACGACATTGTGAAGTTTTTCCCTGCTCAACAGGCTGGTGGTGTAGAGATGCTAAAAGCATTTTATGGCCCATTTCCAAACTTACGTTTTTGTCCTACAGGTGGAATTACAGCCGAGTCAGCTCCAGATTTCTTGAAGCAACCTAATGTCGTGTGTGTAGGCGGGTCATGGTTAACACCTAAGCCCGTTGTCGCTGCACAAGATTGGGCTGAAATTACCCGTTTAGCCCAAATTGCAAGTCAGTTGTGAGTTTTACGAAAGTAATTGTGGTTTGAAAATCTAAAGTGTCTTTTAGGTGCTTTAGATTTTTTGTGATGCGGTGACTGGCGGATGCCAGTCATACAAAATATAAAAAATGAGTGCTTCAACAATGAGTATATCTCTGGTTGAAGAGCTTCGTTTGGGCAGTATGCCTAGATAGCATTATTCCAAGGAGAAAGTGTCACATGGAGACCGTTCAGGGTGGCATGTTGCTTATCTATACTTTAATCGCGATTGTTGCTTTGATTGTTATGATCGCGAAGTTTAGAATTTACCCCTTTTTAGTTCTTATTATTGTTTCTCTCGGTTTAGCTCTTGCAGTTGGCATGCCAATGGACGGGATCGTTAAATCATATGAGGCTGGTACCGGTAAAACATTAGGTCACCTTGCGATTGTGATTGCGCTAGGAACCATGCTTGGCAAGATGATGGCCGAGTCAGGTGGTGCAGAACGAATAGCAATCACTTTAATTAAATGGTTTGGTGAAAAACATATTCACTGGGCCATGATGTTCATTGCATTAATTGTGGGGCTTCCCGTATTTTTCGAAGTCGGTTTTGTACTTCTAATTCCAATTGCCTTCAACATTGCTAAACGCACAGGTAAATCATTGTTGGTTGTAGGTTTACCTATGGTTGCAGGTTTATCGGTCGTACACGGGTTGATTCCACCACATCCAGCAGCTTTGCTCGCGGTGCAGGCTTACCACGCCGACATCGGTAAAACTATTATGTACAGTTTGTTGGTTGGTGTCCCGACAGCGGTTGTTGCAGGTCCATTGTATGCATTATGGATCAACAAATATGTCAAATTGCCTGAAAACAATCCTTTAGCAAAGCAGTTTGTTGAAGCAGATGCTAACAAGACACGTGAATTACCAAGTTTTGGTATTACCTTATTTACGATCATGCTGCCAGTTGCATTGATGCTAGTTGGTAGTTGGGCAGATGTTTTCTTTGCTCCAAAAACTTTTCCAAATGAGTTATTACGCTTTATTGGTACTTCTGATATTGCATTACTTATTGCTGTTTTGGTCAGCTTTATTACTTTCGGCACCATGCAGGGTTTCAACCGTGAACAAATTGAAAAGTTCTGTGGTGGGTGCTTGGCTTCAATTGCCGGTATTTTGTTGATTGTTGGTGCTGGTGGCGGTTTTGGCGGTATTTTAAGAGACAGTGGAATTTCTAATGAAATTGTATCTACTGCCTTAAAAGCAAACCTTTCACCATTGTTGTTAGGATGGCTTGTTGCAGCTCTTATACGCTTGGCGACAGGTTCGGCTACTGTTGCGATGGCTACGGCTTGTAGCATTGTTGCACCTATTGCGGCGGCGGCAGGTGTAGTTGTTAGACCTGAACTTTTAGTATTAGCAACAGGTTCAGGATCATTAATTTTCTCGCATGTAAACGATGCTGGTTTCTGGCTAATCAAAGAATATTTTGGAATGACAGTTGGGCAGACACTGAAGACTTGGTCTGTACTGGAAACAATTATTTCAGTACTTGGTTTGTCTTTCACATTGTTGCTTAGCGCTGTTTTGTAATTAGAGGTAGGTAATCCATGATTGTGATAGCTATGGGTGTCTGTGGAACAGGGAAAACCCTCATTGGTGAGTTGTTATCAGAGCGTTTGGCTTGTGAGTTTCTTGATGGCGATACGCTTCATTCCGCTGCAAATAAAAGCAAGATGAGCCAAGGTATTCCTTTAACTGATGAAGATCGCTTGCCATGGTTGCAAGCCATTCGTCAGGCAATTGAAACAAAACAAAGAGATGGTGAAACAGCTGTGTTTACATGCTCATCTTTAAAGCGGATGTATCGCGATATTTTAAGAGGGCAGGACCAGAATGTTAAGTTTGTATATCTAAAAGGTTCTTTTGAACTATTACAGCAAAGACTTGCAGAAAGATCTGGTCATTTTTTTGATCCATCATTGTTACAAACTCAACTAGATACATTAGAAGAACCTGATGTGAATGAGGCAATAGCAATTGATATTGCTCTCACACCAGAACAGATCATTGAACAAGTCATCCAGAAGCTAGGGGTGACTGATAGTGTGTGTCGGGGGTAAATTCATCTAGAAAATATCGAAACTATCACAGCCTTAAGATATTCACCTTGCATCTACGGTTCAAGCAAGGTGAGTACTGATAATAATAGTAGTATTGACCCGAATAAGACCTGATTACAGTGAAAGCTCGGTAGATATAAAAAGATATACAAAGAATAAGGTACTAAGAAGAATGAATCAGTTAAATAATTTACAGCATAAATTTCCAGTAGTGGACAGTATTCCTGAAAGTGTACGTCTGCCATCTCAAATTCATCAACGTGTCTCACTGGTGGACGGTGAGTTGAAGCTATGGGCTGGTCCAACCAAGAAAACATTATCTCCGATCTGGATTCAGCAGTCTGACGGTAGCCTACAGCAAGTTGAACTTGGTAGTTATCCAGTCATGGGCGAAAAAGAAAGTGATGAAGCTCTGGAAGCGGCAGTACGGGCTTACAACAATGGTCGCGGCGAATGGCCAATGATGAAAGTTGGTGAGCGCATCGCTTGTATGCAGAATTTCATTCAGCGCATGGTAGAGCAACGAGATCTGATTATTAAGCTGATCATGTGGGAAATTGGCAAGAGCTTGGCTGACTCAGAGAAAGAGTTTGATCGTACTATTACCTATATGCGTCAAACCATTGATGCTTTAAAAGATCTGGATAATGCTAACTCTCGCTTTGTAATTGCTGAAGGTACTATTGGTCAAATTCGTCGTACTCCATTAGGTGTTGTGTTGTGTATGGGACCATACAACTACCCACTGAATGAAACCTTCGCAACCCTAATCCCAGCTATGCTAATGGGTAATACCATTATTTTTAAACCACCTCAATTTGGAACTTTACTATTTGAACCATTGCTAGAGGCATTCCGAGATTCATTTCCAAAAGGCGTAATCAATACTATCTATGCACCAGGTTCTCTGGTAGTGCCTCACTTATTAGCGTCAGGGCAAATTAATGTACTGGCACTGATTGGTTCTAGTAAAGTGGCTGATCATTTGAAAAAGCAACATCCAAAATCCCATCGTCTGCGTGCGATTTTGGGGTTGGATGCGAAGAATGCAGCTATCATTTTGCCGGATGCTGACTTAGACCTGACAGTGAAAGAATGTCTACTGGGTGCATTGTCATTCAATGGTCAGCGTTGTACTGCTTTGAAAATGCTCATGGTACACCGCTCAATAGCCGATGAATTTGTTAATCGTTTAACGACTGAGCTGGCTAAACTGAAAGTAGGTATGCCGTGGGAAAAAGGTGTCTCTATTACGCCGCTACCAGGTATGCACCGTACCGCCTACATGACTGAAGTGATTGAAGATGCTGTGGCAAAAGGGGCTAAAGTGGTTATTCCGGAAGGTGGTGAATTCTGCAAAACCATGTTCTATCCAGCTGTCGTTTATCCAGTGACTGAGGGGATGAGACTATATCGCGAAGAACAGTTTGGGCCAGTGGTACCAGTTGCTGTTTATGATGATATTGAAACTGTATTGGATTATGTCACTACTTCTGATCATGGTCAGCAGGTGAGTATCTTTGGTAGTGACCCAGCGCAAATTGGTCATTTGGTCGATACACTGGTACATCAAGTTTGTCGTGTAAACATCAACTGTCAATGTCAGCGTGGCCCTGATGTATTCCCATTTGGTGGTCGTAAAGATTCTGCAGAAGGTACGCTGTCTGTGCATGATGCGCTTCGTGCATTCTCGATCCGCTCTATGATTGCGGCTAAACAGACTGATGACAGTAAAGGTATGCTGGCTTCTATGGTGTCTGAGCACTATTCGAAGTTTGTGAATACCGACTTTATTTTCTAATTGATATACGATTAAAAAAACCAGCCTTCGGGCTGGCTTTTTTATGGGAAATAACAAAATAAAAACGCCTGATATGGATCAGGCGTTTTTATTTAAATAAGGGATTTATTGACGAATTTGACCGTCACCTAACACAATCCATTTTTGAGAAGTTAAACCTTCTAAGCCAACAGGGCCGCGTGCATGGATTTTATCAGTTGAGATACCAATCTCAGCACCTAAACCATATTCAAAGCCATCAGCAAAACGAGTTGAGGCATTAACTACGACTGAACTTGAATCTACACGAGCCAAGAACTGACGAGCTAAAGTATAGTTTTCAGTCACAATTGCATCGGTATGATGCGAACCATATTTATTGATATGGTCAATTGCTTCATCAATCCCGCTAACCACTTTAATTGCAAGAATTGGTCCTAAATATTCGGTATACCAGTCTTCTTCTGTTGCAGGTTTGACAGTCGTACCCAAAATACGACGTGTTTCTGGACAGCCACGTAACTCAACTTGTTTTTCAGCATAAAGTTCAGCAATGCGTGGTAAGAAAACATCTGCAATTTTTTCATCAACAAGCAGTGTTTCCATCGCATTACAAACACCGTAACGATGAGTTTTGGCATTTAAAGTAATCGGTAATGCTTTTTGCAAGTCTGCTTGTGCTTCTACAAACACGTGGCAGTTACCATCAAGATGCTTAATCACAGGAATACGGGCTTCGTTGGTTACGCGCTCAATTAAGCTTTTACCACCGCGTGGAACAATGACATCTACATACTCAGCCATGGTAATGAGGTGACCAACTGCCGCACGGTCAGAAGTTTCAATCACTTGTACTGAGTGCTCAGGTAAACCAGCAACTTTTAAACCATGTTTAACTGCTTCTGCGATTGCTTTGTTTGACTCAAGTGCTTCTGAACCACCACGTAAAATAATGGCATTGCCCGATTTAATTGCTAAAGATGCAGCTTCAAGTGTGACGTTTGGGCGTGATTCATAAATCATACCTACTACACCCAAAGGCACACGCATTTTCCCAATTTGAATACCTGTGGGGCGATATGCAAGATCCGTAATTTCCCCAATTGGATCGACGAGAGCGATCACATCTTTTAAACCTTGCAACATCCCTTTAAAACGTGCGGGCGTAAGTTCAAGACGATCAAGTAAGGCACTGTCAAGTTGGTTACTACGGCCTTTTTCCATGTCGAGTTGATTCGCCGCCAAAATCGCTGCCTGATTATTTTCTAAAGCAGTGTAAATAGCAGAGAGTGCATGATTTTTAAGCGAAGTCGAAGCACTTGTTAAGACACGTGAAGCCTCACGTGCTTGTTGCCCGACTTTTTGCATATATTGTTCAATTGAATCTTGCATAGCAGTTTTTAATCATTTACCAATGACTACGATAGTAGCAGTCAAATGCGGAACAATGAATGGCTTTTTTTGAAAAATGTGACCGCTATAAAAAAACATTTAAATATTTTGCAAACTATTCGTGGCTTAAACAAGATGAGCGGTCATTTCAGCGATTGCGTATATTTCAGACAATTGTTTAGAATGGACTTGTGCAATACAAACTAATACAAATTTTAAAGATTTGTGCATAAAAGATTACATGTTCAAGAAGGAACTCTTGCAGCATAAAAAAATTACAGCAAGGAGGAAGCAAGGATATGAATTCCATTATTCAAATGGATTCGGAGATAAACCAAGCTTATGCCGGTTTTGGGTTTTTCGATATCTACCATAGAGATAGTTTTAAACAGCCAGCTCGTACGACATGGATTGACGGTTGGAAAATTGAATACATGGCGATTGCAGACCCAAAAACCATTCACAAAACACCGATTGTGATTGTTGGTGGTGCTTTTCAAAATTTTAACTCTTATAAATATTGTGTTGAGCAACTGTTTGAAAGTGGCCCGGTCATTTTAATCGACTTGCCATCTATGGGCGCAAATCAACAAATTACCAATCGAGATACCGGAATTTCTGCTGGAACATTAGAACTACCTGATTTGTCCGCAATGTTAGGTCGCTGGTTAGATATTGTGGGAATTCAAAAAGTTTCTGTAATGGGAATGTCGTTGGGTTCAGTTGTTGCTTCATGTTTTGCTTATCATCGTCCAGATTTGATGGACCGTATGATTTTAATGGGTGTTATGCAAAAGACCCGTAAAAGCTGGCGGATGATTCTGGAAGAGTCGCTCAAACTCATGCAAGAAAATCGTATGGAAGAGTTTGGGCAAGCGGTAATTTTATATTTGGTGAATCATGCCAAATTAGATAAAACACGTATGTCTCCTACAGCTAAAAAATTATTTTTTAGGCAAATGGCAGAGTTTACAGGTACTGAACGAGAGCGTTATGAAATTAACTGTAATCGCCTTTTGCGTTTAACAGATGTACCTATTCCAGAATGTAAGACACTGGTCGCAGCAGGGCAGTACGATAGTTTTACTTTGCCTCATGAAAATGCCAATTTTGCTTTACAATGTCCGAATATGGAATTTGCTCTGATTGCTAACGCCGACCATGTGCCGCAGCTCCAGCGCCGTAAAGAAACTATGAGTTTGTTCACTTCATTTTTGAAGGGTGAATCTATCCAAAATCTGGATGGCATTATTCCAATGACGCGTGAGCAAATGCAAAACATGGAACGCCGAGGTGAAGAGCGTATACCAGTTCTCCAGCCTAAAACGAAACTGAGCCACCGTGAATGTGAAACAGAGGTGCCAGTGACGATTGTTGATGTGACTTTCTTTGGGATGTATTTGAAGTTAGAGGATGTAGCACAGCTTGAGTTTGTAAATGAACACCCACGTGATTTGGCTTTACATTTAGAAGATGAAGAGGGCGCTTTTTCGATTGAGTGTTTAATCTTTGAAGCTACTGAACAAGGAGTTCGTGCCTTATTTAAACATGGTAGTTTTGAGCTTGCTGACCGTTTAAGCCGCTTCATTGCTCGCCAGAAACAAGCAGCTTAGCGTTTAACTCTTTTATGATTTGGAAGCCTCAAAACTCACGAGGCTTCCTTTTTTTATTTTAATTGAGCATGGATAGTCCAGACTAAGTCACCTAAATGCTCTTCATCGCTGTCTTTAGCAACTTGTCCAAAGAATATTTGCGGTTGTTCAACGTTAACTTGACTAAAGCCTGCATCTTTAAAAAAGTCTTTCACCTCTAGTGGTGTCTTAAAATGGAAACTAAATGAGCTTCGAGACATAAGTTTAAGTAATTTACTACTGTTCCAGATAATACTTGCGAGTTTGTTCTTAACGGGTTCAGGATACAGGTCGGTTAAATAATGAAGCTTTTTAAAAGAAGCACCATAGTGGGCAATGGATTGGATCAGTTGCTTTAATAAATCTTTATCAAAATAGTTAATTAAACCTTCACTGATGATAACCAATGGACGGCTAGGGTCAAACACTTCAAACGCTTGAGCAAAGGCTTCGGTAAATAAATCGACTGATAAAACCTCGGGTGCATTTTTTTCAATTTGTTGTAATGCATTTTGTTTTATTTGAGCCATATCAGGCAAATCAAGCTCTCGATAGCTAATGGAAGGGTAATGCTGCCTAAACCACCAGCCACGTGGTGATAAACCACAAGCGATTTCAAGCACCTGTAAATCAGAATTTTCTTGAATTAACTTCTCTAAATCATGATCAAGCATGGTATGGCGCTGTTTAAGCGTCGTGCGCATACTGCCACCGACATATTTCTCTGCCCAGGATTCTAATGGGTGAACTAAATATGCCAAAGATTTGCCTTTACTCGTAGCAAGTGCTTCGTGTGAGATCCCCATTTGATACCAGATATAACCCGTATAGTGAGCTGTAAAAGAAATGTGGCGGTGTTTTGAAAGGTGTTGTGTCATTCGTCCTGAACTCGATTTATTGTTTTTGTGTGATCTTCATTATTAATAACAATGAAGAGGTTCTAATGCATTGATGGTGAATGAACCTGCATGACGGAGTCCTGTCAATTAGGTTGGCATTCTGGGATGAACTTTCAGTTGGAGTTACTTTTCTTTCGGGAAAAGTAACCAAAACCATTGTCATACGCAAAACCTGTTCACTTTCTGCATCTATCAAATATATTGAAGCAATCAATATCCTTCAGCAGATGAGCAGGTTGCGTATGACTTAACCGCGTATCAGATAGTGAATAGGTTTTTGTAGCCAATTAAAATTTTTACTAACTTAAATCGAATTCTTAAACTCTTCAATGGCTGTTTTGACAGCTTGCCATTCATTTCCAAGCGATAAAGTTTCACCCACTTGGATTTGTGGTATTCGACCACGCATACGTTCTAAACGCTCTTGATTTGGTAGTTCTAAGTTTGCAATACCATCGAGTGCTGTACATGCTGCACTACGGTCATTACACACTAGCCCCATATCACAACCAGCTGCCAGAGCTGCTTGAATACGCGCATCTGCACCTCCAGCGACACAAGCAGCTTGCATGCTTAAGTCATCAGAGAAAAGTACACCATTAAACTTCAAACGATTACGAAGGACTTCTTGAATCCAGAAAGGTGAGAAACCTGCCGGATTTGGGTCAACCTTGTCGTAAATTACATGTGCAGGCATGAGCGCATCGAGCTCAGGCATAAGCTTAATGAAGCTTTGCATATCATGGTTGTAAATTTCGTCATAGCTACGGCTGTCAATTGCGGCTGCGACATGTGAATCGGCTTTGACCGAACCGTGACCCGGGAAGTGCTTACCAGTATTTGCCATGCCGGCTTTTTTCATGCCGCGCATAAATGCACCAGCAAGCGGAGCAATATCCTCAATATTTTTAGAGAAGCCACGGTCACCAATCACATCACTAATCGAATTGAGGTCTAGAACCGGTGCAAAACTAAAATCGATCCCCACAGCTAAGACTTCAGTTGCCATTAACCAGCCACACTGTTCGGCCAGTTCTAGAGCCTTTTGTGGTTGAGTAATATAGAGTTCGCCAAAGCGGCCCATGGCTGGCAATAGCGTAAAGCCAGATTTTAAACGTTGAACACGGCCACCTTCTTGGTCAACGGCAATTAAAATATCTGGGCGAATATGGCGCATATGGTCGGTTAAAGCACGGACTTGTTGTGGTGATTCAATATTTCGTGCAAATAAAATCATGCCACCGACTTGCGGAGCTTGTAATAGTTCAATATCTTCTTTAGTAAGTTCTGTGCCGGCAATGTCCAGCATCAACGCGCCAATCATATTGGTTCCATTTGAATTTTGATTGAAAAACAATAAGCGAATTTTGCAATGATTTGCTACATTTTGTCAGTACAGAATATGATAAAACTACACGGTATAAACAATTTAGTTGGTTAAGATGTTGAATCTGCTTAGTTCATATCGAAAACAGAGCGTGTAAGATACGAACACCCAAGGAAGTATTAAGAATTTATGAAACTTCAAACTATAGCTTGTGCAGTAGCAATCGCGACTGGCGGTTTATTCTTCTCTCATACGATGAACGAAGCAAGAGCAGCAACCAATACAGCTGCTGTTTCTCAATCGATCCAGCCAACGCAAGAGCAGGCCTTGGTGGCTCGTCAACTGGCAACTTTAGTTGATCGCCAACATTATTTAAATATGCGTTTGGATGCGAATACATCTAACCGTATTCTCGATATGTATTTAGATAGCCTTGATCCAGACCATTCATTATTTTTAGACGCTGAAGTTCAAAATTATAAAAAGCTCTATGGTTCAAATTTTGGTGCTTCATTAAAAGCGGGGAATTTAACTGGACCGTTTGCTATTCACCAGCAATATCGTGAACGCTTAAAACAATTTTATGAGTTCATGCTTGCTGAGTTAAAGAAACCACAAAATTTAAAACAGCCAAATACCTTTATTGAAGTAGATCGCGAAAAAGCACCGTATTTTAAAACATCGGCTGAGCAGCAAAATCACTGGCGTAAAATGTTAGTTTCGCAGTTAATTAATTTAACGATTAGCCGTGAAGAAGAGCAGGCGAAACAAAAGGCATTAAAAGAAAATCCATCACTTGCTGATGGTCAAGACTTAACAGGCCCAGAAGATTTAACACCGGCTCAGACTTTGACCAAGCGTTATACACGTCAGCTTGAAAGAATTAGCCGTGTGAAAAGCGACGATGTTTTAGATAAAACATTAAATGCAATGTTGGCGACTTATGATCCACATAGTAACTATTATCCGCCAATTGATGCGATAGAACTGAACCGCCAAACGACCTTGCAACTTGAAGGTATTGGGGTATCGATTCGTCCAGAGCGTGGCAATGAAGATTACACCAAGATTGAAACCATTGTAGAAGGTGGTCCGGCAAGTAAGTCTGGTCAAGTGAAATCAGGAGACCGAATCGTTGGTGTCGCTCAAGAGGGCGGTAAAATGATTGATGTGGTCGGCTGGTCGAGTTCAGAAATTGTTGGGTTGATCCGTGGTAAACGTGGCACAAAAGTAACGCTGAAACTTCTTGGTGCTGGTGCGTCAATGAGTCAGGCACGCAATGTGACCTTGGTGCGTGATGTCATTCAAGAAGAAGATGCGGGCGTCCGTTCACGTACAGTTGAAGTAACACGTGATGGTAAAAAACATCTATTAGGTGTCATTGAAATTCCATCGTTCTATTTTGACTATCGTTCACGTCGTGCTGGTCAGCAATATCGTTCAGTTTCTGAAGACACTGCAAATGCGTTTGAGGCATTAAAAGCTAAGAAAGTCGAAGGTATTATTATTGACTTGCGTAATGACCCAGGTGGTTCATTAGAAGAAGTTGCACGTATGCTTGGGCAGGTAATTAAGTCAGGTCCGGTTGTGCAAATTCGTGACGGCAATGGCAATGTAAGTGTATTTGAAGACAACGATGGTGGTCAGCAAATCTATACAGGTCCACTCGCTGTATTGGTAAACTTGGCATCGGCATCTGCAAGTGAAATTTACTCTGCTGCAATTCAAGATTATGAGCGTGGCATTATCATTGGTAGTACAACCACAGGTAAAGGTACAGCTCAGGTCCAACTCGATACTTTGGCATATGGTCAAGCAACCTTAACTCAGCGTAAATTCTACCGTGTTACCGGTGGTAGTACGCAAAACAAAGGTGTAGTGCCAGATATTAAGCTTGTTGATATCTATAACGAAGAGTTTGGTGAGCGTAAATCGAAAAATGCGTTAAAGTGGGATACGATTCCAACTGCACCATTTAAACGTGAAGGTTCTGTTCAGCCATATGTGGCGAAGTTGTCTCAACTTTCAGAGCAACGTGTAGCAGTCGATCCGCAGTTTAAATATTTAAATAAACGTACGGCAATCGCAAAGGTGACTAGCGATCAGAAACAAGTTGTTCTTGATATTGATAAGCGCCGTGCAGAGCTTCTGAGTTTAGAAAAGCAAACTTTAGATGCTGAAAATGAACGCCGTGTAGCGACAGGTCAAAAACCTTTTGCTAACTGGGAAAGCTATCAGGCTTCCTTAGATGCATTGGCTGAATCTCGTGCCAAAATGAAAGCCAACCAACGTCCTGCATTACCAGAAGAAGAAACATTTGTGAATGAAGCAGCAAATGTACTTATGGATTATGCAAAATTGCAGAACCGTTAAGTTCTTTGTCTGTTTATAAAAAAGCACGCTGTTCTCAGCGTGCTTTTTTAATTTTTCATGTCAGTAAACTGTCATGCATTTATCATCAAAGTGTCAAGAAAGCTGCTTAATCTTTAAGCATGAAAATAAATACATTGATGGATGGCGCTATGCAAGGCTCATACGCGACAGCACTATTAAAACAACAGCAACTCCCTGAAAGCTTCCACTTCTATTTTAAACAAAAACAGCAGTTGTCTAATACTCAGGAATTGCACCAACTCCACGGGTTGGTTCGTCCTCGTTTAAAAATTGCGATTGTGACAGAGACATGGCCACCAGAAATTAATGGTGTAGCGCTTTCCTTATTACAGTTATGTCAAGGTTTGCAAAAACAAGGTCATAAAATTCTACTGGTTCGCCCAGAACAAAAAGCCAAGTGTCATGATTTTCTACCAGAGCAAGAATGTCTCGTCATGTCACAGGCTATTCCTAAATATCCAACTCTGCAATTTGGTTGGCCTCAATATTTAAAAGTTTCAAAAGCTTTTGAAAAATTTGCGCCAGATGTTGTGCACATCGTGACGGAAGGGCCTTTGGGCTTAACTGCCATGCAAGCTGCAAAAGCAAAAGATATTCCGGTCTCTAGTGGCTTTCATTCACCATTTCAAGATTTTAGCCGATTCTTTGATTTGGCTTTTTTAGTTAAGCCAATTCAAAAATATCTTTGCTGGTTTCATAACAATACTCAAGTGACTTGTGTGCCAAGTAAAGATACCGAAGAAGCTTTACGTGGTTTTGGTATTACCTGTCCACTGGTTGTGGTGGGACGAGGGGTCGATACCACACGCTTTTCACCAAAACACCGTTCGGAAAGCTTACGCCAGCAATGGGGTGCCGATGCCGATACTCGTGTCATGCTGTATGTAGGGCGTTTATCACCAGAAAAAGAAGTTCAATTGATTGTTGAAAGCTATGCAGCTATGCAAAATATGCAGCAACATAAAACTAAACTTGTGGTGGTAGGAGATGGCCCAGATCTTGCTCGATTAAAAGCATTACCTGAAGCGAGAAATGTCATTTTTACGGGTAGTTTGCGTGGACAAGATTTAGCAATAGCATATGCAAGTGCTGATGTCTTTGTATTTGCGAGTCAGGTTGAAACGTTTGGTAACGTAGTTTTAGAGGCAATGGCAAGCGGTTTGCCTGTTATCGCGTATGATTATGCATGTGCAAATCAATATTTAGTCCATAACGTAAGTGGCTGGTTAAGTCCACTTGGACAGAAAAACCATTTTATACAACAAATTTATCAACTCCCTTCAGTACAACAACTTAGAGAAATGGGCATACAAGCCTGTCGTAAAGTACAGCAAAGCGGTTGGCAACTTCCGGTACAGCAATTAGAACAGGCATTTTATCAGGTAGTGAAGGAATCCTCGGTGGACTTCACCTAAGTATCCTAAAATAGGAGAACAACCATGAAATTAAAGAATGCAAAAATAAAAATACTCGATCTAGATTTACGAGGCTGTTTATACCTCAATCATTTTTCCCATTCACAGCGTGTAGCTTTATTTTTCAAAATTATTAGCCGTGCGGGCGATGGGCCATTTTGGTACCTCATGCTGGCAATTGTATGGGGAATGCATGGCATTACCTATAGTTTGCAAATTATCTATTTGCTACTTGGTGGTTCGGTCGGAACAGCAATTTATAAATTCTTAAAACATAAAACCACGCGTCCACGCCCTTACCAAGTACATCAGGTGATTGTGCTTGGGGAGAGACCACTTGATCACTTTAGTTTTCCATCAGGCCATACGCTACATGCAGTGATGGTGACAATTGTGTTGGGTTATATCCAGCCTGTGTTGCTGGCTGCCATGTTGCCATTCATGGTGCTTGTGGCATTGTCTCGTATGGTGCTTGGACTTCACTACCCAAGTGATGTGATTGTAGGCGCACTTATTGGTGCGGCAGTAGCAAGTCTGATTATTTTTGTCGCGCCATTATTGGGCATTGCTTTATAACGAACAGTAATTTTTATCAGCTTAAGCTATCGATTACGTTTGTGGATTTGCTAAAGTACACAGTTCGTGATTTAGCAGATTAAACAGATAGGAGCCGCTATGGGCTTACGTTGGACAGATACGATTGATATTGCCATTGAATTGTCAGAAGCACATCCAGAAGTTGATCCGCAATGGATTCGTTTTACCGATTTACATGCATGGGTATGTGCGTTACCAGACTTTAGTGATGACCCAAATAAATCAACCGAAGGATTGCTAGAAGCCATCCAAATGGCTTGGTTAGATGAAGTTCGCTAAAAACAGTAGAAAAAATCGCAACTTTTACACATTCAAAGCTGATTATTGCCTATGACATCGGTATAATGCGGCAAATTTTTTAAAGTTTAAATCTTAAAATAAAGGAGCCACTCATGGCAATTGAACGTACTTTGTCTATCGTAAAGCCAGATGCTGTGTCTAAAAACCACATCGGTGAAATTTTTGCTCGTTTCGAAAAAGCGGGTTTAAAAATTGTTGCGACTAAAATGAAACACCTTTCTCAAGCTGATGCTGAAGGTTTCTATGCAGAGCACAAAGAACGCGGTTTCTTTGGTGACTTAGTTGCATTCATGACTTCTGGTCCAGTTGTAGTATCTGTTCTTGAAGGCGAAAACGCAGTTCTTGCTCACCGTGAAATTTTAGGTGCTACAAACCCTAAAGAAGCGGCTCCTGGTACTATCCGTGCTGATTTCGCTGTAAGCATCGACGAAAATGCTGCTCACGGTTCTGACTCAGTTGCTTCTGCAGAGCGTGAAATTGCTTACTTCTTTGCTGACAACGAGATCTGCCCACGCACTCGTTAATCGAAAGCATTCAAACCAGATAAGTGGTATACTACTTATCTGGTTTTTTTATTCTCTCAAGAGCATATTGTTTGATTCTTGAACAATATATTCTTTTTTTGACATGGTTTAGGTAAATACACATGAGTTCTGCAGTGGTCGTTTCATCTGAAAATCTTGATGGACAGCAGCAATCTTCGTCCACGCCAGCATCGCCTGCTGCCGAAAAAGTGAATTTACTCGGCATGTCACGCGCTCAATTAGAAAAATTCTTTGAAGATATTGGTGAGAAAAAGTTTCGTGCCGGGCAGGTTATGAAATGGATTCATCAATATTTTGTCACTGATTTTGCTGAAATGACCAATATTTCAGGCAAATTGCGCGCAAAGCTTGAACAAATTTGTGAAATTAAAGCCCCTGAAGTGGTTCACCGTCATTATTCAAAAGACGGAACACGTAAATGGGTGTTTCGCGTAGGTGAAGGTTCTGGCTCTTTAGTAGAAACTGTATTAATTCCTGCCGAAGATAAAACTGGTTCACGTAAAACCTTATGTATTTCTTCACAAGTGGGCTGCGCATTAGACTGCTCATTTTGTTCAACAGGTAAGCAAGGTTTTCAGCGCGATTTAACGCCAGATGAAATTATTGGGCAACTTTGGATGGCAAACTATTCTTATATGGAAGAAGTGCCTGTTGCCGAGCGCGAGCGTTCAGTAACTAATGTGGTGATGATGGGTATGGGTGAGCCATTACTCAACTATGATGCTGTATTAAGCTCAATGCACATTATGCTTGATGACTTTGCTTATGGCATGTCAAAACGTCGCGTGACTTTGTCAACGTCTGGTGTTGTACCGAAAATTGACCAACTTGCACAAGATATTGATGTTGCATTAGCAATTTCTTTACATGCACCAAACGATGAACTACGTAATGAACTTGTACCTATTAATAAAAAATATCCATTGGCTCAGTTGATTGCAGCGTGTCAGCGTTATATTGCCAAAGATGGTAATGAAAGTGCGCGTAAACATGTGACTATCGAATATGTGATGTTAGAAGGCGTAAATGATCAGCCTGAACATGCACAGCAGTTACTTAAGTTGCTTAAAAACTTACCAAGTAAAATTAATTTAATTCCATTTAATCCATTCCCTCATGCGCCATATGGTCGCTCAAGTCGAAATCGTATTATCTCGTTCCAAAAAACTTTGTCTGATGCCGGATTTGTGTGTACGATTCGTCAAACACGTGGTGATGATATTGACGCTGCATGTGGACAGTTAGTGGGTCAAGTTGCTGACCGTACGCGCCGTGCTGAGCAGTGGCAAAAGAAAGTAGCGCAGCGACAAGAGATTTTACGTACACAAGGATAAAGTTGAGGGCAGACTTTGAGTACTCCGAAGTTAAAGATCATGTTATGTATGGGGGTTGCTGTTGCATTTCTGGCCAGTGGTTGTCAGTCTTCGCCAACGCTTAAAAAGGACCCGGAAAAAGCAGTTAAGGTGCGTACGCAGCTTGCCGCAGAATACATTCGTTCTGGTGACTTGGACTCTGCAAAGCGTTCCCTTGACCAAGCTTTAAGTGTCGATAGTCGTGATGCAACGGCAAATATGATGATGGGCATTTTATTGCAACAAGAAGGTAGTAAACCCAATTTAGAAAAAGCAGAACATTATTTTAAACGTGCAATTTCATCTGAGCCAGATAATGCTCAGGCGCGTAATAATTATGGTACGTATTTGTACCAAATGGAGCGTTATAATGATGCCATTGAGCAATTCCGTATTGCTGGTGCAACATTAGGTTATGATCAACGCTATCAAGCCTTAGAAAATCTAGGGCGGATTTATTTAAAATTAGGTGATATTGCGAGTGCTGAAAAAACATTCAAACAAGCACTCCTTGCTAACCGCGATTCTTACATTTCAATGTTAGAGTTAGCAGAAATTTTTTATTTGCAGCAGCAGATTCCGGCTGCTACACAAATGTATGAACAATACGTTCGTACAGTGGGGCAGAAAAATCAGGGTGCTCGCGCACTTTGGATTGGTTTAAGAGTGGCTCGAGCCAATGCGGATAAAATGGGAATGCAAGTTTTAGTAAACCAGTTACGTGCTTTATTCCCGGAAAGTCCAGAATATCAACGTTATTTGCAATTACAGTATAGTACTGAGGCCGTATGGAAATAAATCCTAATTCACAGCAGCCAACTGGCTCAAGCTTACCGACTTCTGCTTTAGGAAATATTCAACGTCCTGGTGAGTATTTACGTCAAATTCGCGTTTCTCAGAAAAAAGAATTAGAGCAAGTATCTTCTGATTTAAATATGCCGCTTAAAACGCTAAGTGCGTTAGAGCAAGACGATTATAAATCTTTGCCAGAAGCAACCTTTATTAAAGGTTATTATCGTTCTTATGCGAAATATTTAAATGCAGATGCAACTGCAATTATTCAGCGTTTTGATGAAATTTATGCGAACGATACAGGTCTTTTGCCAAATCATGCTTTAAACAACTCACCAATTAAAATCATGGGTAAATTACCGGGTTCTAATAGTGATCGTAACAAAAAATGGTTAAAGCGTGCGTTACTTGCGATTTTGATTATTGCTGTCGTGTCATTGATTGTGATGGGTGTCCAAAAATGGACTTCAAACAAAGAAGAAGCTGATGTGCCAAAAGCCAATCAGTCTAATGTTGAAGTTTTACCTATGAAAGGAAGTGCCTCTGCAACAGCGGGTGATCAATTGGTGTTAAACTTTAACCGTCCAACTTCTGTTCATATTGTAGATGCAACAGGCAAGGTTTTAGCGACGGGTCGTCAGGCATCGACTTTAACCTTAAATGGTGAGTCTCCATTCCAGATTCGTCTTGATGATGCAACAGCTGTGTCATTAAGTCTAAACCAAGAACAGATTTCATTGTCTCCATATACGGTAAACGGTAAAGCTGAATTCCGTTTATCCCGCTAATACCATGAGTTGAGCGATACAATGATAGAGAACCCAATTAAACGTCGACCAACACGTAAAATCCGTGTTGGTTCGGTCTATGTCGGTGGCGATGCACCTATTAGCGTGCAAAGTATGACAAATACCGAAACTTGCGATGTCGATGCAACTGTTGCTCAGATTGAGCGTTGTGTTGACGCAGGTGCAGATATTATGCGTGTTTCAGTTCCTTCTATGGAAGCAGCTGAAGCCTTTGGTGCGATCCGCAAACGTGTTTCAGTTCCATTAGTGGCTGATATTCACTTTGACCATAGAATTGCCTTGGCAGTTGCAGACTATGGTGCAGACTGTTTGCGTATTAACCCGGGTAACATCGGTTCAGATCAAAAAGTTCGTGAAGTTGTTGCTGCTGCACGCCATCACGGTATTTCTATGCGTATTGGTGTGAATGCGGGTTCTCTAGAAAAAGATTTACAGAAAAAATATGGTGAGCCAACAGGGCAGGCACTGCTTGAGTCAGCTTTACGTCATATCGATATTTTAGACCGTCTAGATTTCCATGAGTTTAAAGTCAGCGTAAAAGCATCAAATGTGTTTTTAACCATGGATGCTTATCGTTTGCTTTCTCAGCAAATCGACAATCCATTGCACTTGGGTGTAACCGAGGCTGGTATTTACCGTACAGGTACTGTGAAATCAGCGATTGCTCTTGGTGGATTATTGATGGAAGGTATTGGCGATACCATGCGTATTTCGCTTGCTGCTGAACCAGAAGATGAAATCAAGATCGGTTTTGATATCTTAAAATCGCTTGGTCTACGTTCTAACGGTATTAACTTTATTGCTTGTCCAAGTTGTTCTCGCCAAGAATTTAACGTGATTCAGGTGATGCAGGCCTTAGAAGAGCGTTTAGAAGATATACGTACACCAATGGACGTTTCAGTTATTGGTTGTAAAGTAAATGGTCCTGGTGAAGCAAAAGAAGCAGATATTGGGGTCGTTGGGGCTGCGCCTCGTTCATTGGTTTATCGTAATGGTGAGAAAAGCCATTTAATTGATACCAATCAATTGGTTGATGAAATCGAAACTATGGTTCGTCAACGTGTTCAAGAGCTTGAAAAAGCTAAATCTAAAGAAATTATTCGTAGTTCATCATGAGTTCAATTGTCGCAATCAAAGGTTTTAATGACGTTTTACCAACGCAAACAGCAGCGTGGAGACGTCTCGAGCAGCATTTAGCATCTTTAATGGATGCTTATGGTTACCAACAAATTCGTTTGCCGATCGTTGAACAAACGGGACTGTTTAAACGTGCTATTGGTGATGCGACCGATATCGTTGAAAAAGAAATGTATACATTCTTCGATAAAGGAAACCCACCTGAGTCACTGACTTTACGTCCGGAAGGAACAGCGGGTTGTGTTCGCGCGTTGGTTGAACATAACTTGTTGCGTGGTGCTACGCCACGTGTGTGGTATATGGGACCTATGTTCCGTTATGAAAAACCACAAAAAGGCCGTTACCGCCAGTTCCATCAGTTTGGCGTGGAAACTTTTGGTGTGGCAACACCTGATATTGATGCTGAATTGATTCTGTTAACTGCTCGTTTGTGGAAACGTATGGGCGTTGATCACATGGTTCAGCTTGAGTTAAATACTCTAGGTGAAACCGATGAGCGTACAGAATATCGTAATGCTTTGGTTGCCTTCTTAAATGAACATAAAGATGCTTTGGATGAAGATTCACAGCGCCGTTTAACAACAAACCCATTACGTATTTTAGATTCTAAAATTGAATCGACTCAGAAAATTTTGGAAAATGCGCCGAAATTACACGACTTTTTAAAAGAAGACAGTCTAAACCACTTCCAGCAATTACAAGATTATTTGACTGCTGCGGGCGTTAAATTTGTAATTAATCAAAAACTGGTACGTGGTTTAGATTATTACAATAAAACTGTTTTTGAGTGGACAACAACAGCTTTAGGTTCGCAGGGTACGGTATGTGCAGGTGGGCGCTATGACGGCTTGGTTGGCCAACTAAAAGGCAAGGCTGATCAGTCTGTACCAGCAGTTGGTTTTGCAATGGGTATGGAGCGTTTATTGCTTCTACTTGAGCAAGTTGAAAAAGCTGAAATTGTACGTGATTGTGAAGTTTTCTTGGTAGCAGAGCCAGCTTATCAAGCTAAAGCATTAGTTTTGGCAGAACAATTACGTGATCAGTTAGAAGCTGCTAATAGCAATGTTCGCATTAAAACGGGTTCACAGGGTAGCATGAAGAGTCAGATGAAAAAGGCTGATCAGGCTGGGGCCGTTTACGCCATGATTTTGGGTGAACGTGAATGGGACGCACAGCAGCTTGCTATCAAAGAGTTGGCAACAGCTGAGCAGACACAAGTTGCACTAGCTGAAATCGTACCATTCTTAATTGAAAAATTTACAAAATAAACTGAAACATCTGGAAAAGGACAATCACATGAGCTTAAGTGATGAAGAACAATTCGACAGCTTAAAGTCGTTCGCCAAAAAATATGGTTCTGCCATGATTAGCGGGATTCTCATTGCATTGATTGCCTTTTTCGGGTGGGAATATTGGCAAAAAAGAAACCTTGCAACAAGTCAGACAGAAACTGCAAAAGTACAGCAGTTAATGGATGAAGCAAATGCAACAGCCGATAATCCAAATGCTTTAGCTTCAATAACAGCATCGGCAGATAAACTTGTAAAAGACGATATTGATTCAGTTCAGGCGATACAAACTCAATTTGTATTAGCAAAGCTTGCATATGAAAAACAAGATTATGCTGCTGCTGAAAAAGCTTTGAAAAAAGTTGAAAACTCAAAAGTAAAAGATGAAGGACTGATTCAGGTTGTAAAATTGCGTTTAGCAGATGCACAATTAGCGCAAAACAAATATGATGAAGCTCTAAAAACCCTGTCTGGTAATGTCGATCCGGCATTTAAAGCAACAGTAGAAGAGTTACGTGGTGATATCTTTGTTGCTAAGAAAGATATTGATTCTGCTAAAAAAGCGTATCAAGCTGCATGGGATTCGTTACTGGAACGTAAACAAGAGCGACAAATTTTACAAATTAAACTCGAAAGTGTTGGCGTTTTAGTTGAAGATCCACAGATTGAGCGCCCAATTTTGGAAACACAGGTGGAAGAGTCTTAATGAATCAGAAATTCAAACTGCCTTTGGCAATTGCAATCGCATCAGCTGTACTGGTGGGATGTTCTAGCAACAAAGTAAAAGAAGCAAAACCAAATCCACTACCGAAATTGACTGAGTCGAAAAAGGCTCTGGTACCGGTGTTTTCGCGCAGTGTTTCTTCTACGAATAAGGCAGATCCATTACGTTTACAACTTGACGCTAGTGACGGTGTTGTTTTTACGCTTGACCCTAAGGGTGAAGTTGCTGCATATCGTGGCAAACAACGTCTTTGGGAGAAAAAAGTAAGTAAATTGGGCTTAAGCTCTGGTGTTGAAGCTGCTGAAGGTATTGTTGTTGTAGGTAACAGCAAAGGTCAATTATTTGCTTTAGATCAAGCGACAGGTGAACAAAAATGGACTGCACAATTATCTGGTGCATTATTAAGTCCTTCTTTAGTTCAATCTGGACGTGTGATTACGATTGCAAACGACGGTACCGTATTTGCACATGATGCGTCATCAGGACAACAAGTTTGGGCATACAAATTGCCAAACGTTCAGTTCAGTTTACGCGGTCAACCATCACCGGTAAGTCTTGACCCACGTACTGTTTTAATTGCTTCTGCAAATGCATATGTTTATGCAATTGATACGATTAGTGGTATCCCACGTTTCCAACGTCGTGTTGCGGTAAGTGAAGGTCGTTCTGATATTCAACGTCTAATTGATATTGATGGTGATCCGGTTGTTGCAGGCCAACTCATGGTTACAACCAGCTTCCAAGGTCAAGTCACAGTGACTGATTTGGCTTCTCAACGTGTAGTTTGGAGTGAAGATTCAAGCAGCACCAAGCGTCCAGAAGTTTATGACAATAAAGTATTTGTTTCATCAACTGATGGCAAGTTGACTGCTTATGATTTATCTACAGGCGAAAAGCTTTGGGAAAATGATAGCTTGTTGAATCGTCATTTAAGTAACCCTGTTGTGTTGGGATCGGACCTTATTGTTGGCGATTTGGATGGTGTTTTACACCTGATCGACCCAGCAACTGGTAAATTGGTAGGTCGTTCTAAAACAAGTGGTGAGGTTAATACTTTACGTGTTATTGAGAATCAACTCTACGTTTCGACCCGAAAAGGCGATTTAAGTATTTGGCAGAATCGTTAATTTTGTTCGCTTGTGCTAAAATAGCCGCTTAACAAATTACGCTGTTAAAAAATATCGGGGTGTTTGAATTAAATCAGTTCAAAGCCCCGTCTTTTATTATGGTCATATCTGACCTTAAAATATATCTCCTGTACTGTTTCTAATGCTCATGCCATGAGATATGGCTGGTCTTGAATTAAGGTTATTGTATGAAACCCGTTATTGCGCTCATTGGTCGTCCGAATGTCGGAAAATCAACGTTATTTAACCAGATTACCAAGAGTCGTGATGCACTTGTAGCCGACTTCGCGGGTCTGACTCGTGACCGTAAATATGGTGATGCGACTTATCAAAATAAGTCTTTCATTGTTGTTGATACGGGTGGTATCGGTGAAAGTGAAGGCGGTATCGATAACTACATGGCCGAGCAGTCAAAAACAGCCATCAACGAAGCAGATATTATTATTTTTGTGGTTGATGCGCGCGCCGGATTGTTAGCTTCTGATGAACAAATTGCTCGTGAACTTCGTACGTTAGGCAAGAAAATTTATCTTGTTGCGAACAAGGTGGATGGTGTACATGCTGAAGCTGCTTTAGTTGAGTTCTATAAACTTGGTATGGGTGAACCATTACAAGTTGCAGCGAGTCATGGTCGTGGCGTTCAGCAAATGCTTGAAGATGTACTTCAAGATGTTCCTGAAGATGAAAACCCAGAAGAGCATGATAAAGATACTGGTTTACGTTTAGCCATTATTGGTCGTCCAAACGTGGGTAAATCAACGTTGGTAAACCGCTTACTTGGTGAAGACCGTGTAGTGGCATTTGACCAACCGGGTACAACTCGTGATTCTATTTACATTCCGTTTGAGCGTGAAGGCCGTAAATACACTTTAATTGATACGGCGGGTGTACGTCGTAAAGGTAAAGTTGATGAAATGATTGAGAAGTTCTCAATTGTGAAAACTTTACAGGCAATGAAAGATGCTCACGTTGTGGTTGTTGTGGTCGATGCTCGTGAAGGTATTGTTGAGCAAGACTTACATTTAATTGGCTATGCGCTTGAAGCTGGTCGTGCCATGGTGATCGCCATTAACAAATGGGACAACATGAGCGAGTACGACCGTAAACAATGTAAACTTGACGTTGAACGTCGTTTTGACTTCATTCCTTGGGCAAAAATTCACTTAATTTCTGCTTTACATGGAACAGGGGTGGGCGAATTATATCCTTCTATCCACCGTGCTTATGAGTCTGCAAATTTAAAAGTTTCACCAGCAAAATTAACTCAAATTTTGAGCGATGCGACAGAAGCTCACCAACCGCCAATGATTAGTGGTCGCCGTATCAAAATGCGTTATGCGCATATGGGTGGACAAAACCCACCGACTATTGTGATTCATGGTAACAAGGTTGATAAGACACCTGCGGACTATCGTCGTTACTTAGAAAACGTGTTCCGTAAAGTGTATAAACTTGAAGGTACGCCAGTTCGTATTGACTTTAAAACTTCTGAAAACCCGTTTGAAGGTCGTAAGAGTCAAGTTGATGAACGTACAGCTGCGCGTCGCCGTCGTTATATTCAGAAATTCAAAAAAGCGGAAAAGAAATTTAATCGTTAATCTGTATAAATGTAAAAAAGCCCAAAGTATTCTTTGGGCTTTTTATTATATGGTTTAATAAGTTATTGGTATTTTTATATTAGCTTTAATCCTTAATTAGATGGATTTAAAAAGATGAATGATAGGAAAATTGAGGTTTATATAGGAAAGCTCAATGAGTTTTTAAAACAAGAACAGCAAGACTTTCCTGACTTTCGTACATTTAATAATTATAAAAAGCAGCAAATACAGCATATTAAAAATAATTTATTAGCTCAAAAGCTAAATGTAAATCCAGAAGATTTGTTATTTGCTAAACATGAGTATGGCAAACCTTATTTGTTAAATCATACGTTGCATTTTAACCATTCACATAGCCAACAATATTATGCTTTAGCGCTAAGTGAGCGAGTTAAAGATATTGGTATAGATGTTGAAGAACTTGACCGTAAAGTACGTTTAGATAGTTTGGCACAACATGCTTTTCATACTGATGAATATGCAACATGGCAAAATCTAGAACAAGATAGAGAGTATTGGTTTAAAGTCTGGACCACTAAAGAAGCTGTTCTAAAAGCATCGGGCCTTGGTATACGTTTAGATTTAAATACTTTAAACACTCAAGCACACCCTACAAATCATGGCGGATTATGTTCGCATGAACTTATTGGAACGTTTGCTTATCAAAATTTTGTTTCAGGTAACATGATTTTAACAGTGGCATGGCGTTCAGAGCAGTCTTGCCGTGGGTTTCAGTTACCTTCTATTCAGCTTCATTCACTTGAAGGATAGAGTGAGCCAAATCGCACATATAAAAAAACCGCGAATTACGCGGTTTTTTTAGTTGAGAGCAAGCTATAAAATTAAGCTTGACCTTCAACAGCAGCAGCTTGAGCACGTTCCATATTTGCTTCGAACTCTGCATCAAAGTTGATTGGAGTAAGAAGTAATTGTGGGAAGCTACCCTTAGTAACTAAGTCGTTTACAGCTTCACGTAGGAACGGGAACAAAATATTCGGGCAGTATGCACCCAAAATGTAAGGTAAGCGGTCTTCTTCGATATTATCGATTAAGAAAATACCAGATTGAGTTACATCTACGATGAATGCTGTTTCATTGTCGTTATTGGCTTGAACCACAACTTTTAAAGATACTTCAAAGTGAGTTGGGTCAATCTTTTCAGCAGCAGATGAAAGATTGATATTAAGTTCAGGTTGCCATTGTTTAGTAAAAACTTGTGCGCCTGGAACCTCAAAAGAAATATCTTTTGTATAAATACGCTCTAAAGCTAATTGTGGTTGAACTTGTTGTTCTTCGCTCATTGTTTTTTCCTTAATATGGATGCGATGTTAAGCCAATAATTCGTCGAGTTTACCTTCACGCTCTAAAGCATAAAGTTGGTCAAAACCACCGATAAACTGATCATTAATAAAAATTTGTGGAACAGTACGATGATTTGTACGTTGCATTAATTCAGCACGTACTTCTGGTGCCTCAACAGAAAGATTTACTTCTTTGTAAGCAACACCTTTACGCTCAAGTAATTGTTTCGCGCGAACGCAGTACGGGCATACAGAAGTTGAGTAAACAATGACATTTGCTGCCATAACAATTCTCCTTAAGCTTTTGGTTTGCTTTTAACGAGAGGTAAGCCTTGAGCTTTCCAGTTACTGATACCACCATCAAGGCGATAGCTGTCATGGTGAGCAACTTTCTGTAAAGCGCTACCAGCAACTTGCCCTAGGTTACAGATAAATACCAATGGACGGTCACTTGCTTTTAATTCATCAGCATGACTTGCAATTTGGCTATAAGGAATATTGCGGCTACCACTAATGTGACCTTCGCGGAAGTCTTTGCTATCGCGTAAGTCAATCAAAAGAGCATTTTTCGCTTTCACTAAAATACCAAGCGACTGTGGAGAAATTTTACGACCGTTACGTTGACCTTCAAAAATGAAGAACAATACGATCAAGACTCCGAGTGTACCAAACAAAATTGGGTGATTCCCCATAAACTCTAACCAGCGTTCCACAAGTCACCTAAAAAAATTAAAAACAAAATTGACCTAGAGTATAGCGTATATAGATGGTGATCAAAATCACCACTTCAAGGGCAAAAGGGGTAGAAAATTAGTTTTTTTGCTGCGCTTCTTGAATCTCGTCGATTAAACGTAAGAAGCTATCTAAGCGTCGCGGCAAAATTTCACCTGCTTCAACAGCCTGTTTTAAGCCACAGTTCTTTTCATGAGTATGCGTGCAGTTACGGAACTGACATGAACCTAAATGCGCTTCAATTTCAGGAAAACCCATACGAATTTTATCTAAATCGAGATGCCAAAGCCCAAACTCGCGAATTCCCGGCGAATCAATTAAGGCGCCATTTTTACCAAAGTTGATTAAGCGCGTAGAAGTCGTGGTGTGCTGTCCAAGTGCTGAGTTTTCAGAAATAATATTAGTTTTTTGTTCAGCATCTGGAATGAGTACATTAATAAGTGAGCTTTTCCCAACCCCTGACTGACCTACAAAAGCTACTGTCTCGCCATCAAGACGTTGAGACAATGCTGAGATGTCACCTTTAGAATGACAAATCATGACTTCATAGCCTAAATTTTCATACTCTTTGAGCATGTCGAGAATCGGATCATTTTCAGTGAGTAAATCTGATTTATTTAGTACTAGAAGAGCAGGAATATTTGCATCTGCACATGCTACTAAATAGCGATCAATTAAAGTCGGTGCCGGTTCTGGAAGCGGAGCAAAAACAATAACGATTAAACTAATATTGGCTGCTACAGGCTTTACTTTATGATAGCGATCCGGGCGTGTAAGTAATGAAGTACGTGGATGAATTGCGGTAATAATCCCTAAACCTGTATTAGGGTCTGCTTGCCACTTCACTCTGTCACCCGTGACTAGTAGTTCAAGATTTGTACGAGTGTGGCAACGCCAAATACTTTTTAGTTCAATCGGTTTCCAAAATGGTTCTGGTTCGCCTTCGGCAACTTGAGGTTTTTCTGGGTGATGCTCGGGTACAGAAAGTGCCTGTACTTCAAGTTGACGGCCATAGTGCTGTACCACCAGCCCATCTAGATCTTGTGAAGTATCGACTTCTTCTTGGCGAGTTTTATGCTGTTTTTCAATACGACGTTGCTGTTGCTCAGTTAAACGACGCTTACGAATTAGAGCCATTCATATCCCAAAAAAACCATTGTTTGAAGACCGCAAAAATAGCACGAAGCTGGTATGGAATTACAGCGCAGAAGCAAGAAATTTGCTACTATTGATGTTTTTACGGCATTTTAGAACGTACATACATGAGCAGTACTTTAAATACACGATTAATTTGGATTGATCTGGAAATGACCGGTTTGGATACCGACAACGACCAGATTATTGAAATCGCAACAATTATTACAGATGATCATTTAAATGTACTTGCCGAAGGTCCGGTTTTGGCTATTCATCAACCTGATCGTATTTTAAATGCAATGGATGAGTGGAATACGCGTCAGCATGGCCAGTCAGGTTTAATTGAACGAGTTCGTCGTAGTAAATTGACAGCTCGTGATGCTGAGTTACAGACTTTAGAATTCTTAAAAAAGTGGGTAAATCCAAAAGTTTCACCAATGTGTGGTAACTCGATTTGTCAGGATCGCCGTTTCTTGCATCGTCTTATGCCTGAACTAGAGCAGTATTTCCACTATCGTAATCTCGATGTGTCTACGATCAAAGAACTCTCAAAACGCTGGCGCCCTGAAATTATGAGCGGTCTGAAAAAGAATGCATCACATTTAGCTATGGATGACATTCGCGATTCAATTTCAGAGTTGAAATACTACCGCGAATATTTTTTCATTATGAACACTGATGGTAAAGATTGATTACGTTGTTCAAGTCATATGAAAGGGGGCAGTAGCCTCCTTTTTTATTGCTTATAAGACATGGTTACAATAATACCAAGGGGTAATTTGGCTTTCATATTCATTTTGCTTAAAATGATGTTTTAAGTTTATTTATTATAAAAAGAGAGCATTTATGCAAAGTAATAACCCGATACTGACTCGCGTTGAAACGGTCAGTGACTACAGTCAACCAATGACCGTGCAAGGTGCGATTCAAAAATCTGTGATGTTGACTATCATTGCTGCTGCAGTGGGTGTCGCTTTATTTTTCTATGCAGCCTTTACTGCAAATGTTGGTATTGCTTACGCAGCTTCAATTGTGGGTGCAATTGGTGGCTTGGTTTTAGCTTTAATCACAACGTTTAAACCAACGACTGCGCCAACTTTAGCAATTCCTTATGCTTTATTCGAAGGGGCATTTATTGGAGGTATTTCTTTTACTTTCCAGTTGAAATATCCGGGCGTTCCGCTTCAAGCCTTATTAGCAACTTTCGTTACCACTTTAGTGATGTTTGGTCTATATAAGTTCCAAATTATACGTGCAACCGAAAAGTTCAAATCAGTTGTAATTTCGGCATCTCTAGCAATCTTTATTGTATTTATTGTACAGATGGTGATGCGTTTAGCGTTTGGTTCAAGCATTCCTTATATTTTTGAAAGCAACTGGTTGGGTATTGGTTTTGCTGCATTTGTTGCAGTCATTGCTTCACTTAACCTGATTTTAGATTTTGACTTGATCGAAACCAATGCAGCATACCGTGCTCCAAAATTCATGGAATGGTTGTGTGGTATTGCCTTACTTGCAACTTTAGTTTGGATGTATATCTCGTTCTTACGTCTACTTGGCTTATTGTCTGATGACTAAAAATGAGATGATAAAAAGTCGCTCCTATGTAGGGGCGATTTTTTTTTCGTGCGATTTTTGAAAAAAGATGCATTATGCAATTTCGAAAAATGTTGAATATTGGCATTATGCTGGAAATTGTTTTGAGTGAGATCGGCATGACACAAGGACTTTTAGCAGGTAAACGCTTTTTGATTGCAGGCGTTGCTAGTAAATTATCAATTGCTTATGGTATTGCACAAGCATTACACCGTGAAGGTGCTGAGCTTGCATTTACTTATCCAAACGAAAAATTAAAAAAACGTGTAGATGAGTTTGCTGAGCAATTCGGTTCTAAACTTGTGTTTCCATGTGATGTTGCCGTTGATGCTGAAATTGATAATGCATTTGCGGAACTTGCAAAACATTGGGACGGCGTAGATGGTGTTGTACATTCAATCGGTTTTGCACCTGCACACACGCTTGACGGTGACTTTACTGACGTGACTGACCGTGATGGTTTTAAAATTGCTCATGACATTAGCGCATACAGCTTTGTTGCAATGGCACGTGCTGCAAAACCTTTATTACAAGCTCGCCAAGGTTGTTTGTTAACTTTGACTTACCAAGGTTCTGAACGCGTTATGCCTAACTACAACGTAATGGGTATGGCAAAAGCTTCTTTAGAAGCTGGTGTTCGTTACTTAGCATCAAGCTTAGGTGTTGATGGTATCCGTGTAAACGCGATTTCTGCGGGTCCAATCCGTACTTTAGCCGCTTCTGGTATTAAATCTTTCCGTAAAATGTTAGATGCTAACGAAAAAGTTGCACCGTTAAAGCGTAACGTAACCATTGAAGAAGTGGGTAACGCAGCGTTATTCCTATGCTCACCTTGGGCTTCAGGTATTACTGGTGAAATTCTATATGTAGACGCTGGTTTCAATACTGTCGGTATGAGCCAATCTATGATGGATGATGAATAAGTCTTAAGATTTATTCAAATAAAAAAAAGCCGTAGTTGAAGGACTACGGCTTTTTTACTGGGCGCAAGTTATTGTGGCAATTCTTTTACAGGTGAACCACCTAATGCCTGCATGAGGGTGACATAAGCGTTGTATTGGCTTTGTTTGGTTTCAACAAGACTCAAGCGCGCAGTACGTGTTGTTTGCTGGGCATCGAGAAGTGTTTTTAACGCAACAGCGCCATAACGGTAACGTACTTCGGTTAAACGTTCGGTTTTTTCTGCAAGTTCAACATTACGTTGTTGCAGTTCTACTTGTTTGTCGAGTTCTGTACGGCTTGATAACGCATTTTCTACATCAGCAAAAGCCTGATAAAGCGTTTGGCGATATTGAATAATCGCTTTTTCATAATCAAGATTACTAATCGCAATATCTTTCTTCATATCGTTATATTGCAAAAACGGTAAGCTCAAACTCGCCCCAAGCGTGAGGGCAGGGTTGCGTAATAACTCGGTTAAAGATGTGCTGCTTGAACCTAAACTGCTGGTTAAGCTAATAGACGGATAGTAGCTTGCTTTAGTCGCATCTTTGGTTGCTAGCGCCTTTCTTAAACGAAGCTCGGCTGCTTGCAAGTCAGGGCGGCGTGACAAAATATCCGCTGGTAAACCTGCACCAATAGCAGGAAGCGCTGTACGTGGTAAACGCTGTGGTTCTTGAATGTTGAGTTGCTGTACTGGCTCATGCAATAACACTGCAATGGCTGTACGTGTTTCTACAAGCTGTTGTTCAATTTGGCTTAAACTTGCTTTTTGGCTTTGAACAGACTGCTCGGCTTGCGTAAGGTCTAAGCCTGAAACTGCACCTGCTTTATACTGAGTTTGAACTAACTGATAAAGCTTTTGTGAAGTGGCTAAGCTCTGCTGTGCAGTTGCATAACGTTCATTTAAGTAGCCCAGTTGCCAGTAGAGTTTCGCTGTAGTGGCAATCAGACTTTGACCTGTAGACTGTAAGTCTTGTTCAGTCGCTAAAGCTTCCCATTTACTTGCTTCGGTTTGACGAGCAAGCTTGCCAAACAAATCAAGTTCATAACTTACGCCTGCACTTAGCGAAAGTCCTGCTGAGCTGTCATCACCTGAATTTAAATCGAAACTATGACCTGTAGAAACTTTTGAATTGGTACGCAAGCCTTGTTGATTTGCAGTTAAATCAGCTTTCAAGCGAGCTTGCTTTAAGGTAATTCCCGCTACAGCTAAATCGCTATTACGCTCTAATACGTTGTTTACGAGTTGGTTGAGCTGTGCATCTCCAAACAGTGTCCACCAACGGTCAGAGTATTGTTCAACTGATGCTGTTTTAGTTTTAGTCGTATCGTACTGAAAACTACCCGGAACCTGTACAGACGGTGCTTGGTAAGGCGTTTTAACCATTGCTGCACATCCCACAAGAGAACTGCTGAGGAGAAGTGCTGCGCTAAGTTTAGTCATTGAAAAAGACATGCAATTTTCCTTATTCTCGTGATAGTGCTGCAACAGGGTCAAGTTTTGCGGCATTTTTGGCAGGCAAGAAACCGAATACGACACCAATCAGTGTTGAGCAAACAAATGCTGCCACAATCGAAGTCGTTGAATATGCCACTGCAAAATTACCTGCGGCTACTTTGTTAATAAGTTGTCCTAACCCCAGCGAAAGTAATACGCCGAGAACACCACCAATTAAACACACTAAAATTGCTTCAATTAGGAACTGTTGCAAAATATCACTTTGTCGAGCACCGACAGCCATACGTACACCAATTTCTTGCGTACGTTCAGTTACCGAAACCAACATAATGTTCATTACACCAATACCACCAACTACCAGAGAAATGACCGCAATTGCTGAGACCAGAAGGGTCATGGTGCTGGTTGTTTTCTCAATGGTTTGACGGATACTGTCACTGTTCATAGTGAAAATATCTTGGGCACCATGTCTCTGCGTTAATAAATTAACGATGGCGTTTTCAGCAGCGCTGGTCGAGTATTTATCATTAATACGTACAACAATATTGCGGACATGCGCTTGCCCTAACATACGGCTCATGACCGTGGTATATGGCATATACACATTAAGCGTATCATCTGAGCCCATACTACTGGTCTGAGGTTCGACAATGCCGATAATACGAGCCGGCACACTACCTAGTAAGACCACTTGCCCGATTGGGTTAGTACCATCGCTAAAGAATTGTTTTTGTGTATTCGTGTCAATCACTACATCTTGTGAACGGTCACGTACACTACGTTGATCAAAAGTTTGACCATCTTTAAAAACCAGACCTTTTACATCAAAAAAATCGTTACTTACGCCATTAATGGTCGCGTTCGCTTCATTTTGTTGATAACGCATAGTTTTGGATGTGCTGACCATTGGACTGACCGCACTCACATAAGGCTGCGTCATTAATGCATCGGCATCGGCAGGCACCAATGTTTTAAAATTGGCCGTCTTGGAGTTATCACCAAAACCACGCCCTTGGAATACAGTAATTGTGTTAGTACCGAGGCCGCTAATATTTTCCAAAATCTGCTTTTGTGAACCATTACCCAGTGCTACCACGGTCACGACAGATGCAATACCAATAATAATCCCGAGCATGGTTAAAAAGGTGCGCATACGGTGGGCATTCATAGACAGCAAAGCCATTTGGAACGCCTCAGATAAGCGGTCTAAAGTTGAACGCCAAGCTGAAATGCTTTTACCTTTTTTTTGCTTATTTTGTAGAGCAGGGGCAGCATCGGGATCAGATTTAACTTCTTCTGTAGATTGGTCTGGAACATTAGGACGGTCACTAATAATTTCTCCGTCACTAATTTCGATAATACGCGTTGCATTTTTCGCAACTTGTATATCGTGCGTGACCAAAATAATGGTGTGACCAGCCGCATTGAGTTCACGCAAAATTCGCATTACCTCAATACCACTATGTGAGTCGAGTGCACCTGTTGGCTCATCGGCTAAAATTACATCACCACCATTCATTAAAGCACGGGCAATTGAAACACGTTGCTGTTGACCACCTGAAAGTTGGCTTGGTCGGTTTTGTGTTTTTGTGCCTAAACCTAACTCGGTAAGTAAGGCAGTTGCACGCTGTTTACGATCTGAAGGTGTAACACCTGCATAAACGGCTGGAACCTCAACGTTACCTTCGGCTGACAAGTCACCAAGTAAGTGATAGCGCTGGAAAATAAAGCCAAAATATTCACGGCGTAATTGGGCCAACTGATCAGGTTCTAGCTTACCGGTTTCTTGACCATTAACCTTGTAACTACCACTTGTTGGGCGGTCCAGACAGCCCAAAATATTCATGAGCGTTGATTTACCAGAACCGGACTGGCCGACAATCGCAACCAGTTCACCTTCATAAATGGTCAGGTCAATGCCTTTTAAAATTTGAATCGTGCTTTCGCCAGCAGGGAATTCCCGGACCAGATTGCTGACTTCAAGCAAAGCTTGTTTTGTCATGCTTACATTCCCATTGGACCATTACGGCGACGGTTATTACCACTATTTGCAGAGGCAGCAGAGTTTTCTGAACTATCCGCAATTACAACTTGATCACCTTGTTTTAATCCGGCAAGTACTTGTGCATTTACACGGTTATTAATACCTACCAAAATTTGTGTTGGTTTAGTTGTGCCATCTGCTTGTAAAACACGAACTACGCTCAAGGTTGCTTTACCTTGTTCAATAAGTTGTTTTTGTTCAGGAGTTAAGTTTAAGCGTTCTAAACGGGCACCATTACCTGAATGTTTTCTTTCGGCATTTGGAGTTGAAGCTGCTTTATCTGCTGACTGACCAGGTTTTTTCTGACCAGAAAATTGTTTGCTACTTAAGGCAGAAGATGGAACCAGTAAGGCATTTTTTGCTGAATCTAATACGATATAAACTTGAGCAGTCATATCAATACGCAATTTGCCATCTGTATTTGGAACGTCAAATAAAGCGTTGTAGTAGACAGCTGAGCTACTGGTTGAGCTTGTAGTACTGTTTGACTCACTAGAAATTGAATCTGGTGCTGGCTCAATCTGACGTAATGTCGCATAACGCTTACTGTCATCGCCTAAAGTAGTGAAGTAGACTTTTTGACCTTTTTCTACTCGCATGATATCTGCTTCACTTACCTGTGCTTTAATCGTCATATTTTGCAGTTTTGCAATTTTAACGATCGTTGGAGCACTTTGGTTCGCGTTTACGGTTTGGCCTTCTTCAGTCACAATTGCAACAACGGTACCATCAGTTGGCGCCACAATACGGGTATAGCCAATATTTGTTTGTGCTGTTGAACGAGTAACTTTCGCAGACTCGATTTGTGCATCTAATGCTTTGACTTGTGCTTGGGCTGTTTTATAAGCAGCTTCAGCTGACTCTAAATCTGCACGAGGTGTCGCATCTTGAGCATACATTTGTTGCTGACGACGATATTCGAGTTGCTTTTCATTTAAAGATGCCACTTGTTGAAGGCGCTGTGCCTCTAAGTTTTTAATATTGGCATCAGATGTTTTTAAACTGTTTTCTTGGGTGGTTGAGTCAATTTGTGCAATAAGTTGACCTTGTTTCACTTGATCACCAAGCTGCACATACATCTTTTTAACCTGACCGGATACCTGAGCACCGACACTAATGAGCTTGGTTGCATCAAGCGTACCGGTTGCAAGTACATTATTCTCAATATCTCCGCGAGTTACCTCAGCTGTAATATATTGAGGCTGCTGCTGTTTAGGTTTAAAAAACTTCCAAGCTAATGCAGCAATAACGGCTATACAGACGACAATAATAACGAGTTTAATGGGCTTTATTTTTGGCATGGCGAGAGGTCGAAAAGTCTAAAATTTTAATTAGTATAAGAGTCAATTGAGGATAAAACGTGAATTTTTATGATATTTCAACAAAGCAGACAAAGGATTTGGCCGCTCTATTGTATAAATAATGTTTTCCCACACAACTCGGCAATCGCTTGTTGCATTAAATGTTCGGCATTTTCATTAGACATGCCTTTAATTGCTGCATCAATTTGCAAGAGTAGAGCAGACCATCCCAGAAATTGCTGTGGATTGAGTCTTCTTAAAGCTTGTTGATATAAGCTAACTTTGGTTTTCCAAATACCGAGTTGCAATGCATTGTGTGGCTGTTCAAACAACTGCATTAATAAACGCATTTCTTTACTTAATGTCCATAAGATCAGACTTTCTGGTTCACCCGAACCAATTAAATATTGGAAAATCTTAATAGACTGAGCAAGATTGCCTTCTAATAAAGCATCGCTTAAATCATAAGTGGTGTAACGAGACTGATCTTGCAAACAAGCATATAACTGTTCAATTTGAATCAGTTTCTGGTCTGGGAAAGTATCTCGTACGCGCATCAAACTATTTTTAGCAGCGAGTAAATTGTGCTCATGATGCTGCATGAGCCACTGCCAAGCGTCATTGTCGAGTTGAATTTCGAGCTTTTCTGCTTCAGCAGCTAAAATTTTTTGGCGGTCTTGCGGATAGTTTGCAGTAAGAGCAACAACAATGCCGTTTGCTTCAACAACTTGGAAAAAAGCAGACTTTAAGCTACTGCTATCTTGTTTGGGTAAAACAATTAACAGCAGGTTGGTTTCATTATGCTGAATATAACTTTTAAGCTGTTTTAAACCATTTGCATCGGGCTTGATATTGCCGTGAACTTCAATAGCAAGTTGCTGTGAAAATAAAGACAAGCTGTTCAGGGCATTAAACACATTTTTCCAGTCACTCACACTACTAATGTCATAGCGCTGTCTTTCAATGTCTTGTTGCTGCCAGCTTTTACGGAAAGTATCTAGTAAATTTTGTTCAAGTAATGGTTCCTGACCATGCAGGATCCACGCACCCCGAGCTTCCGGAATGCGTTTAAGGGCTTGTAAGTAGTCAAGTTTCATTACTAAAGAATAGATAAATCTTATGGTTGAGCTTTTGGTAAGCGATTAGCTGAAATTTGACGAGTAATTTGCTGAGCAATGTCATCAATCACAATACGTTGCAAGTAACCTTCTTGCTGGTTTTCAGTGTTGACAGTTGCCAAGTCGTATTGATAACTACGAGCTGCGGTTAAAGTACGTGGCTCGGTAATTTTATTCCCTTGACGGTCTTCAATTTGGAAAGTCACAGTCAGACGTAATAGAACTTCTGTAAGCTTACCATTTAGAAGTTGACGACGAGGCGTGTACTCTAAAACATGAAGAACATAGGCGTCGTTGTCATTGGTGAGCTGAACGCCATTTGCTGTTAAGTACACTTTTAATTGTGTTTCTAAGTCATCGGTTTTTGCCGGTAACTCAAGGCTCAACTTTTTATAAACAAGTGGAGTCGCAGTCGGGTTAGTTCCTTTTAAATGGAAACCACACCCGACTAAGCCTGCACTAAGGCCTAAGGTTAAAACAACAGCGGCTAAACGTTGGGCTAAGTGCATGCTTGATCCTCTCATTAATACCTGTAATTAAACCACGAGGTTAACCAATTTGTTTGGAACCACAATTTCTTTTTTGGTTGGTCCTGTTAAGAACTGTTGAACTTCTGGTAACGCTTTAGCTTGAGCTAATAATTCATCTTTAGAAATATCAACAGAAACTTCAAGTTTACCGCGAAGTTTACCATTTACTTGTACAACAATCGTTTGGGTATTGCGTGTTAACGCAGAAGCATCAACTTCAGGGAAAGTTGCTTCTGTTAAGTCCGTACCAAACTGAGCCAATAAAGTCTGGCTTAAATGCGGAGCAAATGGAGCAAGCAACGTTAACAATGTTGTGATTGCTTCACGTTCTACAGCAACGTCGTTGTCATCTTTTGCTTCAAACTTATTGCTTGCGTTTAATAATTCCATTAACGCGGCAATTGCAGTATTGAATGCATGACGACGTTCAATATCATCACTTACTTTTTGAATCGTTTCGTGAGTCTTACGACGTAAATCTTGAGCGTCTTTAGACAAGTTTGCCGTATCAATTGCAGTTGCAGCGTTTCCTTTTTCAAGGAAGCTTGCTACCAGACGCCATACACGTTTCAAGAAACGGTTTGCGCCTTCAACACCTGCATCAGACCACTCTAAAGATTGATCTGGTGGAGCAGCAAACATCATAAATACACGTGCTGTATCTGCGCCGTATTGATCAATAATGGCTTGTGGGTCAATACCGTTATTTTTCGACTTAGACATTTTTTCTTGTCCGCCGATAATCACTTCTTGACCGTCACCTGAATATTTTGCAGAAATGATGCGACCTTTCTCATCACGTTCTAATTCGATGTCAGCAGGGTTGAACCAAGTTTTCTTACCATTTTCGGCTTCACGATAGAATGTATCTGCAAGCACCATGCCTTGAGTTAACAGGTTGGTAAATGGTTCATTACCTTGTACAACGCCTTCATCACGCATTAATTTGTGGAAGAAACGTGCATAAAGTAAGTGAAGAATCGCGTGTTCAACACCACCAATATATTGGTTTACAGGAAGCCAGTTTTGAGCTGCTTCAGGTTTAACCATACCGCCAGTGAAGTCTGGAGATGCATAGCGTGCGTAGTACCAAGATGACTCTACGAATGTATCCAATGTATCTGTTTCACGGCGTGCATCGCCACCACAGCAAGGACATTTCGTTTCATAGAATTCAGGCATTTTATTAAGCGGGTTACCTGAACCATCTGGAACAACGTCAGTTGGTAATACAACTGGAAGTTGGTCTTCTGGAACTGTGACTTGACCACAAGTATCACAGTTAATCATTGGAATTGGACAACCCCAGTAACGTTGACGAGAAACACCCCAGTCACGTAAACGGAATTGAACTTTAGAGTTTGCTAAACCTTGTGGTTCTAATTTCGCAAGGAATGCGTCAAACGCAGCTTGGAATTCTAAACCGTCAAACTCGCCAGAGTTAACAAGTTTACCTTCTTTAGAACCGTACCATTCTTGCCACTCAGTTGCAGAGTAGTCTGCATCGTCAGCGCCTTTGGCATCAATCACTTGTTTAATTGGCAAGTTGAACTTGTTCGCAAATTCAAAATCACGTTCGTCATGTGCTGGTACAGCCATTACTGCGCCAGAACCGTAAGACATTAATACGTAGTTTGCGATCCAGACAGGAAGCTCTTCACCAGTGACAGGATGTTTTACAAACAAGCCTGTTGCCATGCCTTTTTTCTCGGCTGTTGCCAAGTCAGCTTCTGCAACTGAACCCATGCGGCATTCTTCAATAAATGCAGCTAATTTAGGGTTATTTTCAGCAGCTTTAAGCGCAAGAGGGTGTTCTGCTGCAACAGCAACGTATGTTACGCCCATAAGCGTATCAGCACGTGTTGTATAAACAGTTAAGCCGTCAGCATAAATTTCGGTATTAGCAGATGGGAAAGTAATTTCCATACCTGTAGAGCGACCAATCCAGTTACGTTGCATGGTCAACACTTGTTGAGGCCAGCCGTCTTGTAAGGTATCTAGGTCATCTAATAGTTCTTGTGCATAGTCCGTAATACGGAAGTAGTACATTGGAATATCGCGTTTTTCAACCAATGCACCAGAACGCCATCCACGACCATTTTCAACTTGTTCGTTTGCCAAAACTGTTTGGTCAACCGGATCCCAGTTTACTGTTGAAAGTTTACGGTAGATCAAACCTTTTTTATAAAGCTGAACAAACAACCATTGTTCCCAGTGGTAGTACTCTGGTGTACACGTTGCAAATTCACGGTCCCAATCAACAGATAAACCTAATTTTTTTAATTGGTCACGCATATAAGCGATGTTTTCAAATGTCCATTTTGCCGGAGCAACTTTATGGGCAATTGCAGCGTTTTCCGCAGGCAAACCAAAAGCGTCCCAACCCATAGGTTGTAGTACGGTTTCGCCTTTTAAACGATAGAAACGGCTAATTACGTCGCCAATTGTATAGTTACGCACATGACCCATGTGCAGTTTGCCACTTGGGTAAGGGAACATTGACAGGATGTAACGATGTTTACCTTCGACAGTGTCGGCAACTTTAAAGACTTTACGATTTTCCCAATCTTGTTGGACGGATGGTTCAATCGTGTTTGCTTGATATTCTGGGTCAATGTGAGAAATAGTCATAGACGTAAGCTATACAACGAAAATTGAAATGAAAGATTGCTGCACAGCATAGCGCAAAATAGAGGAAAATGTCAGTTTTTAGATCACGATTTTATCTTTTAATATGCGCTATAAAAATTTCCCAACTTATTCTTCTTTATTTTAAATCCGAGAAGAGTGGTGAAAGTATTCACCACTCTCATTTTACTTATCGTGGTGCTGAAGCTGATGGAGCAGGTGCGGGTGCAGCAGGTGGAACTGCTACTACAGGTGCAGTTTTTTCCTGCGTGGCGTTAGCTGCTTCTGGTACGGCTTTATCTGTTTTAGTCTGAGCTGGTTGTTCTGGGTTTGATGTCGGATTCTTTACAGAAGGCTGGGTACCGTAAGTTGAAACTTTGTTCAAATGTTTCGCACCTTTAGGTGGTGGCGTCGTGGTGTAATGTGTCGAGCCGTTTTTATCTACCCATTTATAATACTGCTCGGCCTGACTTTGAGTTGAGCAAACTAAAATTGCTGTGGTGATTGCTGTATATAAGCTTGTTTTTAAATAAGATAAATTCATATTAGATGTTCCCCAAAAAATACTGACTATATTTAAATAAAGTTCATAAATAAGCAATTTAGAATGCATGGTTTTATATAAAAAAGAGTATTTTTTTAATAAAAATGGAGAGGGAATGAACAAATTTACGGCTTAAGATTAGATTAAAAAAACAACAGCTAAAACTTTTTATGGAAAAACCATTTCTTTATTCTTGACTTTGTATATAGAAACAACAAAAATGCTTTCTCTAGTTTTATATGTATTTACTCGATCACCCTTCGAATAAATATCATGTTTTGTAATAGACATTCTCTCTAGCCGAGAGATTGATTTTACTAAAGTATGTATATCCAGACATGCTTTATTAATGTTAAAACAGCTTATACGGCTGAAAAACAGAAATTTTTCTATTGCAACGAAAACTAGACAATATGTGTGCTATAACAGTGCAGACAATTCAATGAATGAAACACTATTTGTGCCTTCCATAAATAGTGATAAAAATTTTAGGGTGAATCACGTTGGAACTTTTATCTGGTGGTGAAATGCTCGTTCGTGCTCTTGCGGACGAAGGCGTTGAACATGTTTTTGGTTATCCAGGCGGCGCTGTATTACATATTTATGATGCGCTATTTCAACAAGACAAAATCAATCATTACCTCGTGCGCCATGAGCAAGCTGCTGGTCATATGGCAGATGCCTACTCGCGTGCTACAGGTAAGACTGGCGTAGTACTGGTCACTTCTGGTCCGGGCGCAACCAATACAGTAACTCCAATTGCAACAGCTTATATGGACTCAATCCCAATGGTGATTTTGTCTGGCCAGGTTGCATCACATCTGATTGGTGAAGACGCTTTCCAGGAAACTGACATGGTTGGTATTTCACGTCCTATCGTGAAACACAGCTTTCAGGTCCGTCACGCGAGTGAAATCCCTGCAATTATTAAAAAAGCATTCTATATCGCGTCAAGTGGACGCCCTGGTCCAGTTGTAGTCGATATTCCTAAAGATGCGACGAACCCTGCAGAAAAGTTTGCCTACGAATACCCTGAAAAAGTGAAGATGCGTTCATATCAACCGCCTTCACGTGGCCACTCTGGTCAAATTCGTAAAGCAATTGATGAATTACTTACTGCAAAACGTCCTGTTATTTATACAGGCGGTGGTGTCGTACAAGGTAATGCTTCTGCGTTATTAACCGAACTTGCACATTTACTTGGTTATCCGGTAACTAACACACTTATGGGGTTAGGTGGATTCCCGGGCGACGATCCACAGTTTATTGGCATGTTGGGCATGCATGGTACATACGAAGCCAATATGGCAATGCACCATGCAGATGTAATTTTGGCGATTGGTGCGCGTTTTGATGACCGCGTAACAAATAACCCAGCCAAATTCTGCCCGAACTCAAAAGTGATTCATGTCGATATCGATCCTGCGACCATTTCAAAAACGATTATGGCGCATATTCCGATCGTTGGTGCAGTAGAGCCTGTTCTTCAAGAAATGTTGGCACAGTTAAAACAGTTAAATGTGTCTAAACCAAATCCTGAAGCAATTGCGGCTTGGTGGTCTCAAATTAATGAATGGCGCAAAGTTCATGGTTTGAAATATGAAAACCCATCTGATGGCACCATGAAGCCACAGCAGGTTGTTGAAACTTTATATAAAGTAACCAATGGTGATGCCATCATTACTTCTGACGTTGGTCAACATCAGATGTTTGGTGCACTTTATTATAAGTACAAACGTCCTCGTCAATGGATCAACTCAGGTGGTCTTGGCACCATGGGTGTTGGCTTACCTTATGCAATGGCTGCGAAGCTTGCTTTCCCTGACCAACAAGTTGTTTGTATTACGGGTGAAGCTTCAATTCAGATGTGTATTCAGGAACTTTCAACCTGTAAACAATATGGCTTGAACGTAAAAATCTTGTGCTTGAACAACCGTGCTTTAGGTATGGTGAAACAATGGCAAGATATGAACTATGAAGGTCGTCATTCAAGTTCTTATGTTGAGTCATTACCTGACTTTGCCAAGTTAATGGAAGCTTATGGTCATGTAGGCATTCAAATTAATCATGCCGATGAACTTGAATCTAAGCTTGCAGAAGCAATGGCCATCAATGATAAATGCGTATTTATCAATGTTATGGTTGACCGTAGCGAACACGTTTATCCAATGCAGGTTGCAGGTCAATCTATGCGTGACATGTGGATTTCTAAAGGGGAGCGCATTTAATGAGACATATTATTTCTGTACTCGTTGAAAACGAAGCTGGTGCGCTTTCTCGTTTGGTGGGCTTATTCAGCCAACGTAACTACAACATTGAAACTTTGAATGTTGCACCAACCGAAGATCCGACATTATCGCGTTTGACGTTAACGACTTATGGCGATGACCATAAGATCGAACAAATTACGAAACAGCTCAACAAACTTGTTGAGGTGGTAAAAGTAGTTGATTTATCAGAAGGTTCACACATTGAACGTGAACTTATGCTAATCAAAGTAAAAGCATTAGGTGCATCACGTGCCGAAATTAAGCGCACTGCGGATATTTTCCGTGCGCAAATTGTAGACGTGACACCAACGACCTATACCATTCAAATAGCAGGGACAACTGAAAAATTAGATGGTTTTATCGATGCGCTTGCAGAAAACACCATTCTTGAAGTCGTTCGCTCAGGTGTATCAGGTATCGCCCGTGGCGAAAAAGTTTTAGCCATTTAATTTTTTAAAAAGTATTTTAGCGGAGAACACAAATGCAAATTTTTTACGATAAAGACTGTGACTTATCAATCATCCAAGGCAAGAAAGTTGCGATTATTGGTTACGGTTCTCAAGGTCATGCTCATGCACTTAATCTTAAAGACTCAGGCGTAGACGTAACTGTAGGTTTACGTGCAGGTTCAGCTTCTTGGAAGAAAGCTGAAAACGCTGGTCTTAAAGTTGCTGAAGTCCCAGCAGCAGTTAAGCAAGCTGACCTCGTAATGATTTTGACTCCAGATGAATTCCAATCACAACTTTACCGTGACGTGATTGAGCCAAACATCAAAGAAGGCGCGACTTTAGCATTTGCTCATGGTTTCTCTGTTCTATATAACCAAGTTGTTCCACGTAAAGACTTAGACGTAATCATGGTTGCGCCTAAAGCTCCTGGTCATACTGTACGTTCTGAATTCCAACGTGGTTCAGGTGTTCCTGACCTAATCGCGATTCACCAAGACGCTTCTGGTAATGCACGTAACGTTGCGCTTTCTTACGCTTCTGGCGTAGGTGGTGGTCGTACAGGTATTATCGAAACTTCATTCCGTGAAGAAACTGAAACTGACTTATTCGGTGAGCAAGCAGTTCTTTGTGGTGGTGCAGTTGAACTTGTTAAAATGGGCTTCGAAACTTTGGTTGAAGCTGGTTATGCACCAGAAATGGCTTACTTCGAATGCTTACACGAACTTAAGTTAATCGTTGACTTGATGTTCGAAGGCGGTATCGCTGACATGAACTACTCAGTTTCTAACAACGCTGAGTACGGTGAATACGTAACTGGTCCTGAAGTAATTAACGAACAGTCTCGTGAAGCTATGCGTAATGCATTAAAACGTATTCAATCTGGTGAATACGCGAAGATGTTCATCCAAGAAGGTGCGTTGAACTACCCATCTATGACAGCTCGTCGTCGTCAAAATGCTGCACACGGTATTGAACAAACTGGTGCTAAATTACGTGCGATGATGCCTTGGATTCAAGCAAACAAAATCGTAGACAAAGAGAAAAACTAATACTCTTTTCTATTGTTTAAAAAGACCCTGCTTCATGCAGGGTTTTTTTATTTTAGAGCAGCTAAAATAAGCTTAAAAAAACATCATTAAGGTCAATTGACCTAGATTTAAGAAATCCTATATTTTTCATATAATTGGATGCTTAATTTTTGTTTACTTTATTGATTTCTAAAGTAAAAAATACTTGACCAAATGTTAGATAATGTTATTGTTTATAACTGACCAAAAAAGTCGAATTTACTATTTTTCTTTAACGTGTTTAATTGTATTTTGTGCAATGAATTGAACAAAATAAAAAAAAGTATTGAATAATCATGGAAGTCCAATATGGGTCATGTTGATTACGATAGCACATTGATCGTCGGCTCTTTTATTGCGGCTGGCGCTATTTGCTATATTGTGATTTCCATGGAGCAACTAATATTTAAGCAAGCCTATCAAAAGATTGAACCGCTTATTTTATTATTTAATGGATTATTACTCGCTGCGGCTATTAGTATTGTCCATATTGTTGGCATGCATGCTTATCATTTATTTGAAACTGCCAACGCTAATCTTTCTTTAATTACGCTTTCTTTTGGTATTAGTGCTGTACTTTCTTGTGTGGCAATTTGGCTCACTTCCCGTTTTACACTACCATTATTTAGGTTGGTTTTAAGCTCAGTCATTATGGGCATTGGTATTTCAGCTTCATATTATGTAAGTATGCTGGGCTGGAATATTGATATTTATAAGAAAGATTACACCTCATTTCTCATTTTATTTTCTGACTTAATTGCCATGAGTGGTTCAGGTCTAGCTTTTTTGTTGGCCTATAAATTAAAAGAGAGCGAGCGTAATCGAGTAAGTTTAAAACTCGCTTTTGCAGTCATGATGACTTTAAGCATTATGGGCATGCACTATACGGCACTCATTGCGACCAATATTACCGATAAATTTGTGAGCCAATATCAGGCTGAACATGACCTGTTGCTGTTTACTATTATTCTGGTTACATGTCTGGTGCTGGTCGCGAGTTTTATTGTCGCCGTGCTAGAACAACGACTGAACCAACGAAATTTAGAACTCCGTAAAGCCAATAAAGAACTCGCCAATCTCTCCATTCAAGATAACTTAACTAAGCTGCCAAACCGACTTTATTTAGTTGATTACGCAGAAGTTCTTTTGTCAGATCATCGTTATAAAGACCAGAAAATTGCTTTTCTCTATATTGATTTAGACCGTTTTAAATCGGTAAATGATGCCTTTGGTCACCACATTGGTGATCAACTGCTTATACAAATGGCCAATCGCTTACATTGGCAACTCAATGAAAAATGTAAGTTGCTTAGGATTGGCGGAGATGAATTTTTATTAATAGCTGAAAATACCGATACTGAAGAGGCAATGCAACTTGCTGAAAAAGTATTGCAGCTTATTCAAGACAGTTACCAAATTTCCGGTAAAGAAATTAACATTTCGGCAAGCCTTGGCATCGCATTGTTCCCTGAACATGGGCAGAATGTTCAAGACCTGCTAATGAATGCCGATGCTGCCATGCTGATGTCTAAAGAGCAGGGCCGCAATACTTACACCGTCTTTAGTTATTCAACCCACCAACAAGAAACCAGAAGTCAGTCAAAACTGATCAATGATTTATATAAAGCAGTCGAAGAAAAACAATTTGTTCTTTATTACCAACCAAAATTTAATACCAACCTTGAGATTTGTGGGGTAGAGGCGCTCATTCGCTGGAACCACCCAACTTTAGGTATGCTGACACCACATATGTTTATTGGTGGCGCGGAAAAGACAGGTTTAATTATTCCAATGGGATATTGGGCGCTTGAACAAGCCTGTCAGCAAATTCAGGAATGGGAACGTAGCAATACCCAGTTTTATCCAATTGCAGTCAATTTATCGGCTTTGCAGTTTGAAAATAAAAAGCTCTTTAGTACCCTCGAAGGTTTGTTAAAAAAATACCAAATTAAGCCTCATCACCTCATTATTGAAATTACTGAATCAACTGCAATGCGGCATATCGACTTAAGCATTCGTGCTTGTGAGCGGCTGCGTGATATGGGCATTCGTGTCGCAATTGATGACTTTGGAACAGGGCACTCAAGCTTCTTATATTTAAAAGACTTACCAGTCGATGAGCTTAAAATTGACCGTGGTTTTATTGTCGATTTAAAACCGGGCTCAAAAGAAGAAGTCATTTTAGAAAGTATTATTCATTTGGCGAAAAAGTTAGGCTTAACCGTAACAGCCGAAGGGGTGGAAACTCAGCAGCAAGTCGAAATTTTAACGCGTTTAGGCTGTCAGCAGTTCCAAGGTTACTTGTTAGGAATGCCTGTAAATGTAGGGCAACTGATTCAGTCACAAGGCGCTCATTTTGTTTAACGAACTTGTGATAAATTTTAAAATTACAATTTTATATAATATCTAAAATAATAATTTATTTAATCTAATGAAAAATAATAAGAATTTTAAAAACTTGTCATAAATTCCACATTGACACTTCTAAACTCTCAGATTATCCTTTGCCTGCTGGCCTACATTGCCAGGTGGTTTTGACAGACCACATACGACCGCATCAGAGTTTTCCCGTCTGAGGGATAGTTCTGTGTGTAAGCTCCTCGTCTTCTCCCGTAGCGGTAGGACGGGAGAGGGACACCTTCGGGTGTGCTGGCGTCGTACCAGTCTGTCAACCCTCTTTCGTTCTGCCACCATAATTCTTTATTAATGCTTTGGCAGAACTCCCCATATAAGGAGTTGGCTGTGCATACTTTTTTTACACCTCCCGATTAGTCTTTAGCGTGGTTTGATCACTTTCGAGTTTTCAGGCTTTAGTTCGTCACGACTAAAAAATCATATCAACAATAAAACTTGAGATGCCTTAGGACCATCTTTGGGGCCTTTGCATGCTTTTTTTGCCTAGAGCAAAAGTTGCGGCTGTTTTATCTCATTTAGACACAACAACAAATTATTTTATAACGGTACATATATGCCATATTCAGATCTCTCATTTCGCGCGTTAAGTGTGCTTCATACATCTCGTTATCTTTTTAATGACCATGGTTTTCACAACGTTGGTGTAGACCGCATTGTAGAAGAAGCGGAAGTGACCAAAACCACGTTTTATAAATATTTTCAGTCTAAAGAGCGGCTTATTGAAATGAGTTTAAACTTTCAAAAAGATGCTTTAAAAGAAAAAGTCTTCTCAATTATTTACACACAAAAAGATTTAGTGGTGCGTGAAAAGTTAAAGGAAATATTCTTTTTACATGTCAATCTGGAAGGGCATTATTATTTGCCATTTAGAGCTATTTTTGAAATTGAAAAAATTTACCCTACAGCCTATCAAGTGGTTATACAGTACCGTCAATGGTTAATTGATGAAGTTTATAAATTGCTTTTAACAGCGAAGAACGATGCTACTAAAAAAGATGCTCATATGTTTTTATTTGTAATTGATGGGGCCATTATTCAAATGCTAGATGAAACGAAGGCTGATAATAGAGAACTGTTATTACAATATATTTTAAAAAGTATTTTTCTTAGTGATTAATTAATTAAATAGATGAGCTTAACTAACATTAGAGTTTTATTAATAAATTTTTTTAAGAAAAGCTTGAGCTTATATAAAATAAGGCCGCTATGCATTTAAAACATAACGGCCTAATCTATATATAGCTAAGAAGATGAAACAAGTCTGTTCATGTAAAAGAGTATGTATTCAAGCTTTCGTATGGGTTAAAACAAGGTTTATTTATGAGATAGCGTCATAAATGAGTTTGTGGCGAATTTCTTTAGATGTTAAGTAGCCCATATCTTTGATCCTTTTGTGATTATCGCAATTAGATAAAAGAACTAATTTTTTAACCTTAAATATTGGCTGGAGATCAACCTATAATGTTAAAACTATTAGATCAGTTCATTGATGGGGTAACTATAAAATTTAAAAAATTGTAAAAGTAGATTGGTACTAGCTTTTAAAAATATAGTAGTATTATGCTATGTAATTATCTGTATTTTAATGAATTATGATTGATAAAAAATTATCAAGGTTAGAGCAGCTTGAGCAGGATATATGGTTAAACTTTTGTTACTACTATGAGTGTGAATTGAATAATGAATTAATAGAAACGGAGAATCAATCATATATTGATCAAAAAGAAAAAATCATAAAAAGAATGCAGCAGAATGATTTTCAATTGAGTGAGCAGTCAGCTTTTCATTTAGAAATGATGGGGGATGTGGTTTCAATCTCTTTCAAGCCATTCCAGATTGCACAGCTTTTAATGCAGATAAATACATTAAGACCTGAGGTGAATAACTTGCCTGCCAAAATTTTCCAAAGGCAATATTCAGATATTTTAATTGCTTATGTGCAAATGCTTGGTGGGGTGGAGTTTATTCAGAACCGTACACTTGCCAAAAGTGCAAAGGCAATTATTGCAGTCAAAGCTCGTTACGACAAGCATTTATATCCAAGACGGGAAATTTTATATCGCACTTTAAGAGAGCAGATTGTGCGTCGTGGCAAATGGGATAATTTGAATCAAGCAGTTAATTTTGTGCTTGATGATCTAGTCAAAGCTTTTGAGGTTTACGATATTGAATGGCTTCAGTCTGAACTTGTGCTTAAGCAAAAAATGCTCAGTGAATTAGAGCAGGAGAGTAAGCAGTTGTATGCTAAAGCTCAGTCAGATGGCGTGCGAAGAAAGCCAGCATCAATTGGGAAAAAAATAGAAAAATTACAGCTCGAACTTAACAATCTTAATCAGATACTGAAAGCAAAATATCCTTCTAAAGAGATGGAAAAGTTTGGGTATAAGATGCCTTACAGTGGTGGATACATTGCCGAAACCATCATTCATGAGCTCCGAACTCAGCCTGATATATTGAAAGAAATCTTGTTCTAAAAGTTTGTTTTAAGCTGTACCTGTAAAATATATCTAATGAAAATTTGGCTGAATTGATCCTAGACAGTATCGTGGACAACAAATCCCTCTAAATTCTTAAAATATTTCTGTTCAAAGGCTTCTGGGCTTAACTAGCCGTTTGCGGAATGCCTTCTGACCCGATTGTAATAAATCTCAATATAGTCAAACAAGACAGTATTCGCTTCTTTTCGAGTGGCAAACACACTGCCATGGACCACATGACCTTTCAATGTATGAAAGAAGCTTTCGGTCACTGCATTATCCCAACAGTTTCCCCTGCGTGACATACTTTGAACGCAGTTATTCGTCAATAATAGCGTCCTAAAATCACGACTACAGTACTGTGAGCCTTGGTCCGAATGCACCATGACACCCATTGGATACCCCTGACGAGCCATTGCATAATGAAACGCATCACACACCAATTGACGGTCTATTCGATGGCTGATTTGCCAACCGACGATACGACGGCTGAATAGATCCAGCATCACACACAAATACAGCCAACCTTGCTTAGTACGGATATAGGGGTGAGTAGACCAAGGGAATTTCACCCTTAGCCCCTCGCAGAACCGGACGTGAACCTCTCGATTCATCCGGCTCCCATTATCCAACCGGTGGTAAACATCCCATTTTCCAATGCACAAAGGCATTTGGAAAATCACGTGCAAGCCGCCCTAAGGCATATTTAGCTCGTCTTTTATGACGGGCTAAATTTTTATACTTACGCCTCATCCAGCGTATAAGATATGCATTCATGTGTCTCCAAATCACTGACATCGCTGAACTATGGAAACGACCATAGTATTGTTGCCAGCCTAGAAGAATTGGATTAAATATTGCTGATAGATCAGTTAATTCACGCTCACACATCAAATGTAGATGCCATCTCCGGATAGTCTGCCGCATTGCCTTAAGTGCATCACGACTGACCGCCGGAGAAAAATTCACATAAACCCTTTGATATTTGTCTACAGCCTTACGGGGCCTAAACGTGTATCCGAGAAAAGTAAATTGAACATCGGGATATGCTTTGCGACGATTAATATCTTGGCAATAAACAATCTTTGTCTTATCTGGATGCAATTCGAGCCCACATTCACGAAATCGTGCACCAATCTTTTGTAAAACAAGTTTGGCTTGAGATAAACTCCGGCAATGAATCACTCCGTCATCCGCATAGCGGCAGAATCTTACACTCGTAAGATTCTTGGTAATCCACATATCAAAAGCATAATGCATAAATAAATTTGCCAACAAAGGACTTACAACACCACCTTGCGGTGTGCCACGATTCCTTTCTAAAAGATGGCCATCTATGTCTTGCATGGGTGCTTTTAACCAGCGTTCTACGTATAGAAGAATCCATGGGATTTCGCAGTGTTTCTTGAGTGCACGCATCAGTGATCATGATCGATGTTATCAAAGAGACCCTTGATATCAAACTCCACAACCCAGTCATACTCCCAACTTCGTCGCCTCACCATAGCTATCGCATCATGGGCAGAACGCCCTGGACGATAGCCATAAGAGTTTGGATGAAATAGAGGATCAATCTGTGGCTCCAACAAGAGTTTGACAGCCGTCTGTGCTACTCGATCCGCTACTGTCGGAGCCTGTAAATTATTTTGTGTAAGTTCCATTTTTTATAAATGATCTTTTAATCGATCATCGAACTGAATCGTAAACCAATTCATTGCTAAACGCCAATTTTGAATTGGCATCGTCCATTTCTTCGCAGCATTTGATGTTGCTAAGTAAATGACCTTCTTTACTGAGTCATCAGATGAAAAGATTTTCCTTTTCTTCGTTGAATGGCGTATTACGCTATTCAACGACTCAATCGCATTTGTTGTATAAATTGCATGACGTATTTCGGCTGGATAGCTAAAGATCGTTCGGATATTTTCCCAATTGGCCCGCCAGGATTCTCCAATTTTGGGATACTGGTGATTCCATTGATCACAGAAGATGTCTAGGGATTTTAAAGCATTTTCCTCTGTACTTGCCTGATAAATCGCTTTCAGACCCGACGTAACAGCTTTGTAGTCTTTCCAGCTTACAAATCTCAGGCTATTGCGTACAACATGCACGATACACAGTTGAATATCAGTATGAGGGTAAACAGAGGCTATCGCGTCAGGGAAGCCTTTTAATCCATCTACACAGGCAACAAGAATGTCCTGTACTCCTCGATTTTTTAGCTCTGTCATGACTGACAGCCAGAATTTGGCACCTTCTGTCTGAGCAATCCACATACCCAGTAATTCTTTTTGCCCATCCATATTGATGCCTAAAGCAAGGTATACGGACTTGTTAATCACATTGGAGTGCTGACGGACTTTGACAACAATACAGTCAAGATAGACAACAGGATAAAGGCTATCTAAGGCTCTATTTTGCCACTCAGTCACTTGCTCAATCACAGCATCGGTAACTTTGCTGATGAGAGATGCTGACACATCGGCATCGTACATTTCTTTGAAGAAGGCTACAATTTCCCTATTAGTCATTCCTTTTGCATACAGTGAGAGGATTTGGTCATCCATACTGGTGATGCGTGTTTGGTGCTTTTTTATAATTTGTGGCTCAAATGAACCTTCTCGATCACGGGGAATATCTAAAGCCAGTTGTCCATCTTGAGTTGTAATGGTTTTAGAACTAAACCCATTACGGCTATTTGAGCCTTTCTTGGGCTGATGCTTTTCATAACCGAGATGGTCTGAAAGTTCAGTATTGAGTGCAGTTTCAATCATGAATTTTTTAAAGACTGCTGTCATTTGGTTTAAGTCTTCTGGTGTTTTTAGACCTTTAGCCAATTCGGCAGCCATACTTTTGATTGTTGCTTCATCCATGTGAAGTACCTTTTGTAATTATCCTCTGAAGGATAAATGAAAATTAAGTACTTACACAAAATTTAGAACAGTCCC
>NZ_JAKTHZ010000024.1:0-173765 GCF_027854645.1 Acinetobacter sp. AOR41_HL | reverse complement strand
TACAGTCGCTGTTGTACCATCTGGGAAAGTGACCTTAACTGTTGAGCCAGCTTCTGCTGTACCTGTTACAGGATTAGTTGCATTGATTGGATCAATTACTGGTGCATTTGGCGCAGTGGTATCTACTGTATAAGTTTTTGATTCAGTTATATTGCTACTATTACCCGCTGCATCAGTAAACGTAACTTTTGCATCAATGGTTTTATCGCTATCTGCAATTAATCCACTGCCTGGTACAACTACGCTCCATGTTCCTGCTACTTTATCTACAGTTGCAGTATAAGTTACACCATTCACAACTACAGTAACGACAGTATTTGCAGCATCTGCTGGAATATTTTTTAAGCTACCTGTAACAGTAACGTTACCAGCAGCTTCAGTTGAATTAATAACATTATCTGAAGTTATAGGATCAACAGAGAAAGTAACCCCATTTGTATTTGGGGGTGTAGTATCTGCAGGAGAAGAGTCATTACTACTACCACTATTTGATGCAGCAGCAATGATACCACCTGCAACTAGAGGTACTGCTGCCCATAACCATGGGTTCACACCTGCATCATGATAAAGTAATGGCTGAATTGAAGAAATTGGTTGATAAATAACATCAGACACTAATGCCTGTGGTGCTTCTGCTGGTAGTGCTGCTGGTAAGTCTTCACCTAAAAGTGCTTGTGGCTCCACATCACTGTCGGCATCTGCATCTGCATCGCTGTCAGCATCTGCATCATTTTCAGCATCTTTAAATTTTGCCCAAATGAGTTGACCATTCTGATCTTGAAATACAAGACTGTTATCAGCTGGTTCAGCAGTACCACTAAAGAAGCCTTCAATAACAATAGTTTCGCCATTTTTTAGGCGAATTACTGCATTAGTACCCTCTCTATTGACTACCAGTACATCACTGGCAGCTACTTTTACCAATACAACTGACGCTTCTGAAAGTTTTGCAGAAGTTCCCTCTGTTGTTACCAAGGTTTTGTGACTGTCCTTGGCAATAATTTGTATCTCAGGCATATCTATATTCCTTTTATATTATTGATTTAAATGATTTTTTGTATAATTCTTTTTACTTAATGTTTTCGAGTTTTTGACCTACAACTTAAAAACATTAAGTAATGTGATCATTTTTACATTAACCACTTTAAAATAAAAAAAATAAATACTAAAGTCCTTAAAGAAAAAAATTTAATTAATACAAATTTTATATAAATAAAATTCTCGTTCTTATTCTTATAAATTACGAAAAATAACTAGCAACTGTTTTATATATAAAACAAATTTAATTTTTTATTATTGAAAATTTATTGAAAACTATTTTAATTTAATTTTTTATATAACAATTTTTAATATCTCAATAAAATAAAATATATTAATAATGATATATATAGAAAAAAAATGGCTTCAGATAATATTTTACTATTACACTAAAGCCTAATTTTTTAATACTAATTAAAAAGATTTTTAAGTTAAGTTAAAAATTATCTGGACTCTCAAAACGTTTTACTTCTTGTAACTTATTAGGGTCATGCATAGTTGCAATACCATCTTCTGTTTTTTGATCAACAATAACATCAGGGTTAAAGATAGTTATAGTTTCTCTTCCTAACGCATCTTCTCCTACAATATATTGAAAGCCACGGCGATTCATTTTGTGACATAGCTTTTGGTAAAAGCCTTTAAGTCCTTCGGTTTCTTCATTAGGGTTGTAATAAAATGCGTTCATTACTGCCGGTAGACCAAGACCACACACCACACCAGATAACAGTACACTAATAAAGGTATATCCAATAAGAATACTACTATAAGGACTAAGTGCTGGAATATTTGCAACAGCCAGAATTAAAGCAAGTGAAATCCCGCCCCGTACGCCACCCCAAGATAAGATAGTTAAACTACCATTGTAGCTTTTGGTTTTACGCATTGTTGGGAAGAAAGCAAAAGACATAAAATTTGCTGCAAAGCGAGAAATATGCAAAATAAAGAAAGCAACTATTCCCCCTAAGATCAGGCTAAAATTCAAATCAAGAATAAATAGCTCAAGACCAATTAAAGTGAATAAGAATGAATTGATAATTCCTTCTACTGTATGCCAAAAATGATTAACTTCTCTAATCTCACGCTCTTCACGGATTTCTTTCCATTTATTACCAACAATTAAACCGCCAATCACACAAGCAATCGGAGCAGAAGCATGAGCAAACAAAGCAACTAAATATGCTCCGCTAGCAAGTAAGGCAGTTGTTAGAATCAGGGACTCCATTTCGTGTTTGCCACGTAATAGACGTAATGTTCCTATACCGAATGCCCATCCAATACCGACAGCAACCACAATTTCATAAAGTAAAGCTTCTAAAGTCGCAACTAACGAAAAATGTTCACCTTGTAAAACGTTCAGCAATGTCATAAATAGTGCAATACACATTGCATCGTTAAATAAAGATTCGCCTTCTAATTTGACAATTAAATGATGGGGCGCACGAATCGAACTTAAAACACCTTTAATACCGATCGGGTCAGTTGCTCCCAATGCCGCGCCTAATAATAGAAGAACTAAAATTGGTACATGATGGCCAACCAGTAATTGGAAGCCGTAAAGTAAGCCACCAAACAATACGGCGCAGATAACTAGTGCAATAGTCGCTAGAATACTAATTTGTCGCCAATAACTTCTTAAGTCTGAAATTTTAAATTTCAGTGCAGAAGATGTCAGAATAAAACAAATGACGCCATTAATTAAAAAGTCATAAAAATCGATATGACGTACTGCTTCTTCAATATTGTGAATATTAATGGTAATGAACTGATTACCATTTAAGAGACTAGCTCCCCATTGCAAAATGAAGACAAAGATTGCAGAAACAAGAGGCACGCCAATAGCTTGAGGAAAGCCTAAAATACGCTTATTGAATATAGTCGTTGCAATTGATAAGGCAAATACAACTGTAAGTGCTTGTAATAAGAAAAAATTACCCATGAATACCCTTCTTCTGGGTCAATGACCAAATAAAAAACCTAGACAGCTAAACTGAACAGAATGAGGAAGTAGGCACCTTATAAGGGCCTAAACAGTTAAAAGTTGGAATATAAGTTTAACGAATTACTTTAATCATTCTATCGATCAGTTAAATTTCTTAACATTAATTATGAAGTTGGGGTATTAAAAGATGAGCTTATTTAAAGTGTTTTAATAAACTCATCTTTAACATTAGATAGGATTATTAAAAGTATCACATTGGTTGATATCACCGGACTTTAAGCCCACTTGAAACCAATGCATCCGCTGTTCACTCGTACCATGAGTAAAACTATCAGGTACAACTTGTCCTGTCGCACGTTTTTGCAAATAGTCATCACCAATTTTTTGAGCTGCATCCATTGCTTCTTCAACATCACCAGACTCTAAAAACTGAGTACGTTGTTGATTATGATTTGCCCATATACCTGCTAAACAGTCAGCTTGTAACTCTTGTCGAACAGATAATTGGTTACCCTCTCTTTGGCTGACTTGCGAACGAGCTTGTTGCACTTGAGATGAAATACCAAGCAAGGTTTGAACATGATGGCCTACTTCATGCGCAACAACATAGGCTTGGGCAAAATCCCCTGCCTGATCTTGGCGAGAAAGCTCTGATTTATTTTGCTCACCCGAAATCCCCATTTGCTCGCGCATATCTTTAAAGAATTCGGTATCAATATAAACTTTTTGGTCAGCTGGGCAATAAAAAGGTCCCATAGCAGATTGAGCGGTACCACAACCTGAGCGAGTCACTCCACTAAATAAAACTAACGTTGGCGGTGTATAAGTTTTCCCTAATTGCTTAAATATAGGTGTCCACGTATCTTCTGTATCAGCTAATACAGTTCCAACAAAATCCGATGCTTCTTTTTGCTCAGGTGTTAAACTTTCTGGTGAGGTTGCATTTGATTGTTGTGAAGCAGTAACCTGCTGCGTTGCCTGATAAGCCATTTGCGGATCAACGCCAAAAAATTTCCATGCGACAAATGCCACGACCAAACCAATAATACTAATACCACCTGCTTTAACACCGCCCCCACCTCGACGGTCCTCAACATTGGTACTGACTCTACGATCTCTCCAGCGCATAACGTCCCTCTTCTTATTAAATGGCCTGATTAGTCAGAAGCTTTTGGCCACATTTTCTGTATTAAACTCACCACAAGCAACACAACCGCCCCAGCAATCATACCAATCGCAAAGTTCATTAATGTCGGTGTTAAAGCTCCAATAATATTGCCTACTGCGGGTATATTCTCTACATGATCGACGGTACTATCAGTAATATGATGAAGTAAAGGAATTGTATGGTTAATAATCCCTCCACCTACTAAAAACATTGCAATAGTTCCAACAATAGAAAGTAGCTTCATTAAAAGAGGAGCAAAAGCAAGTAAACCACGTCCTAGAGTTTGTTTAAAAGAAGCAGCCTGTTTTGTTAAATATAATCCTAAATCATCAATCTTAACAATCACACCAACCAAGCCATAAACACCTAGTGTCATCACAACAGCAATAATGCTAAGTACACTTATTTTTGTTATTAAAGCCGCCGTAGCAACCGTTCCTAAAGAAATAACAACAATTTCAGCAGATAAAATAAAGTCAGTTCGAATAGCTCCTTTTACTTTCTCTTTTTCAAAAGTAGCCAGATCCAGCTCTTCATTGTTAAATTCTTTTTCTGCTTCCTCAGAGGTTGAAGCTTTTCTATGCATAATTGTATGAAGAACTTTTTCAACGCCTTCATAACATAGAAATAAACCACCTAGCATCAATAAAGGGTTAATCAGCCACGGTGCGATAACACTAATTAATAAAGCTAAAGGTACTAAAATAAGCTTATTAACTAAAGAACCTTTGGCAACCTTCCATACGATAGGCAATTCACGATCTGCACGTACACCTGTTACCTGTTGTGCATTTAAAGCCAAATCATCACCTAAAACACCGGCAGTTTTCTTTGCTGCCATTTTGCTCATTAAAGCGACATCATCTAAAATTGTTGCAATATCATCTAGTAATAAAAGTAAGCCACTTGCCATTTCTTATCCAGGTTTGTATTTATCTAGCTATTGTAAGATGAAATATTCCATTTTCTGTAATTTTACTGAATAAATTCACAATATTATTTTAAGAAAGTTTAACCAATCGCTGACGAAAAAAATTTATTTCCCGTACAATAATGCCAATCTTTTATATTACAGGGCTTACTATCCCTGATTAAGCCAATACGATAGTGGAATAAATAATGAGTAATGTTGATCAGCGTCCAATTATTTTGACAGGCGACCGCCCAACCGGACAACTTCACCTTGGGCATTTTGTCGGTTCTTTGCGTTCACGTGTAGGTTTACAGGATAGCCACCATCAACACCTCTTATTAGCAGATGCACAAGCATTAACAGATAATGCAGATAACCCAGATAAAGTACGTCGTAACATTTTAGAAGTTGCTCTAGATTATTTAGCTGTTGGTATTGATCCAACTAAAACAACTATTTGTGTTCAGTCATGTTTACCAGCACTGAATGAACTTACAATGTTATATCTTAACTTTGTAACTGTGGCTCGTTTAGAACGTAACCCGACTATTAAATCTGAAATTCAAATGCGCGGTTTTGAACGTGACATTCCTGCGGGCTTCCTTTGCTATCCTGTTGCACAGGCGGCTGATATTACGGCTTTTAAAGCAACTGTAGTACCAGTAGGTGAAGATCAGATTCCAATGATTGAGCAAACGAATGAAATCGTGCGTCGTGTAAACCGTCAAATTGGTCAAGACCTATTACCTGAATGTAAAGCATTGCTTTCTAATATGGCTCGTTTACCTGGTTTTGATGGTAAAGCAAAAATGTCTAAGTCATTAGGTAATACCATTGTTTTAAATGCTTCTGACAAAGACATTAAAAAAGCTGTAAACGCAATGTACACTGACCCAAATCATCTTCGTATTGAAGATCCAGGTCAGGTTGAAGGAAACATCGTATTTACTTACTTAGATGCATTTGATCCAAACAAAGAAGAAGTTGAGGAATTAAAAGCTCATTACCGTCGTGGTGGTCTTGGTGACGGTACTGTTAAAAAACGTCTCGAAGGTGTGTTAAAAGAATTAATTACTCCTATTCGTGAGCGCCGTGAAGAACTTGCTAAAGACCCTGATTACATTATGGATGTTTTACGTCAAGGTACTGATAAATGTCGAATCATTACTCAGCAAACTTTAGATGAAGTTAAAGATGGCTTAGGCTTATTTAAATTCTAATTCTTAGATTCAAAATATAATTCAAAAAGCCCTACGGGGCTTTTTTTCATAATTACATTTAGATTCAATAATTTAAGTTATTACAATTTCTATATATTTATTATGATTCACACGCTCTTACCCTTTTAACGTGAAGTAACACTAATTAACGTGAACCTTAATGAACAAATATGAACACCTCACTAATATAGCTCAAGTAGGTTGATATGAACCTCACGACATTTCTCCTTAAGCCGAAACTGTTTTTAACAGATTCGTTGTTCTACGCAATGATCACCCCAATCATTGCGTATTTTTTTGTCTCTTTTTAGCGTTATTATTTCTCATTTCATTTTATGCTACTTTTCAATGATGCAAAAAAATACCGCATCATTTTTCAGATGCGGTATTTTTTAAAGATTTAAGGTAGCTATTAAACTAAACCTTTCTCTTTTAATACTTGCAACATAGTTGAACCAAGCTCAGCTGGGCTACGAGTGTAAGCCATACCTGCTTTTTCAAATGCAGCAAATTTCTCTTCAGCAGTACCTTGACCACCAGAAATGATCGCACCAGCGTGACCCATACGCTTACCTTTAGGAGCAGTTACACCAGCGATGTAACCTACTACAGGCTTAGTCACGTTAGATTTGATGAATTCAGCAGCTTCTTCTTCCGCTGTACCACCGATCTCACCGATCATGATGATTGCATCAGTATCTGGATCGTCTTGGAACAATTGAAGCGCTTCGATTTGGTTCATACCTGGGATTGGGTCACCACCAATACCGATACAAGTAGACTGACCTAAACCAAGCTTAGTTGTTTGAGCAACAGCTTCATAAGTCAATGTACCTGAACGTGAGATAATACCAATACGACCTGGTTGGTGGATGTGACCAGGCATAATACCGATCTTACATTCACCCGGAGTGATCACGCCTGGGCAGTTAGGACCAACTAAACGAGTACCGTTACCGTTAGTTTCTAAATAACGTTTTGCTTTAAGCATGTCGATTGTTGGAACACCTTCAGTGATCACAACGATTAGGCCAACACCTGAATCAACCGCTTCAACGATTGAGTCTAAAACGAATGGAGCTGGTACATAGATTACAGATGCATCTGCATTTGTTTCACGTACAGCTTCTTTCATTGTGTTGAATACTGGTAAGTCAAGGTGAGTTGTACCACCTTTACCTGGAGTAACACCACCAACAACTTTTGTACCGTAGTCTAAAGCTTGTGCAGAGTGGAAAGTACCGTTTTTACCAGTAAAACCTTGTACCAATACTTTAGTGTCTTTATTAATTAATACGCTCATGATTGATACTCCCCTTACGCTTTAACTGCAGCTACAACTTTTTCTGCGGCATCAGACAAACCGTTCGCAGAAATTAATTTCAAACCAGATTCATCAAGTAATTTAGCACCTAACTCAGCGTTGTTACCTTCTAAACGAACAACAACTGGAACAGTTACGTTTACTTCTTGAACCGCTGCAATAATTGCTTCAGCAATCATGTCACAACGTACGATACCACCGAAGATGTTAATTAAAACACCTTGTACAGATGTATCAGCAAGGATGATTTTGAACGCTTCAATTACGCGCTCTTTAGTTGCACCGCCACCAACGTCAAGGAAGTTTGCAGGCTGACCACCATAAAGTTTAATGATGTCCATAGTTGCCATTGCAAGACCAGCACCGTTAACCATACAACCGATGTTACCTTCTAAAGCAACATAGTTAAGATCAAATTCAGATGCTTTTAATTCACGCTCATTCTCTTGAGATTTGTCACGTAAAGCAGCAACTTTAGGTAAACGGTAAAGCGCGTTAGAGTCGATACCTACTTTCGCATCTACACATAAAATTTCGCCGTTTTCACGAACAGAAAGCGGGTTAATTTCAAATAAAGCAAAATCGTTTTCAACAAATGCTTGGTAAGCAGCTGTCATGATTTTTACGAATTGACCGATTTGTTTGTCTTTCAAACCTAAAGCAAACGCAACTTCACGTGCTTGGAATGGTTGTAAGCCAACTAATGGATCAACTTCAACTTTGATAATTTTTTCTGGAGTTTCTTCAGCAACTTTCTCGATTTCTACACCACCTTCTGTAGAAGCCATAAAAGTAATACGACGGCTAGAACGGTCTACAACCGCGCCCAAGTAAAGCTCACGCTCAACTGGATATACGTCTTCAGCAACAATGATGCTGTTTACTGGTTGACCATTTGCATCTGTTTGATACGTTACAAGACGAGTACCAATGATATTGTTTGCAAATTCGATAACATCTTCTTTAGATTTTGCAACTTTAACGCCACCAGCCTTACCACGACCACCAGCATGAACTTGCGCCTTCATTACAGCGAATTTACCACCAAGCTGTTCAAATGCAGCAACTGCTTCGTCTGCATTGGTTGCCAAGATACCTTCTTGTACTGGCATACCATATTCTTTCAATAACGCTTTAGCTTGATACTCATGTAAGTTCATTTAGTTACCTACTTAACTTTGTTTGTTGTCTTCAATTTGCGCAACATTCTCATGTTGTATGTGCAAATTGCTGTCTACGTCTATCAACTTGATGATTTTTTAATCACACCATCGAATGTGAAAAAGAGCGGAGAAACCGCTCTTTAATTTTATTTACGCTTACGTTGAATCGCGTGAATTGCACGACCATCTACAGCAAGTGCAGCTTCATGAACAACTTCAGAGAATGTTGGGTGACCAAAAGTCATCAACTGAAGATCTTCAACAGAAGATACAAATTCAAGAGCGATCATACCTTGGTGAACGATATCAGATGCTGCAGGTCCAATCACATGCATACCTAATAAACGGTCAGTTTTTGCATCAGCAACGAACTTAACAAAACCTGCACCTTCACCAGCAGCTAAAGCACGACCATTTACAGCAAAACCGAATTGACCAGTTTTTACTTCATGACCTTTTTCTTTAGCTTGTTCTTCAGTTAAACCAACCCACGCCGCTTCAGGGTGTGTATAGATAACAGAAATGATTGTGTCATAGTTTACTTGAGCAGCATGACCGTGAATACGTTCAACAGCCATTACACCCTCTTCCATTGCTTTATGAGCAAGCATTGGACCGCGAACTAAGTCACCAATCGCATATACACCTTCTACAGAAGTTGCACAGTGATCGTTTACTTCAACTAAACCACGTTCAGTTAATTTAATGCCTGAATCTTCAGCCAATAAACCTTCTGCATAAGCTTTACGGCCAACACAAACGATTAATTTGTCAAAAGTTTGAGTTTTTTCTTCGCCACCTTGAGTGTATTTAACAGTCACTTCACGACCATTAACTTCAGTGCCAGAAACTTTAGCACCAACGCGAATATCAAGACCTTGCTTAGTTAAAAGCTTTTGGTATTCTTTTGCCAAAGCTTTATCAGCCATTGGCAAGAATGCATCCATTGCTTCAAATACAACAACTTCAGCACCAAGACGACGCCATACTGAGCCAAGTTCTAAACCGATTACACCTGCACCAATTACACCTAAACGCTTAGGTACTTCTGGGAAGTTTAATGCGCCAGTTGAATCAACAATAATATCTTGATCTACAGGAGCTACAGGAATATTTACAGGCACAGAACCAGACGCAAGAATCACGTATTTAGGTTCTAAAACTTGAGTTTCACCTTCATGAGAAACGAACTCAACTTTTTTACCAGCAAGTAATTTACCTGTACCTTTTAACCACTCAATACCGTTGCCTTTAAGCAATTGGTCGATACCGCCAGTTAATTGGTCAACAATTTTGTCTTTACGAGCAAGAAGTTTTGCAAGATCGAAATTCACTTCACCAGTTGTAATACCGTGATCAGCTAAGTGATGCACTGTATCTTCATAACGATGAGAAGAATCAAGCAAAGCTTTAGAAGGGATACAACCTACGTTTAAGCAAGTACCACCTAAAGAAGGCTTACCGTTGTGAATACGTTTTTCAATACAAGCGACTTTGAAGCCTAGTTGAGCAGCGCGAATCGCAGCTTCATAACCACCAGGACCACCGCCGATGACAACAAGATCAAATTGTTGAGACATTTTTATCTCCATAAACCAAGATAGAGGATCGCTCTATCCTGGTAGGTATTTATTCGAAGAAATTAAAGATCAAGGATGAGTTTAGCTGGCTCTTCTAACAATTCTTTGATTGCGACTAAGAAACCTACAGCTTCTTTACCATCGATCATACGGTGGTCGTAAGAAAGCGCTAAGTACATCATTGGCAAGATTTCAACTTGACCATTTACCGCCATAGGACGCTCTTGGATTTTGTGCATACCCAAGATACCAGTTTGCGGCTGGTTCAAAATAGGAGTTGAAAGCAATGAACCGAAAGTACCACCGTTAGTGATAGTGAAAGTACCACCAGTCATTTCTTCGATAGATAATTTACCATCACGTGCTTTAGCAGCATAAGCAGCAATACCTGCTTCAACTTCTGCGTAGCTCATACGGTCAGTATCACGTAATACTGGTACAACAAGACCACGATCAGAAGATACTGCAACACCGATGTCATAGTAACCGTGATAAACGATATCGTCGCCATCAATTGAAGCATTTACAGCTGGGTAGCGTTTAAGCGCTTCAGTTGCTGCTTTAACGAAGAATGACATGAAGCCTAAACGAGCACCATGACGTTTTTCGAAAGCATCTTTATATTGCTTACGCAATTCCATGATTGGCTTCATGTTAACTTCGTTAAATGTAGTTAACATTGCAGTTTCTTGAGTAGCTGCAAGAAGACGCTCAGCAACACGTTTACGTAAACGAGTCATTGGAACGCGTTTTTCGATACGCTCGCCAACAGCAACGCTTAACGGAGTAACGTTAGCAGCTGGTTTAGCTTGATGGTTTGCAACATCTTCTTTAGTGATACGACCACCACGACCAGTACCTTGTACGTCAGAAGCAGCAATACCAGATTCAGTTAACGCTTTACGAACCGCAGGAGCTTGATCAGACACAGTTTCTGTACGCTCAACAACAGGAGCTGCACCAGCTTGAGTTTGAGCAACTGCTTGTTCTACTGCTGCAGGAGCAGCAGCTGCGCCAGCACCAGCTTCGAATTGAGCAATAACTTCGTCAGAAAGAACTGTATCGCCTTCACCTTTAATGATTGCAACCAAGCTACCATCTGCAGGAGCAACAACTTCTAAAACAACTTTGTCGGTTTCAATATCACAGATTACTTCATCACGTGATACAGGTTCACCCACCTTTTTATGCCAAGTTGCGATGGTGCCATCTGCAACAGACTCTGGGAATACCGGTGCTTTAATTTCGGTTGCCATTATTGAGAATCTCCTGATTGTTCAGCTTCGATTGCCAATGCATCATTAATTAGCTGAGCTTGTTGTTTTGCATGCAAGTACGGTGAGCCACAAGCTGGTGCAGCAGAAGCTTCACGACCTGCAAAACTGATACGGATTTGTTTGCCAGATTTTAAGATATCGTCATATAAACGCGGTGCGATAAACAACCAAGCGCCTTGGTTCTTCGGCTCTTCTTGTGCCCAAACGAGTTCTTTCACATTTGGATAAGCAGCCAAGATTTCTGCAAGACGTTGCTCTGGGTATGGATACAACTGTTCGATACGTACGATTGCAACATTAGTTAAGTTTTGTTCACGACGTTTTTCGAGTAAGTCGTAATAAACTTTACCACCACAAAGTACAAGACGAGTTACATCTGACTTGTTAATTTGATCGATTTCGTCAATTACAGTTTGGAATGAACCATGTGCTAGCTCTTCTAAAGTAGAAGTCGCAAGTTTATGACGAAGTAAAGATTTCGGTGACATTACGATTAATGGCTTACGAATTGGGCGTACAGCCTGACGACGTAATGCATGGAAAATCTGTGCAGGTGTCGTTGGAGTGATCACTTGCATGTTGTCTTCAGCACATAACTGTAAGAAACGTTCTAAACGAGCTGAAGAGTGCTCTGGACCTTGACCTTCGAAACCATGTGGTAACAACATCGTTAAACCACAAACACGCTCCCACTTAGTCTCACCAGAAGCAATAAACTGATCAATCACAACCTGAGCACAGTTTACGAAGTCACCAAATTGTGCTTCCCAAATAATTAAGCTCTTAGGAATTGTAGTTGCGTAACCATATTCAAATGCAAGAACTGCTTCTTCAGATAACAAAGAATCGTAAATCGCGAAACGTGGTTGGTTCTCTTTAACATGACAAAGAGGAATGTAAGTTGAACCATCAACTTGGTTATGCAATTTCGCATGACGGTGTGAGAAGGTACCACGACCTACGTCTTCACCAGTAATACGAACTAGATAGTCTTCATCCAATAAAGTCGCATAAGCTAAAGTTTCTGCTGCACCCCAGTTTAAAGGAGTTTCGCCAGTTTGCATTTTCACGCGATCTTCAATTACTTTTTGAACCTGACGCTGCATTACAAACCCTTCAGGAAGTTTGCTCATGCCCTCGCCTAATTCTTTAAGACGGTTCAAGTCAAATGAAGTATCCCAATCGTCTGTATAGTCATGGCCCAAATATGGAGTCCAATCAACAAACATTTTGGTATTTGGTTCAAGAATCAATGCATTTGCTACATGATTACCCGCTTCTAAATCAGAACGGTAATCTTCAACCATTTGATCAGCTTCAGCACGATCAAGTACTTTCTCTTGTACAAGTTGATCAGCATAAAGTGTACGAGTAGTTGCTTTCTTCGCAATTACTTGATACATCAATGGTTGTGTACCAGATGGCTCATCCGCTTCGTTATGACCACGACGGCGATAACAGAACAAATCGATAACAACATCTTTACGGAATTCGTGACGGAAATCATGTGCTAATTGAGTAGCAAAGATAACAGCTTCAGGATCATCACCATTTACATGGAAAATCGGTGCCTGAATCATTTTAGCAACGTCTGTACAGTACTCTGTAGAACGCGCATCACGTGGATCAGAAGTTGTGAAACCAACTTGGTTATTCACAATAATATGAACCGTACCACCAACTGTATAGCCACGAGTTTGTGACATTTGGAAGGTTTCCATGTTCACACCTTGACCTGCAAATGCAGCATCACCATGAACAATAACTGGCAATACGTCATCACCGCCGATGTCTCTACGACGTACTTGACGCGCACGCACAGAACCTTCAACTACAGGACCAACAATTTCCAAGTGAGATGGGTTAAATGCCAATGCCAAGTGAACTTCACCACCTGGAGTCATTACATTACTTGAGAAACCTTGGTGGTATTTAACGTCACCAGAACCTTTCTTATGAAGTGATTTACCTTCGAACTCACCAAACAAGTCCGCCGGATTTTTACCCATAATATTAACAAGAAGGTTCAAACGGCCACGGTGTGGCATACCGATAACAACTTCTTTACAACCTACAGCACCAGCACGCTGGATAATCTCATTTACCATAGGAATAAAAGATTCGCCGCCTTCAACACCAAAGCGTTTAGCACCGACGTATTTATTACCGAGATATTTTTCTAGCCCCTCAGCAGCAGTTAAACGCTCTAAGAAGCCTTTCTTTTGATCATTTGAGAAATTGAATTTACCACGGGCACTTTCAAGACGCTGTTGAATCCAACGTTTTTCTTTTGTGTCCACGATGTGCATGTATTCAACACCGATTGAACCACAATAGATTGCCTCCATTGCTTCAATCATTTCGGCAAGCGTTGCTTCGCTCTTGCCAATCTCAAGATTGCCTGTATTGAATACTGTGTCTAAATCTGATTTGGTTAAACCGTGTGCTGAAAGATCTAAATCAGGAATATCTTCACGCTTAGCAAGACCTAATGGATCTAATTTAGCTTTTTGATGTCCGCGATTGCGATAAGCAGCAATAAGTTGTAAAACGCCAATTTGACGACGCTCATGCTCAGTACTTACAGTACTTTGTACAACAGGTTGAACACGATTAGCATTACGTCCTAGTAATAGGAATTGCTCACGCACAGCGCTGTGTGGTTGGTCACCCTTTGGATATTTATCGAAATATTGGCGCCAGTCCTCAGCGACGGAGGTTGGGGAAGTCAGGTACTGCTCGTAAAGTTCTTCAATATACGCTGCACTATCAGCGGAAAGTTCAGTGTCAAGACGCAATGCGTCAGCAACTTCTTGCATTTGTGGACCCATTTCCTATTGCAAAAAATATTACAGGCTGCCTTTTAAGCACACCCATGATGCATAATGTCAAATTGGTAAAAATGACACTACTTACCCAACAGGTCTTCAAGACCATGGGGCGTCATACTACCTAGAGATAAAACTCCATAGGTAATTAATGAATCACAACGCCCTCAATGGCATCATCACTCACCTTATACTCGATTAAAACCGAGCAATTTTTTGCAAATCTTTTTAGAAAAATTAACTATACAATTAACTTTTCTAAAATGACTTTGACCATAAAAATTAAGCACTGATCTAAGATCGTGCCACTTAATTTAATTTCCCTAGTATACGCTTTTTTTACCTACAACTTTGTGGCAAATCGTATCATGTTCTTAACGAACGATTGATTTTTTTGACACATACCATCTATAAATTGGCGAAATACATATCCAATTTTATCTATTAATATATGGTGCTTTATATAAAAACCCCTCTTTTAACGACTAAAGTATAAGACGTCTATTATAAAATTAAAAAAAAACGCACATCAAGGATGTGCGTTCTCTATTTGTGCAGAATTAACCCGCTTGATCTAACAACATATTACGGATGTGACCGATAGCTTTTGTTGGATTCAAACCTTTAGGACATACTGACACACAGTTCATGATACCTTTACAGCGGAACAAACTGAATGGATCGTCAAGACGAGCCAAACGATCTGCAGTCGCAGTATCACGAGAATCGATAATAAAACGGTATGCATTCAACAATGCTGAAGGACCCAAGAATTTATCAGGGTTCCACCAGAATGATGGGCATGAAGTTGAACAACATGCACAAAGAATACACTCATACAAACCATTTAAGTGTTCACGCTCTTCCGGAGACTGTAAACGCTCTTTAGGTGGAGCTGGCTGATTATTGATCAAGAATGGCTGAATTTTGTCATATTGATCATAGAATTGGTTCATATCAACAACCAAATCTTTAACAACCGGCAAACCTGGCAATGGACGAATTACGATTTTCTCTGGTAGGTCATTAAGGTTTTGCAAGCAAGCTAAACCATTTTTACCATTGATGTTCACACCATCAGAACCACAAATACCTTCACGGCAAGAGCGACGGAATGTTAACGTTTCGTCTTGAACTTTCAAAGCAAGCAATGCATCAAGCAACATACGGTGCTTATCAGTCAATTCAAGTTTGAAAGTTTGCATGTATGGCGCTTTATCCTTATCAGGATCATAGCGGTAGATTTCGAATGTACGAGTACCTCTACTCATCTTTATACTCCCGATTAGAATGTACGTGGTGCTGGTGGAATTGGATCAACAGTTAACGGCTTGAAGCGTACTGGCTTATATTCCAAACGGTTATCTGATGAATACCATAAAGTATGTTTCATCCACTCATCATCACGGCGACCGTATGAATAAGTTGGGTGATCAGCTGGTAATTCATAGTCAACTACCGTATGCGCACCACGACATTCTTTACGCGCAGCAGCTGAAATTAATGTAGCTTTTGCAACTTCATATAAGTTTTCAACTTCAAGCGCTTCAACACGTGCAGTGTTAAATACTTTAGATTTATCCTTCAAGTGAATGTTACGCACACGCGGTTCAAGAGCAAGAATCTCTTTAACACCTTTATCAAGCAATGCTTGAGTACGGAACACACCAGCGTGGTCTTGAACGATATCACGAATTGCATCAGCAACTTCTTGTGCATTTTCACCAGAAGTTGATTCATCCAACTTACGTACGCGATTTAAAGTTTGCTCTAATACGTTTGTTGGAAGCGGTGCATATTCATCACCATGATGCTTAGTTACGTAGTCGATAATGTGCTCACCAGCAGCTTTACCAAATACAACCAAGTCAAGAAGTGAGTTAGTACCTAAACGGTTTGCACCATGTACTGATACGCAAGAACATTCACCAATTGCATAGAAACCTTTTACAGGTTTAGTGTAGTTGTCTGTACCAGGTTCTGGTAAGCACACCTGACCATGCATATTCGTAGGAATACCACCCATTTGATAATGGATTGTTGGCACTACTGGAATTGGTTCTTTAGTAATGTCTACGTTTGCGAATTTTTTACCGATCTCAAATACAGATGGTAAACGCTTCATGATTGTGTCAGCACCTAAGTGAGTCATATCAAGTAAGATATAATCACCTTTTGGACCACAACCACGACCTTCTTTAATTTCCTGGTCCATAGAGCGTGATACGAAGTCACGTGGAGCCAAGTCTTTTAAAGTCGGTGCATAACGTTCCATGAACGGTTCGCCGTCTTTGTTACGAAGGATCGCACCTTCACCACGACAACCTTCAGTTAACAATACACCTGCGCCCGCAACACCCGTAGGGTGAAATTGCCAGAATTCCATATCTTGTAATGGAATGCCAGCACGAGCAGCCATACCAAGACCGTCACCAGTGTTGATATAAGCATTTGTTGATGCACGGTAAACACGACCAGCACCACCAGTTGCAAACAAGGTTGCTTTTGCTTGGAATACGGCAATATTACCAGTTTCTTGGTCAATTGCAGTCACACCAAGCACATCACCTGCTTCGTTACGGATCAAATCAAGAGCGATCCATTCAACGAAGAATTGAGTACCCATTTTCACGTTGCTTTGATAAAGCGTGTGCAATAATGCGTGACCAGTACGGTCAGCAGCAGCACAAGCACGTGGAACTGGTTTATCACCATAGTTCGCAGAGTGACCACCGAACGGACGTTGGTAAATTGTACCATCAGCGTTACGGTCAAACGGCATACCCATGTGTTCAAGTTCATACACAACTTTTGGTGCTTCACGACACATAAATTCAATTGCGTCTTGGTCACCTAACCAGTCAGAACCTTTTACTGTATCGTAAAAGTGGAAATGCCAGTTATCTTCTTGCATGTTACCTAACGACGCTCCGATACCACCCTGAGCAGCAACTGTATGTGAACGTGTTGGGAAAACTTTAGTAAGTACAGCAACTTTCAAACCTGCTTGAGCAAGTTGGTAAGATGCACGCATACCAGAACCACCACCACCAACGATAACAGCATCGAAAGTGAGGTTTTGAATATTTGAATAATCTTCTTTAGGGTTTATCGCGCCCATGATATCTTCCTATCAATTCGCCCAGAAAATCTGGATACCCCAGATTGCGTACACAAACACTGCAATAATGACAGCCGTAGTCAGTACAAGGCGTAAACCTTTCGCTGAAGGACCCATTTGACGAGTAGTGACATAGTCAGTGAAAACTTGCCACATACCAATCCATGCGTGTGCGATAAGCGACAAAATTGCCAATAAAGAGAAAATCTTCATTGGTAATGTCATCATGAAGCCAGCCCATTGTTGATAGTCAAATCCGCCTTTGCAGAGAATCCAACCAAAAAGAACAACAGTATAAGCTGCCAATACCACAGCACTTACACGCTGGATAAACCAATCACGAGAACCTGAACCTGTTAAACCTGTAGCACTTTTCATTAGAACATAATCCATACAAAGGCTGCGATAATGGCTACCACAGATAAGATCAATGAAATTGTCGCTGCAATACGACCGCTTTGCAGTTCTTCAGCAAAACCTAGATCTGCAAGCAAATGCTTAACCCCAGCAATAAAGTGGAAAATTAAGCCGGCTACAAATACCCACACGACAAAACGTACAAGGATATTTCCGAAAACGACATTTTTAACGTAGTCAAATCCTTCTGGTGAAGATAATGATTTATCTAGAATCCATAAGAGAACTGGTACTAATAAGAAAACGATGACACCTGATAAACGGTGTAAAATTGATGCAATAGCCACGGGTGAGCGTAAATTTACCGCTAACACCTGACCCATGGACAAATTGACAGGTCTGTTGCTTTTCACAGCGGGCATCCTGTAGGTAGAAACTCCGACCGGAGTTTGTTGAATTAATTCCAAGGAAAGCTGGCATTGTTAGGCAAGCACAGCTCATGCCTAACCTATAAACGACACTGAATTATAAAACGCGAAATATCAAAATACAAACAATCCACTTTGCCTTTTCCGCAAAAACTCATTAAATAAGAATCATTCACATAGCCAAACAGTAGTCTTCCCTATCCAAAATTTAAGAGTAAACAAAACATGTGCTTGTTTAACAACATCTTTTATAAAAAATATCTTTTCTACTGCTTTATCTAAAATAAGTGAGTTTTAGACTAAAGATAAAGTTAATAATTCATCAAGCCTAATCAAAATCATAAACCAAATTTACCGTTACATACTAATTTTAATCATTTTTATTTTAAAAATATCCAATATCATCATTTACCTTAAATGTAATAAAGAGCTACTTGACTCTTAACAGTGAGTAGTATTTTTACAAAAAAAGAGTTTTAAATTTTTAAGGATGTTCAACAAGCTATTTTTTAAACAATTAAACTTAAAAAAAGTACAACTTTTAGAATTATCAAATAGTGATAATTAGGCAATTTTTGAATCGCAATTTAAAATTACAGACTGAGTTTTATGATTTTTTTAAGCGGATTGGCATTTTATAACCATGTCTAATTCTTAATTCTAATTTAAAAATTTGCTTACAATTGTACTCACGCTTCATTTTTTTTCTGCACGTTCTTCTTGAATTGACTTATGATACCATCCCGATGCAGTGATTTTACTGACTTTTTTGCTCGGTTCTTGATGACTAACTCTCTGTGGGAACGTCATTTTTTATCCATAAGTATAATTGACAAAATTTCAGTACTCACTAATCTTATAGCAAATTTTGACACCGTCTGATTCGCACATGAGAAAATTAGGATTTCGAGTCAGATAATCATTCACCAGGACAGGAGATCTATTGAATGTCTGAAGCAACTGGCAAAAAAGCCGTATTACATCTTGATGGCAAAGAAATTGAATTACCAATTTACAGTGGCACATTAGGTCCCGATGTAATCGACGTTAAAGATGTATTGGCCTCAGGTCACTTTACTTTTGATCCTGGTTTTATGGCGACAGCTTCATGCGAGTCTAAAATCACATTTATTGATGGTGACAAAGGTATTTTATTACACCGCGGTTACCCGATTGACCAGTTAGCGACTCAAGCAGACTACCTTGAAACTTGTTATTTATTATTAAATGGTGAGTTACCAACCGCTGAACAAAAAGTTGAGTTCGATGCGAAAGTTCGTGCTCACACTATGGTTCACGATCAAGTTAGCCGTTTCTTCAATGGTTTCCGTCGTGACGCACACCCTATGGCAATCATGGTTGGTGTAGTTGGCGCATTATCTGCGTTCTATCACAACAACCTTGACATTGAAGACATCAACCACCGCGAAATTACTGCGATTCGTTTGATTGCTAAAATTCCAACGCTTGCTGCTTGGAGCTACAAATACACTGTAGGTCAGCCATTCATCTATCCACGTAACGACTTAAATTACGCGGAAAACTTCTTACACATGATGTTTGCAACTCCTGCAGACCGTGACTACAAAGTAAACCCTGTTCTTGCGCGTGCAATGGATCGTATTTTCACGCTTCATGCTGACCACGAACAAAACGCTTCTACGTCTACAGTTCGTCTTGCCGGTTCTACTGGTGCGAATCCATATGCGTGTATCTCTGCTGGTATCTCTGCTCTTTGGGGACCTGCACACGGTGGCGCGAACGAAGCAGTTCTTAAAATGCTTGATGAAATCGGTAGCGTTGAAAATGTTGCTGAGTTCATGGAAAAAGTTAAACGCAAAGAAGTTAAACTTATGGGCTTCGGTCACCGCGTTTACAAAAACTTCGACCCACGTGCTAAAGTGATGAAGCAAACTTGTGACGAAGTTCTTGAAGCATTAGGTATCAACGATCCTCAATTAGCGCTTGCTATGGAACTTGAACGTATTGCATTGAACGACCCGTACTTTGTTGAACGTAAACTTTACCCTAACGTAGACTTCTACTCTGGTATCATCCTTAAAGCGATTGGTATCCCAACAGAAATGTTTACTGTTATCTTCGCTCTTGCACGTACAGTTGGCTGGATCAGCCACTGGTTAGAAATGCACAGCGGTCCATACAAAATTGGTCGTCCACGTCAGCTTTACACTGGTGAAGTGCAACGTGACATCAAGCGTTAATATTCGAAAGAACATTAATGTAAAAAAGCTGCCTAATGGCAGCTTTTTTTATAAATAAGTTTTTTAAAAGTTATTCTTCTTCAAATATATTTAACAAGTGATGACTAATACCATCAGCTCTTAACCAAGCCAGCTCATAACTTGCTTTAGCCAAAGCCAAGACACGTCTTTCAAATTCAGTCCATATGTCTTTAACTTGTGCTTCTGAAATACCCAAACCACTTTCAGACGCAAGATGCTTATTTTTTTCACATATTTTTAAGGCATGATAGAGTTTACGGCCTTTACTCGCCCCTTCCATTAACCGAACACGCTTACTTAATATAAACCCTTCCACATGCTGGATATTTGCCTGTGGCAGCATAGGCACCAAAATCTGGTCTAATTGATCATCTAAGCGCTTCCAGACAGCTAAACGCTGCTCTACTGTATAAGTATTCCATTGAATTACTTCATGGTTAAAACGGCGACAACCACGACATACTTGATCACCAAAAACTGTTGAACAACGCCCTGCACATGGGGTGAGAGAGAGCGTTCGATGATCATTACTCAAAACAAACTCCTTAAATAAACCATATACTTTTTATGGTTTTCTCGCTTATTACAAATTTTCGCGCTAAAATACGCGCCTTAAATTTCTATCTTAATACATTTGGAGTATTCCATGAACGCTACTGTAGAACAGCTTGCACCTGTAGAACAGCAAGCGACCGCGGGTTGGGTTGTTGCAGCACTATATCAATTTAAAGAAGTTCAAGATCCGGCCGATCTTCAACAACGTCTTTTAGACTTAGTGAAAACAATTAACCTTTGCGGAACTCTGATTGTAGCAGGTGAAGGAATTAATGGTACGGTTGCAGGAGACCGTGAGGCAATTGATACAATTCATCAATTTTTATTAAATGAAGGTTTCAATGCTATGGAATATAAAGAATCCCATAGCTCTGACAAACCTTTCCGTAAAATGAAAATTAAGCTTAAAAAAGAAATTGTGACTTTAGGCGTAGAAGTAAAACCTCGTGATTTAGTTGGTCACTATCTTGATCCTAAAGAATGGAATGAGCTTATTGCACGCGATGATGTCATCTTAATCGACACACGTAATGACTATGAATACAAAGCCGGCACTTTCAAAGGTGCAATTGACCCTAAAACAGAAACATTCCGCGAATTTCCTGAGTACGTTAAAAAAGAATTAGAACAGCATAAAGACAAAAAAATTGCGATGTTCTGTACTGGTGGTATTCGTTGTGAAAAATCAACTTCTTTACTTCTTCAAGAAGGATTTAAAGAGGTTTATCACCTAAAAGGCGGTATTCTCAAATATTTAGAAGAAACACCAGCTGATGAAAGTCTTTGGGAAGGTGAATGTTTCGTATTTGACGGACGTACTGCGGTAACTCATGGTGTCGAAGAAGGCGCAAACATTAAATGTCATGCTTGTGGCTGGCCTTTAACTCCTGAAGAATCAGCTCTACCAAGCTATGAACATGGTGTTTCTTGCGTATATTGCATCGATAAAACAACAGAGAAACAAAAAGCTGGTTTCCGTATGCGCCAGTCACAAATTGCTGCTGCTAAGCGTAAACGCCTATAAAATTAAAAAGTAGCTTCAAAAGGCATTTAGTTTTCTAAATGCCTTTTTTGTTTCTTCTAAATAAGTGCTAATAATAAAAAACGCCCTAGAAAGGACGTTATTTATTATTTCTTCTAATAAATTAATTTGGAGTATGGTACATCAAATATAATTCATTCAAATTATCTGGAATTTCTTCTGCCAGTTCATCCATTAACTGTCCATTGCGACGGAAAGACTCCATTTGTGGATCTTCTTCATCAATTCCACTAAAAACCATGATAGGTAAAGTCAAATCAACCAATTGTTCTTCATACTCAGGAGCAAACCATGCCTCTTCATTTAAGAACATTGCATCAACAAACCCTACACTCCAATCGCCTAGGCTTGATTCAACATCAGCTTCTTCAACTTCAAATGGAAATTCAATCCCATTTTCATTTGCTAAATCTTGACGAATCGACTCTAGCCAAACCTTGATTTGCTGAATAATTTCTGCCGGAACCTTTTTCTGGTTACCTTCGAATAATTCATCTAACCAGCGGTCAAACTGAGGGCCTACTGCAATTGCACACAAAAAACCATGAGTTGCAGCAAAGTCTAGACCATACTCATTGTGGTCTCCATCTAGATATTCACTTAACTGGTCTAAATCTAATGCACTCATTGTGTTACCTGACTTTAAAAAGAAATTGACGATAGCATAGCACTTAAGCCGACGATGCCCTATTTAGTTTTGATTAGTCTTCATCATCAAGATCATCATCGTCTAAATCATAATCGAAATCTTTTAACTCACGCTCTAAACGGCGCTGTGCCAATAGATCATCAATTAATCTACGTTTTTCCAACGATTCTTTTGCACTGATTTTGCCTGATGACTCATCAAAACCGACATCATCATCATCGCCGTAGTTATCATCTAGTTCAAAATCTGTAGAAGACACTAAAACTACCTCATAATGAAAAAATGTGAATGGGTCTAGCCGCTATTTATCTGTCTTACTTTTCCTTGTCAAGTTTTATTTATATTTTTTTCATTTAATTGCTCATTTGTACTTTTTTTCGCCCAAAAAATTGTGTATTTATAAAACAGCACAGTCTTTTGATAATCGAAGATTTCTACAAATTTTTCTATGATTTAAACTTGAAAAAAATGATTTTAGCCCAATATTCAAAAAATAGTCGTGAATTCAAAGATATTTTTTATTTAACGGTCACCGATCAAAGCCGAAACATTTCAAGCAAATTGTGCTATCATGCACGGTTTTTCACTGCCACAGATTCAACAAAGAGTAAGCAAAGATGAGCGATATGCATTCCCCTACTTCTCAAGTAGCGGCTCTGATTAGCCGAGGCAAAGAACAAGGTTACTTAACTTACGCTGAGGTTAACGATCATCTGCCGGACTCGATTACTGAAAGCGAACAGATTGAAGACATCATCCAGATGCTTCAAGACGTTGGTATTCCTGTACACGAGCGTGCACCTGAATCTGACGATACCATGTTCGGCGAATCAGCTGACGCAACTGATGAAGTTGCTGAAGAAGAAGCTGCTGCCGTACTTGCATCTGTTGAAAATGAGCCTGGACGTACGACAGACCCTGTACGTATGTACATGCGTGAAATGGGAACAGTAGAACTATTAACCCGTGAAGGTGAAATCAGTATTGCCAAACGTATTGAAGAAGGGATTCGTGATGTCCTAAACTCAATCGCTTACTGGCCAAATGCTGTTGAAGTTGTATTAAAAGAATATAATGATTTTTTAACTGGCGAACGCCGTCTTGCCGATATTTTATCTGGCTACCTCGATCCTGAAACTGATGAAGATATTCCTGAAGTTTTAGAAGAAGTTGAAGAGCTTGAGGAAGAAGACGAATCATCTACAAAGTCAACGAAAGAAGTTAAGCTTGATGATGACGATGAAGAAGAAGAGTCTGAAGGTGATGACGACTCTGAAGGTGATTCAGGCCCAGACCCTGAAGTTGCAAAAGTTCGTTTTGCTGAATTAGAAGCTGCATGGGCTCAAACTAAAGCTGTGATTGAAAAACATGGCCGTAATAGCCCTGAAGCAAATGAAGCTCTTGAGTCTTTAGCAACTGTATTCATGATGTTTAAATTTACTCCACGTTTATTTGACATCATTTCAGAAATGATTCGCGGAACTCACGAGCAAATCCGTGCCAACGAACGTGAAATTATGCGTTATGCAGTGCGTCGTGGCCGTATGGATCGTACTCAATTCCGTACATCTTTCCCTAAACACGAATCTAATCCAGCTTGGTTAGATGAACAAATTGCTAAAGCTCCTGCAGAAATCAAGGCTCATTTAGAAAAAGTTCGTCCAGATGTCTTAGCATTCCAGCAAAAAATTGCAGATATTGAGAAAGAACTTAATTTAAGCGTTGCTGAAATTAAAGATATTTCTAAACGTATGGCGATTGGTGAAGCCAAAGCACGTCGTGCGAAAAAAGAAATGGTAGAAGCTAACCTTCGTTTGGTAATTTCGATTGCGAAAAAATACACCAACCGTGGTTTACAGTTCCTTGACTTGATTCAAGAAGGGAACATTGGTTTGATGAAAGCCGTAGACAAGTTTGAATACCGTCGTGGTTATAAATTCTCGACTTATGCAACTTGGTGGATTCGTCAGGCAATTACCCGTTCTATTGCAGACCAAGCACGTACGATTCGTATTCCTGTACATATGATTGAAACGATTAACAAGATTAACCGTGTCTCTCGTCAATTGTTACAGGAAATGGGCCGTGAACCTACTCCAGAAGAGTTAGGTGAACGTTTAGAAATGGATGAGGTCAAAGTTCGTAAGGTTCTTAAAATTGCTAAAGAACCAATTTCAATGGAAACTCCAATCGGTGATGATGAAGATTCGCATCTTGGGGACTTTATTGAAGACCAGAACATCACTTCTCCAATTGATGCTGCGACTTCAGAAGGCTTAAAAGAAGCGACTCGTGAAGTTCTAGAAAATTTAACTGAACGTGAAGCTAAAGTATTAAAAATGCGTTTTGGTATCGATATGCCAACCGATCATACTTTAGAAGAAGTGGGTAAACAGTTTGATGTAACACGTGAACGTATTCGTCAAATCGAGGCGAAAGCATTACGTAAATTACGTCACCCTTCTCGTTCTGAACACTTGCGTTCTTTCTTAGAGAATGACTAAGTTTTGAAATCTTGAAATTTCGACACTAGTCCCCATTTAATAGAAAGAGCTACAAACGCCTGCGATGATGCAGGCGTTTCACATGATGAGGTTACTTATGTTAGACCGCACTCCATCTCGCGAACTCCGTGAAGACCTTTGGGTATTTCCAATGGACTATCCAATTAAACTCATTGGCGATGCGGGTGAAGAATTACGTATAGCTGTAGTTGATATTCTAGTAAAACATTTTCCTGACTTTGACCAATCAACGTTAAAAGTACAAGAATCTCGTACAGGCAAATACCATTCATTAACCGCACAATTACGCTTTGATGAATTGGAACAAGTTCATGCTTTGTATGCAGACTTGGCTGCTTGTCCGCAAATAAGAACTGCACTTTAATTTTAAGATGCCATGACAACTTTAATGTCATGGCATTTTTATTTATAACAACCTTATTATAAATAATCACAAATATTTAGAATCGTTTAAGCAAAATACTTTAAACTCATCAAGAGCATATTCTCATAACTTAATATTGTGAGACTGCCCTTCTGTTTAGTACATCGCACAGGAAAATGTTTAATGAGCCTTGATAAACCCACTTTGATTATTCGTCAGTGGAACGATTTACAAGATTATCAAAGCAAATTCGAATTGATGAAGAACCTGACCAATCAACGTGATGAAAACACAGCAGACGAGCTGTGGTTGCTCCAGCATCACGAAGTCCTTACTCAAGGACAGGCTGGAAAACCAGAGCATATTCTAATTCCATCGAATATTCCTGTCGTTCAAACTGACCGTGGTGGGCAAGTGACATGGCATGGACCAGGCCAACTGGTTGCTTACTTTATGTTTGATCTTAATCGGCTAAAGTGGAATGTACGTACATTGGTTAGTTTTGCTGAACAATTTATGATTGATGTTTTAAAGAAATATAATGTTGAAGCATATGCAAAACCTGATGCTCCAGGCGTATATGTAAATGATAGAAAAATTGGTTCCTTAGGTTTCAAAATTCGTCGTGGTCGTAGTTATCACGGTTTAGCCCTAAACTTGGACTGTGCTCTAACTGGTTTTCAAACTATTAACCCTTGTGGTTATGCAGGTTTAGAAATGGTTCGCATACAAGATTTAGTGACTCCATATCCATCATTTGAGCAACTTTGTCAGGACTTTATTGAGTATATTAAGGGCTCTGGGTACTTTAATGACCCTGAAGTCAAAATTGAATAAATGATTTTGAGATGGAATAAAAATAGATTAGAGTAATTACTCTAAATTTGCTTTTGCATAATTTTAAGAAGGGATAGCAAGTGATTTCGACAAAAGCTGTAAAGCCCACTCTGCAACTTGCCTACGTTAAGCTCATGATGGATGTTGTTGGTCGTGGCTTAGTGATGGCGAGTCAAGTAGATAGTGAAATACAAGAGGAAGTGTCCAAATTTCCTGTTCACTTTGTACTTTCAATGAATGTCTTCCCAAATGGACCAGCATTTTTTGCCCGAGTGACAGAGAACAAACAATTAGAACTGCTGAAAAGAGCAGAAAAAAAGCCTGATTTAACCATTACATTTAAGCATGTAACCCATGCATTTCTGGTTTTCTCATTTCAGGAAAGCACTGCTCAAGCATTTGCAAATGATCGAATGATTGCCGATGGTGACGTATCCGCAGCAATTCGTTTAGTACGCTGCCTAAACAAAATGGAATCTCTCATTTTACCGAAATTGGTAGCTTCACTCGCAGTTAAAGAATACCCAACCGAACTCACCCTAAAAGAAAAATTCAACGAAGCTGCAAACATTTATTTAAAAGTAGCTAAGTCTTACTTCAAGCGGAGCGCATAACATGGCTAAACCATATTACGAATTCTTTTGTCCTGTAAAAGTCATTGCTGGTAATGCTGCTTTAGAACATATTCCGTTTGAACTTGCGACTTTAGGTGCAAAGCGTCCTCTTATCATTACCGATAAAGGCGTTCGCGCAAATGGCTTACTCAACCCGATTGAAGCTGCATTCAGCACAACTGATGCTGTGATTGGTCATGTTTTTGATGACGTTCCACCAGACTCAAGTCTTGAAGTAGTTCGTCTTGCAGCAGAAGCTTATCGTACAAATAAGTGTGACGCGATTATTGCTGTTGGCGGTGGCTCTGTTATTGATACCTCTAAAGCAACCAATATTTTAGTCTCTGAAGGTGGAAATGACCTTCTTCAATATTCTGGTGCACATAACCTACCAAAACCATTAAAGCCATTTTTTGTGATTCCAACCACATCAGGTACAGGTTCAGAAGTGACTATGGTTGCTGTGGTTTCTGACACACAAAAGAATGTGAAATTGGCATTTGCTTCATATTATTTAATGCCACATGCTGCAATCTTAGATCCACGTATGACATTAACTTTACCACCTCACTTGACGGCAATGACTGGTATGGATGCGTTAACACACTGTGTTGAAGCATATACTTGCATGGCAGCTAATCCACTCAGTGATGCCTATGCAAGTGCGGGTATCAAAAAGATTAGTGAAAATTTATTTAATGTTTTAGAAAATCCAAATGACTCGCAAGGCCGTTTAGAACTCGCACAAGCTTCTACAATGGCAGGTATCGCATTTTCTAACTCGATGGTAGGCCTTGTGCACTCGTTAGGGCATGCATTAGGTGCAGTTGCTCACCTGCCCCACGGTTTATGTATGAACCTATTCTTACCTTATGTGCTTGAATACAACAAACAAGTAAATGGTCAGAAAATTGGTGAGTTACTATTACCTCTAGCTGGTGCAGATATCTATGCACAAACTCCAGCAACCCAACGTGCAGATAGAGCAATTACAACTATTTTAGCAATGCGTGATCGTTTATTTAGCTTAACCAAGTTACCACGTACCTTGCGCGAAACTGGTAAGGTTACTGAAGCACAACTTGATGAAGTTGCAGAAAAAGCACTAAATGATGGCTCTATTATTTACAACCCTAAAGAAGCAAGCTTAAAAGATCTACGAGAGATCTTACAAAAAGCTTGGTAACTTAAGTTTTAGCTATCTAAAGAAAAAACTAAAGGTCTGATTTTTATGACAAATCAGACCTTTTTTATATCTATGAATTTTTATTCATCATTTTCTTTGGAAATATGGCAAAAAATTTGCTAAAAAATCCACGAAAGTACTGACAATTTGCATCAATTTAGGATAGATTGGCGCACTTTATCTTTTATGTAGGGGGGATCGTTCGTCTCAAACGATCCTTAACACCAAGCTGATCCTTGATCAACGATTATGAGGATAACGCCGTTGACAAACTTATCTGGGACTAAACCAACAGCTAAGCTCCAAAAGAATCTTGTGCTATGGCACATCATTATTATTGGTTTAGCTTATATTCAGCCATTAACTTTATTTGATACTTTTGGTTTAGTATCAGAACGAAGTGGTGGTCATGTACCTACTTCTTATATTTTTGCCTTAGTTGCAATTTTATTGACGTCGATCAGTTATGGACACATGATCAAACGCTATCCTTCGTCAGGGTCAGCATACACCTATGCCCAAAAGTCAATTCACCCTAATGTTGGTTTTATGGTGGGTTGGTCATCTTGGCTAGACTATTTACTTTCACCACTCGTCAATATCATTTTGGCCGATATTTATTTAAGAGCATTGTTTCCAGAAGTAAATAATTGGTTATGGGTAATTGGCCTAACTGCATTAATGACTGTTATTAACTTATTCGGCGCACGTTTCGTTGCTCGTTTTAACAGTACAATCGTAGTTATTCAACTTGGTGTTATCTTTTACTTTGTTTATCAAGTGTATACCTTGCTTACCCAAGGTGTATATGCCGATGGTACGCTAAATCCGGATAAAGCTGAATTATGGTCACTCACTCCTTTTTGGAATGATATGACTTCTATTAGTGCTTTGATTGGTGGTGCAACGGTACTTTGTTTCTCTTTCACAGGTTTTGATGCTTTATCTTCACTTGCCGAAGAAACAAAGGATGCTGAAAGAACGCTTCCAAAAGCGATTTTCTCAACAGCATTACTTGCTGGTGTCATCTTTATTATAAGTACTTACTTTATCCAGTTATATTTTCCAAGTAACCCAAATACTTATTTTAAGCCTTTAGATGAATCACAACCTGTGATGGTTGCAGCAATTGGCAGTATTGCCTTTAAAACGTTAGTTTTATATTTTGCTGTAGTTGCAGTTATGGCATCAGGTATTTCAGCACACGCTGGCGTATCTCGCTTAATGTATGTAATGGGTCGTGATGGGGTTATCAATAAAAAGTTATTTGGTCATATTAGCCCAAGACTACATACACCAACTTACAACATTCTTATTGTTGGTATAGTTGCATTATCTGCTGGCTTTTTAGACCTTGAACATATTGTTAACTTAATTAGTTTCGGGGCCTTAACTGCTTTTAGTTTTGTGAACTTCTCTGTAATTTCGCGTTATGCGCTTAGAGATGGTAAAAACAAATCTATTAAAGATATTATTAATTACATTATCGTACCAACGCTTGGCTTTGCCAGCGTGTTCCTAATGTGGTTGGAGATCGACAAGCTTGCTTTACAAATCGGCTTGGCTTGGGCAGTGGTTGGTGTAGGTTATCTTGCTTACAAAACCAAAGGCTTTAAATACAATGCTCCTCAACACAACGAGCATGAATAATAAAAAAGGCGCTTAAAGCGCCTTTTTTATGGACTTATTATCCAAATATTTTATTTACAATACCTTGTACGCGTTTTGCATAAAGTTTTGCTGTTTCCAAATCCCCTGTTGGAATCTCATCTACACTTGCATCTGATGGCGACTGAACAAGTAGACCTACCGAGCCACCCAAGTTATTTACATCTTCACGTTTTGCGTTTTTAGTGTTTGCTGGCAATAGACCTAAGCTCACCCAAATACCACCGTGTTGTGATGCTAAAGTTTGTAATTGAATAAGCGTAACTTGCTTATCACCATTTAGGCTTGCACTGTTGGTAAAGCCTGCAAATACTTTATCTTCCCAACCACGTGTAAACCAAACTTTTGAAGTTGCATCAGCAAATTTTTTAAACTGCCATGGTGCTGTACCCATATAAGTTGGAGCACCGAAAACAATACCTTTTGCATTGTTTAATGTTTCCCAATCTTGCTCAGTAATATTACCTTCCTGATCAATCTGGATAAGTTGAGCATTAATTTCATTAGCAAAAGTTTCAGCAACTACTTTCGTGTGGCCATAACCAGAGAAATATACAACCGCAATATTAGAATTAGACATGGAAGAACCTGTGTTTTATTAAATTCCATTTTATGATATATTTTAGAAACTAGGTGTCAATTAGTTACCACTTGGTAACTAGTATATTTTTTTAGAAATAAGTAGGTAAATGGTATGAATGAATGTCTAAAATACAATATTTTTCAACAACATTGCCCTGCTCGTTTATTTTTTGAAAAAATTGCAGACAAGTGGGTTTTACTCATCTTAAACATTCTTGAAGAAGAAACACAGCACTTCAATTTGCTCAAAAAGAATATTCAGGGTATTTCACCTAAAGTCTTGTCACAAAAGTTAAAAATGCTAGAAAGAGATGGCTTTATCGAACGCAAGATTCAAGACACTTCACCTATTCGTGTTGACTATTCACTTACACCATTAGGCCAAAATGTCGCTTCAATGGCATTCCAGTTAAAAGAATGGGCTGAGACAAACATCGAACAAGTTTTAGCAGCACAAATCATCTATGATGAAAAAGTACTAGAACAAGCTTAAATTAAAATTAGATCAAAAAAATAAGGCCACTAAGGACCTTATTTTTTTGTATTGATGAAACTAACCTAAATTTTTAAAACCTTGCTGACGCCATGCTTCATAAACAATCACTGCAGTCGCATTAGACAAATTCAAACTTCTAGAATTTTCCGCCATTGGTAAGCGAATCCACTGCTCTTGAGGGAACATCAAACGCACATGTTCAGGCAAGCCACGTGTTTCTGGCCCCATCAGTAAAGCCACAGGTCGGTTTAAATCAACTGTATGCGGAGTTGCAGAACCCTTTGTCGTTAGAGGAAAGACATGCTCAACACCTTTTGACTTTAAGTCTGCAAGGCATGCTTCAATATTGTCCCAAATCTGCATTCTTGCCCACTCATGATAATCAAGCCCTGCACGTTTAAGCTTTTTATCATCAAGCTCAAAACCTAAAGGTTTAACCAAATGCAATTGAGCCCCTGTATTCGCACATAGACGAATAATATTCCCCGTGTTCGCAGGGATTTCAGGCTCGTATAGAACAACATGAATCACTTAATTACTCACTTAAATTACTTGTTGGTTAGCTCAGGCAATCATTAACTTGATCAAAGATAATTATTAGCCCACTAGTTCCACTGTAACTGTTCACGCAGACGTACGACTTCACCAATAATCGTGAGAGTCGGCGCATGAATTTGATGTTCTGTCACTTTAGATGCGATATCAGCAAGTGACCCCACCACAACCTTTTGTTCAGGGGTTGTACCCTTTGAAATTAATGCAACTGGCATATCTGGACGCTGTCCATGTGCAATTAATTGCTCACAAATACGTTCCAAGCCCACTAAGCCCATATAAAGAACTAAAGTCTGGTTCTCATATACCAACTCATTCCAAGGAAGCTCAGGAGAGCCTTCTTTTAAATGGCCAGTTAGAAAACGTACACTCTGCGCATAATCACGATGAGTGAGCGGAATACCAGCATAAGCTGAACAGCCTGACGCTGCCGTAATGCCTGGAACCACCTGAAATGGTACACCAGCTTGGAACAATTCTTGAATCTCTTCGCCACCACGCCCAAAAATAAACGGATCACCGCCTTTTAAACGACAAACACGCTTTCCTTGTTGAGCATATTCAACGAGTAAAGCATTGATCCCGTCTTGAGGAACAGAATGATTTGAGCGAGCTTTACCAACATATATTTTTGTCGAGTCTCGACGGCATAATTCTAAAATGGGTTGAGATACTAAACGATCATAAATAACTACGTCAGCTTGTTGCATTAAACGCAAAGCTTTTAAGGTAAGCAGTTCAGGATCACCTGGACCTGCACCCACCAAATAAACTTCACCTTTAGGTGCTTTCCACTCCTGCAATGCTTGTTCAAGCATGCTATCTGCAATATTTAAATTATCGTTAAAAACCTGCTCTTTTAAGGGACTTGCATACAAGTTTTCCCAAAAAATACGGCGTTCATCAGGATTAGAAATTTTTTCTTTAACCTGATTTCGCCATTTTCCAGAAAATTCCGCTAACTTCCCTATTCCATGCGGAATGGATGTCTCTAACTGTGTACGGATTTGACGAGATAAAACAGGAGACGTCCCATTTGAAGCAACCGAAATCACTAAAGGTGAACGGTCAATAATCGCAGGAACCATAAAGCGGCAATGTGGAATATCGTCAACACTGTTTACGAGTAAATTACGTACTTCGCATTGTTCGAAGACTGTTTTATTGACTTGCGGATCATTGGTCGCGGCAATGACGAGTCGATATGGTGTACTTAAAAACTTTTCAGAGAAAACTTCAACAAAATGCTGACCGCTTGTTGCTGTTACTAATTGCAAAAGCTGCTCTTCAATTTCAGGAGCAACAATATCTATTATTGCTCCTGCCTTAGCTAATAAAGTCGCCTTGCGTAAAGCAATATGCCCTCCGCCCACAATCAGACAACGTTGCTGCTGCAACTTCAAAGAGATTGGAAAAATATCCACCTTAAACCTCTACATCAATCATCTGATTATGTTTAAGCAAAAAACGTGCACAATTTAGATGCAAAGTTTAGTCAATAAAAGTTGCACCACCCATATATGGGCGTAATACTTCTGGAATCTCGATTGAGCCGTCTTCACGTTGGTAATTTTCCATTACTGCAAGCAAAGTACGTCCTACTGCAAGACCTGAACCATTTAGTGTATGCACTAATTCAGTCTTCTTCTGATCCATACGGAAGCGTGCTTTCATACGACGCGCTTGGAAATCACCCATATTAGAGCAGCTTGAAATCTCACGATATGTATTTTGGCTTGGAACCCATACTTCTAAATCGTAAGTTTTCATCGCACCAAAGCCCATATCACCACCACAGAGCAAAATTTTGCGGTATGGCAAACCAAGTGCCTGCAAAATGCCCTCAGCATGTGCGGTAAGTTCTTCAAGGGCCTGCATAGACGTTTCTGGTTTAACGATTTGCACCATTTCAACTTTATCAAATTGGTGCTGACGGATTAAACCACGTGTATCACGGCCATAAGAACCAGCTTCACTACGGAAACATGGTGTATGCGCTGCATATTTTAATGGTAAACGGTCTGCGTCAATGATTTCATCACGAACAAAGTTTGTGACAGGAACTTCAGCTGTAGGAATAAGGTAGTATTCTTTTTCGCCTTGAAGTTTAAATAAATCTTCTTCAAATTTTGGTAATTGTCCTGTCCCACGAAGTGAGTCAGCATTAACCAAATAAGGCACGTATGCTTCAGTATAGCCATTCTTTAGAGTATGGGTATCAAGCATAAATTGAGTTAAAGCACGTTGTAGACGCGCTAAAGGCCCCTTCAATACGCTGAAACGTGAACCAGTGAGTTTGGTCGCAGTTTCAAACTCTAGTCCACCCATCCACTCGCCTAAATCAGTATGATCTTTGATTTCAAAATCGAACTGACGAGGTGTACCCCATTTTGAGATTTCAACGTTATCACTCTCATCCTTACCAGCTGGCACAGATTCATCCGGTAAGTTTGGAATGCTAAGTGCTTTTTGCTCAATCTCGTTTTGTAGTTCTGATAAAGCAACTTCAGCTGCTTTAATCTCATCACCAATCGCCTGCATGCGTGCCATGATTTCAGAAGCATCGCCACCGGATTTTTTAATCTGACCCACTTGTTTAGCACCGGCATTTCGCTCTGCCTGTAACTTTTCAGTTTTTGATTGCAAGTCTTTACGGCGAGTCTCTAAAGACGCCCATTCTTGAACGTCTAACTGAACACCACGTTTTGCCAAAGCTGCATTAACGACTTCAATATTATTTCTGAGTAACTTAGGGTCGATCATAATTAATCATAATATGGGTAAAAAACTGGCTATAGTGTAAGCCCTTAACACTAAAAAATATAGTGATCATCTTCATATCGAATAGCTTTCACACAATTCTAAGAAGAGACCTCATATTTTACATGTTGTAGTTTGGCACACTCGGTAAATACTCAGGTTTAATGAACTTGGCTGCCTCAGAATATGGCAGTATTAATTCAGTCATTCCTTCTGCATAAGAAGCTAATTCATAGACAGGATAGACAAAAACAATCCCATTGGCACCATAATAGTAATTATCACTTAGTTGCAGTTTTTCACGGCTAATATTGTGGTCTTGAAGCCAGTTCGTATTCGCATCAAAAAGTGCATCAACGAGTTGCTTTTCAACATCTGGCTTAAGGAGTTCCGCAACAGTAATGTGTTTTTTATTTAATAAATCAAAATTTACAAATTCTTGATGAGACATGCCATGTGCTGCACCCGCAGAGTATGAGTATGTCTGTAAGGCAAAGGTTGCAAGATTATAATTTTGTCCCAAATAACGGACATAAATTGCACTTTGACTTGAGCTCGGCTCCCCTTCTGGTACCTCTACAGGTTTATCAGCCAAGTTTGCAAAAGCATTCGGATCTGCTTTTTTTATACGGTTCGTAAAATAATCATTAATCCATTTTTGGTTGGTTTGTACTGTCTGAAAATCATATTCAGTACAGCCATCTTCAAGACAAACTTTAGATTTTGGTAATTTGACTGGAATTACTTTTGCCTGAATCACTGGAACTTCTGCTTGTTTTTGTTCTTTTACTGAAGCACTAGATGCAGGTTGCTCATCTTTAGCTGCAGATTTTGGCTGACAACCACTTACTGCCGCCATGGCAGCCACCATAGGAAGAATGAAAATAATTTTCTTATCGTAAAGTCGCATGTTAATCCCCGTGTAATCTGTTTTATCACTATACAAAGCGTAGGAATAAGACGGGGTTAAAAAATGTATCTAGGATTGATATATAAAAAGAAAGCCACCCTTTTAGGTGGCTTTCTTAACGAAGCACAATAATTATTGATCAATAATATCTGTGCCTTTTGGTGGTGTAAAATTAAAAGTTGAAGCTGGAATTGAGGCATTCACTTTTACATTATTAAATTTCACGTAAGTGGTTTGACCTAAAGAATCTTGTAATACCATTAACGTAGGTGCTTTGTTGGCACCAAAACTAATAGTTAAGCTTTGGAAAGCTCCATCTTCTTTTTTCGGGAATAAAGTGAAATATAATTTAGATTTATCTGGCTGAGTCACTCGGTAAGACTTCATGATTTGACTAGTATTACCAGAGAGCAATAAAGCTGGAGTATCGGCTACTTGCGAATCTAAGCTTTGACGTACAGCTTGCTGTAAATCAGGGTCATAAATCCATACTGTTTTACCACTTGTCACAATAGTTTGTTTAGACGGACTCACAGTTTCCCAATAAAATTTCCCCGGACGTTCAACTTTCATTGAACCTTTAAATGTCTGGTTCATATGCTGAGCACCTAGACCTTTTTTCTGTGCTACAGCTTTTGTATTTGCTTTGGTTGTTTGTTCAAAATCAGCAGTTAAACGCTGTAATCCTGATAACTGATTTACCAGGTTCCCAATTGCCTGTTGCTCCGGTGCTGCTACTGGTGCAGCAAACGCTGTAGTACTCATTACAGGAGCAAGCACTGAGGCGCTGAGTGTAATAGCACACATGGTTTTACGAAGCATATTCATGTCATCACCTTTTTAGTTGCTGTAAGATAACTTGTTCGCTTTTAATTTAACTCAGCCAAACAAGCTCTTCATTCAAGACTCATATTAACCGACAAACTCTGTGCTAATCATTGAGAAAATAAGATATTTTGTTATGTTGTTCATATAGTTTGTAGAATTTCATTCATCATGATGAAGATAAAATTAATGAAATTCCATAAAAAAAGCCCACAAAATGTGGGCTTTTTCTTAAGCTAAAACTTAAACAGTTTCAACTTTTACGTAGCGACGGCCAAATTGACCTTTCACTTCGAATTTTACTACGCCGTCAGCAGTAGCAAATAAAGTATGGTCACGGCCCATACCAACATTTGCACCAGCGTGGAATTCTGTACCACGTTGACGAACGATGATGTTACCAGCAGTTACAGTTTGACCACCGTAAACTTTAACACCTAACATTTTTGGGTTTGAATCACGACCGTTCTTCGTCGATCCACCGGCTTTTTTAGTTGCCATGTCTCTTACTCCTCGTGATTAGCCTGAAATACCAGTAATTTTCAACTCAGTGAACCATTGACGGTGACCTTGTTGCTTACGGTAGTGTTTACGACGACGCATTTTGATAATGCGGATTTTGTCGTGACGACCATGACCAATCACTTCTGCAGTTACTTTAGCGCCAGCTACAACTGGAGCACCGATTTGAATGTTGTCACCGTTTACAACCATTAATACATCATCAAATGTAATAGTTGCGCCAGATTCAGCCTTCAATAATTCAACTTTAAGGGTTTCACCCTCAACTACACGGTGCTGTTTACCACCGCTTTGGATTACTGCGTACATAACGTACTCCAATCAGCCCGTGTCGTCGTGCCGATAAAGGGATATATCGATCTTAAAACGAACGCCACTGGGGTTATACAAGGCGACAGATTTTAAGTGAAATTTGATCAAACGACAAGTGCTTTATCTTTATCTGGGCAATAGAGACCGCTATTCTTACATAATAAAAACAGCTTAAATTCGAATTTAGTACTTTTCATTGATTCTGAATGAAATTTAAAATACAGTTCCAAACACAACTTGCAACAAGAACAAGCTGTATTCATGTTGACGTCATTAAAATTTATTGTTTTATCGGAAACACACCGTTTTGCCGAAATAAAGAACAAAGAACTCTTCATGAACATACAAATGATTCATATCAATTGCTTGTTTCCCTGTTTAATGCACTTTTAATTGATACACTAACGCCACTTATAACCAATACGGGGTTTTTCTTCATATGGTCATCGATTTTAAGCAAGACATTCTCGCTCCTGTTGCTACAGACTTTGCTGCGATGGATCACTTGATTAATGAAGGAATTAGCTCAAAAGTCGGCTTGGTCATGTCAGTGAGTAAACATGTTGTTGAAGCTGGCGGCAAACGTATGCGCCCAATCATGTGCTTACTTGCAGCACGCGCTTGTGGCCTCGACAATATGCAACATGCACAGCGTTTGGCTGCCATTATTGAAATGCTTCATACCGCAACTTTAGTGCATGATGATGTAGTCGATGAATCAGGTCTTCGCCGTGGCCGCCCTACTGCCAACGCAACATGGAATAATCAAACTGCCGTGTTAGTGGGTGACTTCCTTATTGCCCGTGCTTTTGACTTATTAGTTGATTTAAACAACATGACCTTATTAAAAGACTTCTCAACAGGTACATGTGAAATCGCTGAAGGGGAGGTATTACAGCTTCAATCTCAGCATCAACCAGATACAACCGAAGAAACATATTTAAAAATTATTCACGGGAAAACTTCTCGTTTATTTGAACTTGCAACTGAAGGTGCTGCCATTTTGGCGGGACAAGAAGCTTATCGTGAACCTTTAAGATTATTTGCAGGTCATTTCGGAAATGCATTCCAAATTATTGACGATATTTTAGACTACACTTCAGATGCTGAAACATTAGGTAAAAATATTGGTGATGATTTAATGGAAGGTAAACCGACTTTACCGTTAATTTCAGCATTAGCACATTCAGCTGGTGAAGAGCACGCCATTATTCGTCGTAGTATTGCGACAGGTGGGGTTGACCAATTAACCAGAGTAATTGAAATTGTGCAAAAGTCTGGTGCTTTAGATTATTGCCAGCGCCGTGCCCAAGAAGAAACAGAAGCAGCACTGCAAGCCTTATCAATCTTGCCTGATACACCTTATCGCCAAGCATTGATTAACCTCACTCGGCTTGCATTACATCGAATACAGTAGATATTATTTTGCCTATGCATATAAATTTTTCAGATCATTTTTTAAAAATCCAGAAACAGCTTGAAAACCCTCAAGCTGTTATCGACGAAAATATCCTCATTGACTTAGTCAATGCCTTACGGCCATCCGATCCTCACGATACGGATGAGATAGAGCAAAAAATACAAGCATTTATTGACAGCTTATTACTTACTCCTACCGCTCCTGCCCTTTTACAAACCTTTTTATTACGTTTAATTAATCAATATAAGCAAGTGAGCTTATATGCAGATAGCGGTATTTTGTCTTTAGATGGTTTCTGGAACCAGCTTGGGCAAAGACTTGGCGGCCATTTTCTACCGCTTATTGAAGATGCAAGCCAACTCAAAATTTTGATTGGAAAAATTTTCTATTTAGAAAGTGATTCAGTCTGGTTAAACAATGTTGATGACAAGGACTGGGCAACCTTATTCGGTCTAATTGGGCAAAGTAATAGTAATATTGAAGAAAAACATGCCATTCAGCGAGAAATGATAAAGGCTATTACGGTTCTATCTTATCGTATTAGTGGTATTGGGCTTTATCCTGAATTTATTAATGCTCAGCCTGAGCTAACTGAATATGAATCGCCGTTTTTAGTACAGAATCGTGAAATTATTGAGTTTATCGAAAAATATAAAAAACAAGATATTTCTCAAGATGACACTGTGGTAACTGTACCTCCAGATGCATCTCAAGCATTTGTAATGTTGGAACAATGTCGGGATGTCGTTTTAAAGATACGTCGAGCCACAAAAAGAATTGGTGTTAGTTTAAGTTTGACATATCTATTGTCCTTACTTGAACAATGTTTAGACCGAATTGAATTATTGCTCTATTTGGTTGTTGATAACAGCGAAGGACGTTACGTTTCTTTAGGAAACTTAATTTCGGACTTAACTAAAGCTCATTATAGTGAAAAAAGCGTCCGTTCTTTACTTAGCACAACTAGTGAGCTTATTGCCTTTCAAGTCACAGAAAATGCGAGCCGTACCGGTGAGCACTATGTAAGTACAGACACTAAAGGCTTTTGGGGAATGTACAAAGCCGCTGCCGGTGCAGGTGTCATTATTGCCTGTATGGCAACATTAAAGATTCTTGCTGCACGAATGACGATGGCGCCACTCATGCAAGCCTTTACGTTCAGTATGAACTATTCACTTGGCTTTATTCTGATTCACGTATTGCACTTTACCGTTGCAACAAAACAGCCAGCAATGACCGCTGCTGCACTCGCTGCAACTGTACAGCAACGTAAAGGTTCTAAAACTGCACAAATTGCAGAATTAGCAGCGCTTATTATAAATATTATTCGAACTCAGTTTATTGCTATTTTGGGGAATATCTCGATTGCGATTCCTACCGCTGCCCTCATTACCTTTGCTTGGCAGTTCTATCTTGATGAGCCCTTATTAACCCATACCAAAGCAACCTATTTATTACATAGTCTAAATCCTTTTATGTCGTTAGCTGTTCCTCATGCAGCAATTGCGGGAGTCTGCTTGTTTTTATCAGGCCTGATTGCTGGTTACTTCGATAACATGGCAGTTTACCGAAAAGTAGGGCCGCGTTTAAAAGCTCATCGCCGACTACGCAATTTATTTGGACAAGAACGTCTTAATCGTTTTGCAGAATATATTGAACGTAATTTAGGTGCACTTGCAGGTAACTTTCTATTTGGTGTCATGCTAGGAAGTATGGGAACAATAGGTTTTATTTTAGGTTTACCTCTAGATATTCGACATATTGCCTTTGCATCAGCAAACTTTATTCAAGGTTTAATGACCATAAACGGTAGTCCAGATATTGGCTTGATTATAGTTTCGTTTTTAGGCGTACTCTGTATCGGTCTCACGAACTTATTTGTGAGTTTTACTTTAACGATTATTGTGGCTCTACGCGCACGCCGAGTTCGCTTTGAACAATGGAAACCTTTGGCTAAACTGGTCATGACCCATTTTCTTACACGTCCGAGCGACTTCTTCTGGCCTCCAAAACAGCCTTTAGAATTAGAAGAAAATGCCCAAGCCAATAGTGGAAAAAAAGCAGAACACTAACTGTTTAGCTTTGTACACAAAATGTGATATTCGTCAATTTTGTTGTGATTGTTTTTCCAAATGTTAAAAAAATTTCAAAATGAATTTACGATGATCTATCAGGCTTGAAAAAAAGTGTACTGGCAAGTACACTTTCAACGGCGTTCAGTAGTAGAAAACTACATGAATAAGCAAAGGTGTGTATATGCCCTATCTATTGCTTTGTATTGGTTGCGTTTTTTTAGGATTAGGTATTCTTGGTCTATTTGTGCCAAGTCTTCAATCTTTGGACTTGCTCACCGTTCAAACATTGAGTCACCATCGTTTAGATTATCTTAATACTATAACCACCTTTCTTGCACGCATAGGCGGCATGCCTTTTGTATGTTTTTTATCCTTTCTAATATGTGTATATTTAGCATGGTATAAAAAATATATTACTGTTATTTTCATTAGCTTGGGAGTTTTTGGCAGTATCACCATTGGTTGGCTGCTCAAATGGTGTGTTAATCGGCCTAGACCTCCTGAGGCATATCATATTGTTGAAAGTTATGGTGCATCGTTCCCAAGTGCACATAGTGTTTATGCATCAACACTAGCTTGTCTGGCAATGATTATGTTATGCCGTAAGCACAACATTAACTCTCCTTATATTGTTTTGATCTCCTGTCTTTGGTTTGTGTGTATGGGGCTTTCAAGAATATATGCAGGAGTTCATTTCCCAACAGACGTACTCGCTGGTTGGGGCATTGGTTTTATTTGGATTGCACTGCTTTGGCTCTGGTTATTACAAACACAAAGTAGGTTAAGTAGAAAACAAATATATTTTTAGATTTTATCTAAACGAGGTGGAACAATGATGTCGGCTAAGCTTTGGGCACCAGCCCTTACTGCTTGCGCATTAGCAACAAGTATCGCACTTGTTGGTTGTAGCAAAGGCTCCGATGAGAAACAGCAAGCTGCTGCTGCTCAGAAAATGCCGCCTGCAGAAGTAGGTGTTATTGTTGCTCAACCACAAAGTGTTGAACAAAGCGTTGAGCTTTCAGGCCGTACTTCAGCATATCAAATTTCTGAAGTTCGTCCTCAAACAAGTGGCGTGATTTTAAAGCGCTTATTTGCTGAAGGAAGTTATGTTCGTGAAGGTCAGGCACTCTATGAGCTCGACTCTAGAACGAACCGTGCAACGTTAGAAAATGCAAAAGCATCACTCCTACAACAACAGGCAAATCTAGCTTCACTACGTACCAAGTTAAATCGTTATAAACAACTTGTTTCTAGTAATGCTGTGTCTAAACAGGAATATGATGACTTACTTGGTCAAGTTAATGTTGCAGAAGCACAAGTTGCAGCAGCTAAGGCTCAAGTAACAAATGCAAATGTAGATCTTGGTTATTCTACAATTCGCTCTCCTATTTCTGGACAATCTGGACGTTCATCAGTAACGGCTGGTGCTTTAGTTACTGCAAATCAGACTAATGCGTTAGTGACGATTCAACAGTTAGATCCAATTTATGTTGATATTAATCAGTCTAGCGCTGAGTTGTTACGTTTACGTCAACAATTAAGTAAAGGCAGTTTGAACAACAGTAACAATACGAAAGTAAAATTAAAGCTTGAAGATGGTTCTACCTACCCGATCGAAGGCCAACTTGCTTTCTCTGACGCTTCTGTAAACCAAGATACAGGAACAATTACTTTACGTGCCGTATTCTCTAACCCGAATCATTTATTGCTTCCGGGTATGTATACCACTGCACAAATTGTTCAGGGTGTTGTTCCAAACGCTTATCTGATTCCTCAAGCTGCGGTTACACGTTTACCTACAGGTCAAGCTGTAGCAATGCTTGTTAATGCCAAAGGGGCTGTTGAGAGTCGTCCAATTGAAACCTCAGGTGTTCAAGGACAAAACTGGATTGTGACTAACGGCTTAAAAGCTGGCGATAAAGTCATTGTTGATGGCGTTGCCAAAGTCAAAGAAGGGCAACAAGTAACAGCAAAACCTTATCAAGCTCAACCAGCAAATCCTCAAGGTGCAGCTCCAAATGCTGCGAAACCGGCTCAATCAGGTAAACCTCAAGCAGAACAGAAAGCAGCTTCAAATGCATAAGGGGTAGATTGAATGGCACAATTTTTTATTCATCGCCCCATATTTGCGTGGGTGATTGCATTAGTCATTATGTTGGCGGGTATTCTCACGCTAACAAAAATGCCTATTGCACAGTATCCAACGATTGCACCACCGACAGTCACCATTGCTGCGACTTATCCTGGTGCATCGGCTGAAACAGTTGAAAACACCGTAACCCAGATCATTGAACAACAAATGAATGGTCTCGATGGTTTACGTTATATTTCTTCTAACAGTGCTGGTAACGGACAAGCATCTATTCAATTAAACTTTGAACAAGGTGTTGACCCTGATATCGCACAAGTTCAGGTTCAGAATAAATTGCAATCTGCAACTGCGCTTCTACCTGAAGATGTACAACGTCAAGGTGTAACAGTTACTAAATCTGGTGCAAGCTTCCTACAAGTTATTGCATTTTATTCACCAGATAACAGCCTTTCAGACTCAGACATTAAAGACTACGTAAACTCTTCAATTAAAGAGCCGCTTAGCCGTGTTGCTGGTGTGGGTGAAGTTCAGGTCTTTGGTGGTTCATACGCAATGCGTATTTGGCTCGATCCAGCCAAGTTAACAAGTTACCAGCTCACTCCTAGTGATATTGCGACTGCGCTTCAAGCACAAAACTCGCAAGTTGCTGTAGGTCAGTTAGGTGGTGCGCCTGCTGTACAAGGTCAAGTACTTAACGCAACAGTGAATGCTCAAAGCTTGTTACAGACTCCTGAGCAGTTTAGAAATATCTTTTTAAAGAACACAGCATCTGGTGCTGAAGTTCGTTTAAAAGATGTGGCTCGCGTAGAGTTAGGTTCGGATAACTATCAGTTCGACTCGAAATTTAATGGTAAACCAGCAGGTGGTCTTGCAATTAAAATTGCTACAGGTGCTAACGCACTGGATACGGCAGCTGCTGTTGAACAACGTTTATCTGAATTACGTAAGAACTATCCAGCAGGTTTACAAGATAAACTAGCTTATGACACGACTCCATTTATCCGTCTTTCAATTGAAAGTGTAGTACACACATTAATTGAAGCCGTGATTTTGGTATTCATTGTCATGTTCCTATTTTTACAAAACTGGCGCGCAACGATTATTCCAACGCTTGCAGTTCCAGTGGTTGTATTAGGTACATTTGCTGTTATTAATATTTTTGGCTTCTCAATTAACACCTTAACCATGTTCGCTATGGTATTGGCAATCGGTCTTCTGGTCGATGACGCTATTGTTGTAGTGGAAAACGTTGAACGTGTAATGAGTGAAGATCATACTGATCCGGTTACGGCTACTTCACGCTCAATGCAGCAGATTTCTGGTGCGTTAGTGGGTATTACCAGTGTATTGACAGCGGTATTCGTACCAATGGCCTTCTTTGGTGGTACAACAGGTGTAATTTACCGCCAGTTCTCGATTACCCTTGTAACTGCAATGGTACTGTCGTTAATTGTAGCGTTGACGTTCACACCTGCACTTTGTGCGACTATTCTAAAACAGCATGATCCAAATAAAGAACCAAGCAATAATATCTTCGCGCGTTTCTTTAGAAGCTTTAACAATGGTTTTGACCGCATGTCGCACAGCTACCAAAATGGTGTTAGCCGCATGCTTAAAGGTAAAATCTTCTCTGGCGTGCTGTACGCTGTTGTAGTTGCCCTTTTAGTCTTCTTGTTCCAAAAACTCCCATCTTCATTCTTACCAGAAGAAGATCAGGGTGTTGTAATGACACTTGTTCAATTACCACCAAATGCAACGCTTGACCGTACAGGTAAAGTGATTGACACCATGACAAACTTCTTTATGAATGAAAAAGACACAGTAGAATCAATTTTCACTGTTTCTGGTTTCTCATTCACAGGTGTGGGTCAAAACGCTGGTATTGGCTTCGTTAAGTTGAAAGACTGGAGCAAACGTACTTCACCGGAAACCCAAATCGGCGCATTAATTAAGCGTGGTATGGCATTAAACATGATCATTAAAGATGCATCATATGTTATGCCGTTACAGCTTCCCGCAATGCCTGAATTGGGTGTAACTGCCGGATTTAACTTGCAGCTTAAAGATTCAAGTGGTCAAGGCCATGAGAAACTAATTGCAGCACGTAACACTATTTTAGGCTTGGCATCGCAAGATAAACGCCTCATGGGTGTACGTCCAAATGGCCAAGAAGATACGCCTCAATATCAAATTAATGTAGATCAGGCTCAAGCTGGTGCTATGGGTGTTAGCATTGCTGACATCAACAATACAATGCGTATTGCTTGGGGTGGTTCATACATTAACGATTTCGTTGACCGCGGTCGTGTGAAAAAAGTTTATGTTCAAGGTGATGCGGGTAGCCGTATGATGCCTGAAGACTTAAACAAGTGGTATGTACGTAATAACAAAGGTGAGATGGTTCCATTCTCGGCATTTGCTACTGGCAAATGGACATATGGTTCTCCACGTCTTGAACGTTATAACGGCGTATCATCGGTTAACATTCAAGGTACACCTGCACCTGGCGTGAGTTCTGGTGATGCCATGAAAGCAATGGAAGAAATTATTGGTAAGTTACCATCTATGGGCTTACAAGGTTTCGACTATGAATGGACAGGCTTATCACTTGAAGAACGTGAGTCTGGTGCTCAAGCGCCATTCTTATATGCGCTTTCATTGTTAATCGTATTCCTTTGCTTGGCTGCATTGTATGAAAGCTGGTCAATTCCGTTCTCGGTTTTACTTGTGGTACCGCTTGGTGTCATTGGTGCGATCGTATTGACTTACTTGGGTATGATTATTAAAGGAGATCCAAATCTCTCGAATAACATTTACTTCCAGGTAGCGATTATTGCGGTAATTGGTCTTTCTGCAAAAAATGCGATCTTGATTGTTGAGTTCGCAAAAGAGCTGCAAGAGAAAGGTGAAGATCTACTTGACGCAACCTTACATGCTGCAAAAATGCGTTTACGTCCAATTATCATGACAACCCTTGCCTTCGGTTTTGGTGTACTTCCACTTGCACTTTCAACAGGTGCTGGTGCAGGAAGTCAGCACTCGGTAGGCTTCGGTGTACTTGGTGGCGTACTCAGCGCGACATTCTTAGGTATCTTCTTTATCCCTGTATTCTATGTGTGGATTCGTAGTATCTTTAAGTACAAACCAAAAACCATAAACACTCAGGAGCATAAATCGTGATGCAAAAAGTATGGTCTATTTCAGGTCGTAGCATTGCGGTATCTGCACTTGCGCTTGCTTTGGCAGCTTGTCAAAGCATGCGCGGCCCAGAACCAGTCGTGAAAACCGATATTCCACAGAGCTATGCATATAACAGCGCTTCTGGTACATCTATTGCTGAACAGGGCTACAAACAGTTCTTTGCTGACCCACGTTTGCTTGAAGTAATCGACTTGGCTCTTGCGAATAACCGTGATTTACGTAAAGCAACGCTCAATATTGAACGTGCTCAAGAGCAGTATCAGATTACGAAGAACAACCAGCTTCCAACAATCGGAGCAAGTGGTAGTGCAATTCGTCAGGTTACGCCAAGTCGTGATCCGAATAACCCCTACTCTACTTACCAAGTAGGTTTGGGTGTAACTGCTTATGAGCTTGATTTCTGGGGCCGTGTTCGTAGTCTAAAAGACGCTGCTTTAGATAATTACCTTTCAACACAAAGTGCACGTGATTCGACTCAAATCAGTTTGATCAGTCAAGTTGCTCAAGCATGGTTAAACTATTCGTTTGCAACGGCGAATTTAAGACTTGCAGAGCAAACACTTAAAGCACAGCAAGATTCTTACAATCTCAACAAAAAACGTTTTGATGTAGGTATCGACAGTGAAGTTCCATTACGTCAGGCACAGATTTCTGTAGAAACTGCGCGTAACGATGTAGCGAACTACAAAACTCAAATTGCTCAAGCACAAAACTTGTTGAACTTACTTGTAGGCCAACCAGTTGCACAAAACTTGTTACCGACACAGCCTGTGAAACGTATTGCTCAACAAAATGTATTCACTGCTGGTTTACCAAGTGATTTGTTAAATAACCGTCCAGATGTAAAAGCGGCCGAATATAACTTAAGCGCTGCGGGTGCGAATATTGGTGCAGCAAAAGCACGTTTATTCCCAACCATTAGCTTAACGGGTTCAGCAGGTTATGCATCAACTGACTTAAGTGATCTATTTAAGTCTGGTGGTTTTGCATGGTCAATTGGTCCAAGCTTAGATTTACCAATCTTTGACTGGGGTACTCGTCGTGCCAATGTAAAAATTTCTGAAACCGATCAGAAAATTGCATTGTCTGATTATGAAAAATCAGTTCAGTCTGCATTCCGTGAAGTTAATGATGCACTTGCGACACGTGCCAACATTGGTGAACGTTTAACAGCTCAACAACGTTTAGTAGAAGCAACTAACCGCAACTACACACTTTCAAATGCCCGCTTCCGTGCAGGTATTGATAGTTACTTGACAGTTCTTGATGCACAACGTTCATCTTATTCAGCTGAACAAGGTTTGTTATTGCTTCAACAAGCAAACTTAAACAACCAAATCGAGTTATATAAAACTCTAGGTGGCGGTTTAAAAGCAAACACTTCAGATACAGTGGTACATCAACCATCAAGTGCTGAACTGAAAAAGCAATAAGCTTTAAATCACATTCTTATAAAAGCTCACTTCGGTGGGCTTTTTTATTGCAACCAATGTGAATATTTTTTATCTTGAAACCTTAATAAATTTTGATTGATAAAAAACAATGTTATTAAGTAATTTAGAAAGCGTTCCAGGCCATCAAATTTTAAAACAACTTGATGTTGTATATGGCAGCACTGTTCGTAGTAAACATGTAGGCCGTGACCTCATGGCAAGTTTAAAAAATATTGTAGGTGGAGAACTCACAGGCTACACCGAACTTTTAGAAGAATCCCGCCAAGAAGCAATGGATCGCATGATTGCTAAGGCACAGCAACTTGGTGCTAACGCAATTGTTGGCATTCGTTTTTCAACTTCAAACATTGCCCAAGGTGCTTCCGAGTTATTTGTATATGGCACAGCAGTCATTGTGCAGCCCCAAGCACCTCATCTACCCGATCCATTTAATGCATAGGTAGAAAATGGACAATCTTATTTTTCAGCTTGTTATTTTTCTTATTCTTTTCAGTATTGGTTGGGCTTTTGGCCGCCATATTGAACGAAAACATTTAAATGAACTTCTAGAAAAAGAGCAACAATTTGCACATATCAGAATTGATACCAATCGTTTTGCAACAAGTGATCAATTAGGCCATTTTATTAGCAGTAATGTAGTCATTTCTCACGACTACTTTAAATATGTACTGGCTTCTATAAAAAATGTTTTAGGGGGGTCGGCTGACCAGTTATGAAAGCATTGTTGAACGAGCTCGCCGTGAAGCGATTATTCGTTTAAAACAGCAAGCCCATAATGTCGGTGCTAACCATATTATGGGAGTTCGGTTGAGTACAACCGAACTCGGTATGCAAGGCGGAATGGTTGAAGTTTTTGCTTATGGTACAGCAGTCAAAGACTAGCACTGCCCCATAGCAGAAAAGTGAATACGTGGATTGCCAATATTTTTAGTTAAGTGTTGGCAAATTCCGGTAATTTTCCATTTGTCCTGTTGTTTTGCCAAAGTAAAATAATAACGACCAAAAGAATGAAAATAATCATTTTCAGAAAAACGGTAAATTTGATAATTACACTCTAGCCATGCACGGTCTTGTTCAATCCGAATAAGAGGATTACTCAAATTATGTTGTAGTCGCAAATGTGACAAAGCTTGTTGCCGCGAACCTTTATATTCATGACAAGACACCACACATAAAGGCTCCCCTCTAAACTGGAAATAGTCCACCTCAAGTTGATCGGCCAATAACTCATCAAACGCATCCCAATTTTTCTGGTCAAAGACCAATTGAAAACGCGTAACAACGTCTAAGATACGATGGTAGTCTTGATCCATGGTGAACCTTCTATGTGGGTTTTTCCATCAATTTAGCACGGCAAAATCTCTTTTTTATTTCACTTTTGTTTTTCGAATCATTTTATAGAGTAATTTCGGTGACATACGGGAAACCATCACACCTAATTTTTCTTTAGTACCGCCTACCACGATATATTCTTGTCCTTGCATTAATGCCTTAACTGACTGTTCTGCAAAAACATCGGCTTCTAGTCCATTTTCGATTGCTTCATCTTGATGGCCTTGAGGTTGCCCTGCGCCATTTAACGCATTAAACGAAACATTAGTTTTTACAAAGCCCGGGAAAATAACAGAAACTTCAACACCCTGATCGGCAACTTCGGCACGTAAACTGTTGGCCCACATGTGAATAGCAGCCTTAGCAGCAGAATAACTGGCACGGTACTGCGTACCTAGAAGGCCTGCCACACTCGACACAAATACGACTCGGCCAGACTTTTGTTTGAGCATAGTCGGCAGCACAGTTTTAGTTAGTGCCACTTGCGAGAAATAATCGACTTCCATAATGGCGCGTTCTGTTGCCATTGTGGTGTCCTGAATAAGAGCACGTTGACTTAAACCCGCATTATTAATAAGCCAGTCAATTCGTCCTTTTGCTTTTAAAATCTGCTCATAAGCCTCTTGAACTTGCTCTTGATTGGTAATGTCTGCAACTACCGACAAGTGCTGATCCGGATGGAGCAAACCAACGCGAACTTCTTCTAATTCTTCAAAGCGACGCGAAGTTAAAATCACTTGAGCACCTTGCAGAGCAAATTCACCAGCTAAAGCTTTACCTAAACCGGAAGATGCTCCAGTAATCCACACCACTTTATTTTGCAAAGTATCAAGTTTGGCCATTTTGACTTCCTATTATCTTTTTAAATTATGCTGCTTGATGCATGAAGGCCAAAAAATGATTGATATAATGAGTTGCTGTGGTCTGATCAACCTGCGTCCCCAATTTTTCCAAACGTTTATAGCCCAAATGCGTTGTCATATTAATGACCCCATTTAGGGTTTTGTCGACAACCAAATTAAATTTTAAACGTTTTTTAGGTTCACGTACTAGGCTTGTTACACCTAAATCCACAATTTGAATCAAGGTCTGAAAAGCCTCTTCTACGCTTTGCATATTGCCCGCACGTATTTGTTCAGTCAGTGTTTGGGCCTGTTGCACAAGTTGTGGTGTGATTGGGTAAGTAATATAAACATCTTGCTCACGCTCTTTCATAAGTGAGGTCATATAATCAACTAAAGGCAAAAGACGCTCATTGCCGAAAAAAGAGACTGACCAAGGCATATACTTTCGGAAAGTATCTAAAATTTGTTGAAGAACTTTCTCGGACTCATGGCGCTGTTTTTCAGTCATAGTAGAGTTGTCTTGCTCATCCTTTAACAATACTGAGAAAACTTGCTCAATAATTTCACAAGATAAATCGGAAAGAACACTACCTAATGCTTTAGATTGGCTTTCTTTTACCCCTGCGTGTAATTTCTCTCGAATTGAAGCAAATTGGGTATAGGTTGAATCGGAAATCTTTAAAAAAACTTTGTAGCTCATATATCGCATCCCTTATCAATTCTTTTGTAATTTTTCTGCCGTGCCGCTACACGATTAAATTGTGATCCATGCTTCATAAATCTACCGTTTTTTGAAAAAAATACAAAACCGTTTATCTGTTTTCAGCACATTAATTTCGAGGCAATTTTTTGCTACAATAGATGCAATTTTTTATGCATATTCGATCTAAGCTACTATGACTGACGCTCAAACCGCTCAAAATATTGCCACCACCTACGATCCAACCGAGATCGAAAAGAAGTGGTACAAAACGTGGGAAGAACAAGGTTACTTCAAACCTTCTGGTCACGGTGAATCATTCTGTATCATGATTCCACCACCAAACGTCACTGGTAGTTTGCACATGGGCCATGGCTTTAACAATGCCATTATGGATGCCCTCACCCGTTATAACCGTATGATGGGTAAAAACACTTTGTGGCAACCGGGTACCGACCATGCTGGTATTGCAACTCAAATGGTGGTTGAGCGTCAACTTGGCTTACAAGGTGTAACTCGTCACGACTTAGGCCGTGAAAAGTTCATCGAAAAAGTTTGGGAATGGAAAGAACAATCTGGCGGTACAATTACCAAACAAATTCGTCGTTTAGGTTCGTCTGTAGACTGGTCACGTGAACGCTTCACGATGGATGAAGGTTTATCAAACGCCGTTAAAGAAGTCTTCGTTCGATTGCACGAAGACGGTTTAATTTACCGCGGTAAGCGCCTAGTAAACTGGGACCCTAAACTTCAAACGGCACTTTCTGACCTTGAAGTAGAAAGCAAAGAAGAAAAAGGCTCACTTTGGCACTTTAAATATTTCTTTGAAGATAAAACAGTTAAAACTCAAGATGGCAAAGACTATCTCGTAGTTGCAACGACTCGTCCTGAAACATTACTTGGTGATACTGCTGTTGCTGTTCACCCTGAAGATGAGCGTTATGCATACCTTGTTGGTAAAAATATTGTATTGCCAATTACTGGTCGTTTAATTCCAATCGTTGCTGACGACTACGTTGAAAAAGACTTCGGTACTGGCTGTGTAAAAATCACCCCTGCTCATGACTTTAACGACTATGAGTTAGGTAAACGCAATAGCTTGCCAATCATCAATATCTTCAACAAAAACGCCGAAGTTTTAGGTGAGTTTGAATACATTGCCAAAGCTGGCGAACAAATTTCTAAAACAATTACTGCACCTGCAGACTATGCTGGTTTAGAGCGCTTCGAAGCACGTAAAAAATTAGTTGCTCAAGCGGAAGCGGAAGGCTGGTTAGACCAAATCCAACCGTATGACTTAAAAGCGCCACGTGGTGACCGTTCTGGGGTGATTATTGAGCCATTATTGACTGACCAATGGTACGTAAAAATTGCACCTCTTGCTGAGCCTGCAATTGAAGCGGTTCAAGATGGTCGTATTAAGTTTGTTCCAGAGCAGTACAGCAACATGTATATGGCATGGATGCGAGACATTCAAGACTGGTGTATTTCACGTCAGCTTTGGTGGGGTCACCGTATTCCAGCTTGGTACGATGCTGATGGCAACATCTATGTTGGCCGTAGCGAAGAAGAAGTTCGTGCGAAAAATAACATCGCGGCCGATGTTGAGCTTAAACAAGACGAAGACGTACTTGATACATGGTTCTCATCTGCACTTTGGACATTCTCAACTTTAGGCTGGCCAGAACAAACGCCTGAACTCAAAACTTTCCATCCGACTGACGTGTTGGTGACTGGTTTTGACATTATCTTCTTCTGGGTTGCCCGCATGATCATGATGACCATGCACTTCATGAAAAATGAAGATGGTTCATCTCAAATTCCATTTAAGACAGTTTACGTTCACGGCTTGGTACGTGATGGTGAAGGTCAAAAAATGTCGAAGTCTAAAGGTAACGTACTTGACCCATTAGACTTGATTGACGGTATCGATTTAGAAAGCTTAGTCGCAAAACGTACGACTGGCCTCATGAACCCGAAAGATGCTGCGAAGATTGAAAAATCAACGCGTAAAGAATTCCCAGAAGGCATTAATGCTTATGGTACTGACGCAGTTCGTTTCACATTCTGTGCCCTTGCAAACACTGGTCGTGACATCAAGTTCGACTTAAAACGTGTTGAAGGTTACCGTAACTTCTGTAACAAAATCTGGAACGCAACGCGTTTCGTTCTGATGAATGTTGAAGGTCAAACCGTTGGTCAACAAGCTCGCCCTGATCTATGGGAACTTCCAGAACAATGGATTATCAGCCGTCTGCAAAAAGCTGAAGCTGCTGTGCATCAAGCGTTTGCAACGTATCGTTTAGACCTTGCTGCTCAAGCGATTTATGACTTTATCTGGAATGAATACTGTGACTGGTATGTTGAGTTAACTAAACCGGTTCTGAACGATGCAGAAGTTTCAGAAGAGCGTAAAGCTGAAGTACGCCGTGTATTGCTTGCTGTGATGGAAGCTTCATTACGTTTGGCTCATCCGTTAATGCCGTATTTGACAGAAGAAATCTGGCAAACACTTGCTCCAATGCTTGGTCAAGGCGGCCCAACGATTATGACTGCTCAATACCCTATTCCTGAGCAAGCAAAAATCAATGAACAAGCTGAAGCAGATATGCAATGGCTTCAAGGTTTGATTGGTGCGGTTCGTAATATTCGCGGTGAAATGGGCTTAGGTAATGCACGTTTATTGCCAGTATTACTTCAAAACATTTCTGATGCTGAACGTGAGCAAATTACTCGTATTGAAGCATTGTTCAAAGCATTGGCTAAAGTTGAAAGTATTGAGTTCTTAGGTAAAGATCAAGAACCACCGCTTTCTTCTTCAAGTGTTGTAGGTCATGCATCGGTATTTGTACCAATGAAGGGCTTAATTGATCCTAAAGCTGAGCTTGCTCGCTTGCAAAAAGACTTGGATAAAATCCAAAAGCAACACGATCAAATCGCAAATAAACTTGCAAATGAAGGCTTTGTATCTAAAGCACCGGCAGCGGTTGTTGAAGGTGAAAAAGCGAAGCTTGCTGAGTTTGCTGCGCAGTTAGATAAAGTTAAAGCGAATATGGAGCAAATTGCTGCGCTTTAATTTAATTAGTTAAACGAACCCAGAATCTGTGTAAGCAGGTTCTGGGTTTTTCTCTATTGAAAAATTACTTTTTTGTAGCATCAGCATATGAAGATGCCATGTTTTTATACAACCATTTAATAAAGGTAAATTTTCATTCATTTCTTTATAAAACAATAAATTAAAGTCACATAAAAATAAGTCGGCTATATCTTGATAAGTAAAACCTATAAATTTTGCAGGTTCTCTAGTAACCCATTCATCTTGAGTCCCCAATAAATCAACTACCAGAATTCCGCCTTCAGAAAGAGCATTTATCATTCGTTTAATTACGCTATAAAAATAACTTGGATCGCAAAAGAATAGACTTGATGAAGCAATAATTAAGCTTGCAGACGGGAAATTAAAGTCTTCAAAAGATTCATGATAGAAAATAAATTTAGAGTCATCTTTGAATCGCTCAGTACAGACTTTTTGCGCATCAATTGAAATATCAAAAGCATGAACATTAAATCCCTTTGAGAGTAGATAAGCAGATTCATTGCCAGCGCCACAGCCACAATCGATAGCAACTAAAGGTAAGTTACGAAAATAACCTAAAGCCTTCTCTAAAATAGGTCTATGTTTAAGTTCTTTTGATAATTGAATAAATTTTTCATTCATAAATCCGATCTTTTATTTTTTATAATTTCCCCACTATATTTTATAAAGAATATAACCACAACGATTTCTTATTTTAGAATTTATTCCTTATCAAATCATCGGTAGCCTCATGGCTGCATATAAAGCCTAGAAGCTAATTAAAGCGCCTCATGCCCCAACAACATCTCTACCCCACTCACTTTTTTCATATGCTTTAAACGCTCTTTTTCCCATTTCACCTGCTGCTTTAACTCAGCACAATCAGCATCTATAGCTTTATACACATCACTAATATGTACATGCTCTGCTTTCACATTCTTGGCTAACTGAAAAGAATCTAAGATCTCAGCAATTTGGCTTTCAAGCTGCTGACTTTGTGCATCTAAAGCCAGTTTATAAAACCGTAACTGCTCAGCAGATAGTTCTTTAGCACCTAGCCCTTTATTCTGTTCAAGCTGTAACTGGAGTTTGAGTAAATAAAACAAATCCTGTTTTTCATAGGCCTGACTTACTTGTTGAAAAAACTCAGTTTTTTCCTGTTTCTTTGTTTCATCTTGCTCACGGTCTGGGTGAATCATCGCGGCAATTTTTAAATAAACTGTTTTTAACGACTGCGCTGCCATTTGCTCAGCTTGTTCACGTTTCTGCTGCTGTCTTTGCCGTTTGGCTTGTTCACGCGCTTGTTGTTGCTCGGCAGCATATTGTTCAAAGTCTTCTTCAAACTCTGAACCCTGATCAACGCTTTCTTGGTATTCAGATTTTATTGGCTGAGTTTTTTTATTCTTTTTTACCGAATCTTGAGTATGTTGCTGATAAAAGGTATCGATCTGCTTCACTAAATCCAATTGTTCAGTAGATAGCATTTTGGAGCGCTTCAACATTTGTGCAAGCCGAGCATTTTTTTCATCGAGTTGTTGTATAGCTGCTTTGGAAAACTCATGGCTATGCAGCATATTCCAAAGTTGCTCTAACTGCTGAAATAGCACTGTATGTAAATCGTTATATACAGGCATCAATTTTTGCCGAATGTGCTGTTGAATCTCGGCTTGTGCATTTTGCCATGTGGCAAGGCTCACTTTTTGATGCTCTATTTTATCAATCAGGCGATTCAGTTTTTTCTGCTGTGCAGACGGTTCAGACCTTTGCTGCAAGCTCACTTTGAGATCAAAGGACATAATCATCCACCTGAAAAAGAAAAAAGTGTATCAATAATCAGATGAGGAAGGTAGCCAGCATTCTTTAAGTGTTAAAAGGTCTAAAATTTATATCTTAAGAAATCCACCAAATCACTAATGGCAAAGTCACGGCGGCGCATAACGTTTGAAAGCTAATCACGGCTGCCATGAGCTGACTATCGCCACCCAAAACTTTGGTTAAAATGTATGAAGCTGAAGCAGTCGGTAGCGCAAAGAAAATGACTAAAATTTGCGTTTGTAAGCTTGGTAAATCAAACCAAGTACAGACCATATAAGCCAAAGCAGGTACTACTAAAAGTCGAGCAAAAGTGTCTGCTGCCAATATCACAATGTCTTTTTTTATTTGCATAAACTGCAAAGCTGTGCCAACACATAACAAACCTAATGGCAAACTCGAAACAGAAAAAAGCTTAATAAACTGAGTAAAGCCTTCCCAAATCGGGATATGAAGCGCATTGACTGCTGCTCCGATCACACATGATGCAATTAAAGGGTTTTTAAGCAGTGCAATCAAAACAGGTTTAATTGCCATATGTTCTTTAGAAGTTAAAGCAAGCACCGAAATAACATTTACCAGTGGAATGCAAAGTGCCAATAAAATTGCCAGTATTGCCATTCCTTCACTTTTAAAAAGTGAAGTCACTAAGGCCAAACCAATATAGGTATTAAAGCGAACCATACTTTGTACGTGCACACCAAAACGCGCAGGCGGTATATGCCAAAACATTCGGAGTATGTATAAAAAGGCGGTCACAGCTAAGACCACAATCAACATCGCAATAATGGCTGTACTCAAACTTTGTAAGTCAATTTTTGCAGTCGATAGCGTACTAAAAAGCAAAGCGGGAAATAAAATATAGTAATTAAGCTTCTCTGCCCCAACCCAAAACTCATCGCTGAAAAAATGATATTTTTTAAATAAGTATCCCGATGCAATTAATGCAACTAAAGGAAAAAGAGATAAAACAATGCTATTCATTTCTTTACTCGAGTTTTGTTAGGGCTTGCTGCTTTGGCAATTAGCTTGGCTTACTCATATATTAAAGATAATGAAAACTCATGATAAAATGAGTTTTTACTCATAACAAATACAACATGACCTTTACCCAACTTGAAATTTTCGCACTCATTGCTGAACTAAAAAGTTTCACTACGACCGCTGAAAAGTTGGGCATTTCACAGTCGGCAGTTTCCCATGCGCTTAAATCATTAGAACAACAATGGGGTATTAACCTCATTTCAAGAACTCAAAGCGATATTGAACTCACCACGACAGGTCAGCAGTTATTGACCCATGTAAAAGAGTTATTGAGTATTTCCGATACATTAGAAAAAGAAGTGGCTGCCATCCACGGTTTAAATGAAGGAACATTACGTATTGGTTCTTTTGGGGCATCATCCTCTATTTATCTACTGCCTGAAATTTTAGAAACCTTTCGGCAGCGCTATCCTAAAATCGAAATTTATATTGATGAAGGTGAAGATAAAGAAGTTGCTCAGTGGTTATTGGAACGGCGCATAGAGGTTGGTTTTTTAATTATGCCAGATGAGCGATTCGATACATTCCCTTTAATCGAAGATCGTTTTGTTGCCTTAATTCCGAATGGTTACCCGCTCGCCCAACAACTCTATATTGATCCAGCACAGCTAGAAAATTGTCCTTTCATTATGACAATGGCGGGTAGTCGACATCAGGTCGAATTAATTTTAAAAAACTTTAATGTCAAACCAGATATCAAATTTTATGTTTCACAAATTCTAAGTATTGTCAGTATGGTACACAACCAGTTAGGGATTTCGATAGTCTCTGATATGGTCATCACCAAGGAGTTACTCTCACTTTATCCAAACGTGGTCAAACGCCCTTTTAAACCGAATCTTAAACGCTCTATTGGCCTTGCAGTAAAAAACAAGAAACACATCAGTCCAGCCGTAAAAGCATTTATAGAGGTTGCTCAAGAGGTTTGGTCTAATAAATAATTTAGTAGAATTTAATTCGTTTTATATTTTAATAACGTACTCATTTGGGTCATTTTATAAACAAATTAGATGACTTTTATCATAAAAATGTGCCATAACAGCCTATTTTAAGCAAATTAACGCACCATTTATCGCCAAAAACTAATTTCACAATCCAAATTGGTGCGCTTATTGCATATTCACTTTTATGCAATTGAGTTTGTTTCGGCAAACTTAGGTTTTTAGGTTCCTTAAATCTATTTTGGTGCAATTTACAGACCCAGATTTGTTCCAAAATGGAATTTAGCACTTTTTTCGAGCATGCTATGCAAAATGTAGATCTATTTTTCTTGTTACTTGGTGCAGTTTTGGTTCTTGCCATGCACGCAGGTTTTGCATTCTTGGAACTTGGTACAGTTCGCCACAAAAATCAGGTGAACGCGCTTAGTAAAATTCTGACTGACTTTGCCCTCTCCGCAATCGCATATTTCTTTGTTGGTTATTACATTTCTTATGGCCAGCATTTCTTCCATGATGGTACAGCGCTAGCAAGTGATCATGGTTACAACTTAATGCGCTGCTTCTTTTTACTGACTTTTGCTGCGGCAATTCCTGCAATTATTTCAGGTGGTATTGCAGAACGCGCCAAAATGCGTTCACAAGCAATAGCAACGCTCGCTTTAGTAGGTCTGGTCTATCCTTTTTTTGAAGGTATGGTCTGGAATGGTAACTATGGTCTACAAAAATGGTTAGAAGCGACCTTTGGCGCAGCTTTTCACGACTTTGCCGGTTCAGTTGTAGTCCATGCAATGGGTGGCTGGATTGCACTCGCTGCGGTTATTTTATTAGGTGCTCGTTCTGGTCGTTATAAGAAAGATGGTCGTGTAAGTGCTCACCCTCCTTCTTCAATTCCATTTTTAGCACTTGGTTCATGGATTTTAATTGTGGGCTGGTTTGGCTTTAATGTAATGAGTGCTCAACGTCTTGATGCTATTTCTGGGCTAGTTGCTATTAATTCACTTATGGCAATGGTTGGCGGAACGATTACAGCAAATGCAATTGGGAAAAATGACCCAGGTTTCTTACATAATGGTCCACTTGCCGGTTTAGTTGCCATTTGTGCCGGATCTGACATTGTTCATCCCGTGAGTGCACTTGTTATTGGTGGTATAGCTGGTGCCATGTTCGTATACCTATTTACCTATACTCAAAATAAACTCAAAGTAGATGATGTACTAGGTGTATGGCCTTTACATGGGGTTTGCGGTGCCTTCGGCGGTATTGCAGTGGGGTTATTTGGTCAAAAATGGCTAGGTGGTTTAGGCGGTGTATCTTTTGCCTCACAACTCATTGGTACAGTACTCGCGATTGCTATTGCACTTGCTGGCGGTTTTATTGTTTATGGCATCCTTAAAGCGACCATTGGTATTCGTTTATCTCAAGAAGATGAGTTTCGTGGTGCAGATTTGTCTATTCATAAAATCTCTGCCAACTCTGAAGAAGGCATGTTTTGATTCAATGATTATGAAGCAGGATTTAAATATTCTGCGTCATATACCTCTTACAAATAAAACCTCTTAGTTTAAAAATAACTTTTCTTGATTAAAAACTACACTTTTAGTTTTCCATACATTCAATTTAATATATTGAAAAATATATTAAATTGAATATTTTTCTAAGATTTAAAAACAAAATCCTGTTTAGTTTAAGAACAATTTAAGTTTTATTTTATGTAATGCCTTCAATTCACGCTTAAATTGATGTTAAAACACAATGAATCAACAAAAACATTTTTTTCAGCTTCAGCTTATTTTTCTTGCGATCAGCTTTTTTATACTTTTATTTGTATTTCCAGTGGGTGGAAAAATTGATATGTATCTTATCCAACCTTGGATTGATTCAACTGGTCAATTTTTTAATCGGGAAAATTGGTATCTTGAGAGGCTTAATCATCAAATCGTAAAAGACATTATCACTGCGGTTTATGTCATCTTTTTTGGCCTGTGGCTTGCTTCATTTAAAGTAGAAAAGTTAAAAATCTATCGCTGGCAATATGGTTATATGTTTTTTGTCAGCATGATTGGTAGCGGTGTTGTTGGTTTATTAAAATCACAATCTGCTCATGCCTGCCCTTGGAATATGGTTCATCCTAATAGTTTAGGTGGCTATATTTGGGACTTTACAGCAAAACATGGTCATTGTTTTCCAGGTGGTCATGCCAGTGCTGGATTTATCATAATGACCGGTTATTTTGTTTATCGTCTTGAACAACCAAAACGAGCTTATTTTTATTTATTTTCAGGCATTTTACTAGGATTTATGATGGGTTGGGCACAAATGATGCGAGGAGCACATTTCCTAAGTCATAACTTATGGACAGGTTGGGTTGTTTGGGCAGTGAACATTTTCTTTTATGCGATTTGTATTCATCGCTTTGAGTTCGAAAAACAGTTAAAACAAGAGCTTAGTTAAGCTCTTGTTTCATGTAAATGTAAAACCTTAGGTAACTTCACTAAAACTGAAAGACCACCAAGTTCTAAACTTTTATCGAGAGTTAGAGTTCCACCAAGTCTTTGAGTTGCACGATCTACAATTGATAAACCTAAACCACTTCCCACTTCAAGATGATGGTGTACTCGATAAAAACGTTTAAGCACCTTATCGTAATTTTCAGGATCTATACCTGCGCCACTATCTTCGATTTGAATACAAGCAAAGTTATCTGGGTCGGTATAAACTGAAATGTTAATTACCCCCTGATGTGGTGTATATTTAATTGCATTATCAATTAAGTTAAAAATAATCGAATGTACGGTAGGTTCAATACTATGCATCTCGACAGGGTCATTTCTAACAAAGCCTAAATCAATTTCTTTTTGCATAGCTAAATTAACCAACTGCTCAACGCAATTTAAAGCCACATCATTGAGCTGGAAATAGCCAGTAGGTTCAACCATACTTAAAGTTACATCTTGCTTTGCCAACGCTAAAAGCTGCGTCACTAAATGCTGAATACGAGCTAAACCTTTGCTTAAATTTTGCAACGATTCATGCTCAGGAAACTGGCTTAACAAAATCTTGGTTTGTAAGTTCAATGCAGTAACAGGTGTTCTTAGTTCATGAGCAGCATCAGCAATGAATTGCTTCTGTTCATTTTGTGCTTTAGAAATACGATCAAACAGACGGTTCATTTCATCAATGGTAGGCAAAAGTTCTAGAGGATAATCATGCACCTCAATTGGTGTTAACTCCTCAGAATCACGCTCCATTAACTCATTTTTAAAATCATCTATTGGTTTTAAACCACGACTAATAATGGCGGCCAAGGCAAATATCGCAAAAGGTAAAATAATTAAATATGGAATGAACATGCTGCCGGCAAGCTCCCATGCGAAAGCTTCACGAACCCGCTCTTGTTGACTGACCTGAATTTGGTAGTCTTTCAACGGTAAAACATATGTTCGGACTACACCTTCAGCGGTTTTATGTGAATAAAAACCAGCTTGTTGCACTGGAGGAACCAAGAAGTGAAGATGATGAGATAAATTCGCTTGGTCTTTATAAGCCCAAATATCTAAAAATAAATCTTCTTCGTGGTAAGTCCGATGTAAATCAAACTTACTACTTACTGTTTTTAAGGGATACTCAGCCGTTCTTTCCGCTAAATACTGCATTTGAGTATCTAGAATTTCATCGACTTCCTGAAGTGCAACCTTATAAGCACTAAAAATTAAAATACAACCTAAGATGACACTGAAAATTGAGGTGCCCCAAATCAGTCGTTTTTTTAATGAATAATGCACGTTCATGAAGTCCCGAAATCTTAAATTATGATTGCCCTAAACGGTAACCCAGTCCTCGGATAGTTCGAATAAAGTCTTTACCCAACTTAGCCCTTAAATGATGGACATATACCTCAATCGTGTTGCTGGTCACATCACTATCAAAGTCATATAACTTATCTTCCAAATTAGCTTTTGAGAAAATTTTATTTGGATGACTCATAAGCGGAATCAAGATTGCCCATTCACGATTCGATAAATCAATACGTTGCCCTTTAAATGTTGCAATGTGCTGTTCAACATTTAAAACCAGATCACCGCTTTCTAGTAGTTGATCTTGGCTTGCAAGTTGAGCCTCTACGCCACTACGGCGTAATAAAGCATGAATACGAGCGAGTAATTCATCAAACTCATAAGGCTTAATTAAGTAATCATCTGCTCCCAAATTCAGACCATCAACACGGTTTTGCAGTTGGTCACGTGCAGAGATAATCAAGACTGGTGTTGCTGCTCTTTGACGAATCTGCTTTAAAACTTGCATACCATCCATCATTGGCAATCCCAAGTCTAAAAGAATGAGATCAAACTTATTCTTTGCTAATTGGGCCAAACCATCTAAACCGTTATTGACCCATTCCACCTCAAATTGATGATATTGCAGCAACGTCGTTGTTGATTCTGCAATCATAAAATCATCTTCAATCATCAAGATTTTTGTCATGTTCTAGGCTCGCTTTAGTTTACATGGGCACAAGAGTGCAACATGTCCAGTTGAGGGTTGATGACCTGAGTTTGTACATCCAATAAACTTAACAAACTTGGGAATAGATTATCCTGACTTAACTTTTGTTTAGTTTGTTGGTTTAAACAATTTACTTGAGCAAGATTATGTTGTTTCCAGCCATCAGAGAACCACATAATCATTGGAATATGTGTTTGTTGGCTCGGTGCGATTGAGTAAGGCGAACCATGCAAATACATACCATGCTCACCTGTCGACTCTCCATGATCAGATAAATACCATAAACCTGTTTGATAATTCGATACTTCTTTTAAAGTATTGATCATTTGGCTTAATACATGGTCTGTATACACGATTGTATTATCATAACTATTTAATAGCTCAGCTGGTGAACAACCCTGTATCGCATTAGTATCACAAGTTGGTTTAAATGGTTGATATCCCTCAGGTGCCCGTTTGTAATATGCTGGCCCATGGCTACCCATCTGATGTAATACAACTAAACGTGGACGTTTATCGTCTTTCGGAATAGAGGACAAATACTGCTTTAAGCTATCAATGAGAATACCATCAAGACATTCACCATCTTTACACCATTTTTGCTTTAAGTCTTCTGGAATCTGGTATTGTTCAACACGATCACATGCACCTTTACAACCCGAGTTGTTATCAATCCAAGTCACTTGATAGCCTGCGCGTTTTGCAATATCTAGTAAGCCTTCACGATGGCTTGCCAATTGCTCATCATAATCAGCACGTGGCATACCAGAGAACATACATGGCACAGAAACTGCTGTTGCCGTACCACATGAACTCACTTGAGAGAAATTTAAAATATCTTGTTTAGAAAGCTCTGGGTTTGTATTTTTAGCATACCCATTGAGCGAGAAACTTTCTGCACGTGCAGTTTCGCCCACTACAAGTACCATGAGTTTAGGTAAATCTTTTTGAGTTTGCTGAATTTGATGGGCATCTTCACCATACTTCACAAGAGGAAGATTTTTCTTAGGCGCTTTTTTACGATAATAAGACATCACCGAAGAAATAGTGTTTTGAGGAGAGATCATTCCTTTTAAATCACGATGCTCTCTAAATATTGCTGCAAAATCAACATAATATGCAAACAACAAACCACCTACAACGGCAAATGCAAGAGCGATTGAAAGTACTTTTTTAAGCAAAAGCGGAAGTATTTTTTCTGATTTGAGTTTTACCTGAGTAATTAAAAAAATAGGTAAAATAACAAAGAAGATTGTCCAGAGCCCAAAACGCAAAGACAGTAAATCTGTAGCTTCAGCAACATCTGTTTGAGCAATATTCTGAATCTGATCAGGTGAAATAATGACACCTAAAGTATTTACAAAGTACGAGCTAAAACCACCAATAAATACCAGTAAAATGGCAAAAATTTTGGCCGTCCATTTCCAGTTTAAAATTTGTAAAGCCGCATAATAGGTAGCAACAACAATCACTACAGTAGCCGCTAAGAAAAAGGTCGCTTTTATACCTAAATATGGCGTTAACAAATGAACTTTTTTATAAAAACCAAAATTTAGAATTGCACCTAACCAAATGGCTATAATGAAGTTGAACATAAACAGGGAAATCTGCTTATTTCTTAATGTAGAAAAAAAACTCAGCATCTCTGGTTACTACGACCTTTTTTTATGATGCTCTACTGTAAAAATTGAAACTTAAAAATGACTTAAATAATAGAATGATCGGTATAAACCATTTTTAATGGCTTTACGCTACTTATTTATTTCAATTAAAAAAATGAGTCGAGACTCATATGAATCTCGACTCAATTAGCTAAGAAGCATTGAGAAATTAGAAGCTATACTTAGCCATTAAACCAATACGGTTATCTTTATAAGACTGGCCAGCAAACGTTTCACGTTTACCATTGACATATTCAAGGCCTAAATCAATTGGTTTAACAGGCGTATAGATGAAGTTAATCCATGCTTGCTGAACTTTTTCATTACCAGCTGTATATGCTTTTGCATAATCAGTGCCGTCATCAGCAAACTCTGCACCGTACGCTAAAGTTGAACGTAAGTTAGGTAAAATTTTATAAGTACCACCTACTTGTACAGCAACAAATTTATTTTGCTCGATATTATTATTTACTAAAGTATAGGCAGCATTACTACCATATAAATAGCTACTATCACCAACTACATATGAAACATCAGCAAAAACTTTTAAAGGATCAGAAACTTTGAAGTCTGTACCTGCAGCAATACCCCATCCAGTTTTATTATCATCGCCAAGTGATGATTTATAATTTTCTACCAAAGCACGAGCTGATGCAGAACCTTTACCATCTGCATAACCTTGAGTAATTTTAGCAGTTAATGCAGGTAAGCTATACTTGATGCTATCGCCAGCTGCTGCTGAAGTACTATCACCTTTTTCAGCAGAAACAAACAATTGTGTAGTTGGGCCCAACTTGTAGCCATAGCGTACTTGAGGAACACGTTTTGTACCACCACCAACGTTTGTCGAGAAATCGATCATTTCTGGTGCATGAGTTGACAAGAAGTTAGACGTTGTTTGACCAAATAACCAGTCGTTATACGTTAAATAAGCATGACGAATACGTAATGAGCCATTCGAATCTGTTGTTGAGCCAGCAAAATCGACTTCGAGTTTACCGCCTACCTTAGCATCGCCAACAGGTGTATTAAAATCTAAACCAAGACGTGTGGTTTTAGCAGTCGAACGTAATTTATCTTTTGTTTTACCATCAGTTTTACTAACATCACCAAAGTCGTTATCGGCACCTTCGATAATATAGTTAGCATCACCACGAACGAAACCATAAAGGTTTACATCAGCACCAGCTTTAGATTTAAAACCAGCTAATGGAGAAGCAGGAGCTGCAACAGGTTGAGGCTGTGCTTTAACTTCAGCTAACTGCACTTGCTGTTGTTGCTGTACTTGTTGCTGTTGCTGCTGTACTTGGCGCTGTTCTTTAACTAATGCTTTTAATGCTTCAACTTCTTGACGAAGTTTTTGAATTTCCTCTTTTTCAGAGGTTGCCGCATTTGCCCCACTCATCATTAAAGCTGTTACTGTAATAGCTAAACTTTTAACAACAAACGATTTACGATTAAGGAATAGATCCATCAAAAACTCCTAAAAATATATTTTATGTTGCTTATCCATGCCAAGTTGATTCGGTGACCATTGAGCACTAAAAAATCAACTATTCTCCAAATTTGATTGCATTAATTTTATTACCGCAATCAAAACCAATTTTAACGCTGGGTAAGATTAAAAATTCCAAATCAAAAGAATGAAGACATACTTTTGTTTACAGAACTTTTACCTTGACTTCATGTTGTAACGAATCCTACACAACTCTCTTATCTTATAGAATGATTAAATCATTATTTCATTATTCTTTTTTAGACTTTAGGCTAATAAACCGTCTAAGTGAATATTTTTTTACCGACGTTGCTTGATTCACATAATTTTTCTTGTTACTTCCACCCTTTTTTCCTTTCTAGCGTCCATTTGCTACCCAAACAAGATGGCACAATTAATAAGCCATTTGAATAGCTAAAAATATACATTTTTAAAAGAATGAGTAAAGTTATAAGCACAACTTTTTAGCTTAACTTAATATGAATTAAGTTTCTTTATTTCATCAGCTTAATATCACTTTTTATACAGCTTTTGCTGCCTTCCATACGTAAATAGGAATTAAAAATAGTACAGCAATAGTGACAATAGCTATCAAATAATGGAAATAACCAAGTACATCTCCAATGATTCCACTCAAGGTATAAAGTCCCCCACTTACAGTCGCCATAATCGAAACCTGAAAAGTAAAATCGGTACCCGCATAGTTCTTTCGACTGTAATGCATAACCAAGGTTAGCATTACAACCAATAGCATGGCAGCAAAAGCATCTTCCAAAGCATTTACAGAATAGATAAGCCATGTATTTATTTTTATCTTCTGCTCATAAGCATAAGCCAAATAAACATACGCACCTAAACTCATGATTTTTAATATTGAAAAACTAATTAATGTAGCTGGTCTAGAAAAGTGCTTTAGCACCCACCCTGCAATAAATGCTCCCACTAAAGCAGCAACAGCACCTAGCATAGTGATGTAAACACCAATTTGGGTAAAGCTTAATCCCATATCAACCATTAAGGGTTTAAGTAATGGCCCGGCTAAGCCATCTGCCACTTTAAAAGTGATAAGTACCATTAACCAAGAGCGAAGCTCTTTATTTTGAGAAAAATAACTCAAATAAGACTTAATTTTTATCAATAAATTTGGCTGGCTAGATTGATTGTCAGAATGAGAAGTATGAGGAGGTTCTTTGAATAGTAAAACAGGTAGAGTATTGATAAATACTAAAGCCGCTAATAATAAAAAAGTTGGCTGCCATGACAACCAATCTAAACACCATAACACAGCTCCCCCACCTACAATAAAACCAAGCCGAGAGCCTACAACTTGAAATGTATTTCCCCAATGTTGCTGATCATGTTGTAATAAATTGACAGCTAAAGCATCGGTTGCAATATCTTGAGTTGCGCCCGTCGAGTTCATAAATAACAGTGCAATAAAAAATATAAATAAGTACAAAGGCTGATCTAAAGCCTGAATAGGAAAAAAAGATAAAATACAAAGTACTGCCACTGTTAAAAGCTGAGTGGGTAAAATCCAGCTACGATAATGACCTAAATGGGAAATTGCGTGTCGATCCACCCACGGTGCCCAAAATATTTTGATTGACCAAGGCAACATAAGCAGCCCAAAACCACCAATATGCGCGAGTGATACACCTTGAGCTCTTAATATTACGGGCAAAGCATGGGTCATAAAACCCACAGGTAAACCTTGCGCCCAATATAAGGAAAATAGCAAAAGATAAAGATTTTGCTGTCGAAACATATATACCTACTTTTATTTCTTTGTGCGGTAATAACATGAAATACCATGCGTAGTCTTACATTTTGCCAATGAAGCATAGATTTCAAAAGATTAAGATAAAACAAAGGATGATTTAAAACTTAAAAATATGGAACAACATTTCCCTAAGCTACCTCCACAGGTCCCTCAACGTGGTAATGCTTTAAGTCGAGCATTATTTAAAAAACTTTTTTTGGCTCAAGGCTGGACCATAGAAGGTGAAGTTCCTAACTTTCCCAAGGCTGTAGCGATTATTTCTCCTCATACATCCAATATTGATGGCTGGTATGGTTTTTTAGCTATTTTTGGGCTTGGCATTCAAATTACAGTACTAGGTAAAGACAGCTTATTTAAGCCTCCTTTTAAACGTATTTTAGATTGGGCAGGTGTTATTCCGGTAAAACGTGACTCTGCCAATGGACTAACTGAACAGGTGGTTGCAACCATTCAGGATTATGACAAGATCTGGATTGGAATGGCGCCAGAAGGCACACGTAAGAAAGCAAAAAAAATGAAGAGTGGCTTTTACCATATTGCTGCAAAGGCCCATATTCCGATTGTAATGTTCTCTTTTGATTATGATCGCAAGACTATTCACTGCTTAGGCTATTTAACTCCTAGCGGAAATTATGATGAAGATCTCGCCAAAATTTTTGAGCGTTATGATGGAAAAATATCACCGAAAAATCGTAATTGGCTTGCAGAACCTTTACAAAATCTTGTGAAAAAAACCTAGCAAAAATTGAACGAATCTGGTCTGATGGGCCATCTTAATTTATCTTGCTATAGATTGTTTTTCAAAGATGAAAATTGCTCAATTTGCCAGTATCGGATTTATCTCTTTAGCCTTATTTGGCTGTGATAAATTCAGCAAAACACCAACACCGACCACTTCAGTTAAAGCACGCGAACCAGTTATTGCACTTGCCTTAGGCGGCGGTGGAGCAAAAGGATTTTCACATATTGGTGTTATTAAGGTCTTAGAATCACATGGTATTAAACCTAAAATTGTTACGGGTACAAGTGCCGGTAGTTTTGTAGGAAGTATCTATGCCAGTGGGCAAACACCTTATCAGCTCCAAAATCTTGCACTTAAATTACAAGAATCGGATATTCGTGATTTAACGCTTAATCGCCAAGGCATTATTCTTGGACAAAAGCTACAAGATTATGTGAACCGTAACGTGGGCAATAAGCCTATTGAAAAATTCCCAATTCGTTTTGCCGCGGTAGCAACCCGTCTTGATAATGGTCAAAAAGCTGACTTTATTAAAGGTAATGCAGGTCAAGCAGTACGTGCGTCTTGTAGTATTCCAAACGTATTTGTACCTGCCACTATTGGCAATCAAAAATACGTAGATGGCGGATTAGTTAGCCCAATTCCTGTAAAAACAGCACGTGATATGGGTGCAGATATCGTGATTGCGGTTGATATTTCAGCACGTCCAGCAGGAAATCGCCCGGCGAATATGTGGGGATTACTTGATCAAACCATTAATATTATGGGTCAACAAAGTATTAATGAAGAGTTAAAGCTAGCAAACGTAGTCATTCAGCCTAAAGTTGGGCACTTAGGTACACTCGATTTAAAATCAAGTAATGAAGCTATTTTAGAGGGTGAGAAAGCTGCTCAAGGCCAAATTCGTCAAATTGAAACTGCAATTGCGAATTTCAAAAAATCTCCAGCCGCATTTAAGCCAGCACCACGTCCTAAATTTTAATTGAGGTGGTTTTTTTCTATCCACACTTACTATCATCTGCTACAGTGGTAAAAGTGATATGAGATCACTTTTACCCATCATAAAGATATATAAAAGAGCAGATCTATGGAGTTTGTTGTAGAACCTTGGCACTGGTTTGTATTGGGTATCTTACTTATTCTTTCTGAGCTGATTATCCCTGCTTTTGCCGCTCTCTGGTTTGGTATTGCAGCCATTATGGTTTGCTTTCTCTATTGGTTATTTCCAGATATTAGCCTTACAACCCAAATTGTATTGTGGATTATTTTATCGGTGTTATGCACCATTCTCTGGTTCAAATTTATTAAACCCTTGTCGATTGATAGAACTAAAGCAGGTTTACCTCGTGAGGCGACCATTGGACAAATTGGTATGGTGATTCAGACCGGACTTGCTCATGACCAAATTATTGTCCGTTTCCCTATGCCTATTTTAGGGGCCGATGAATGGAACTGTCGCAGCACTAGCCCTGTGAAAGTCGGTGATCGAGTCCGTGTCATTGATATTTCGGGCAATGACTTAATTGTCCAGCCCCACAGTACTTCATAAACATTAAAGATAAAGAGAGGTTATTTTCATGCCAGTTGGTACCATTATTGTTTTAGCCTTTTTGGCTTTTGTAGCAGTTACTATTTTTAAAGGGGTACGTATTGTTCCTCAAGGTTATAAATGGATTGTTCAGCGTTTAGGGAAATATCATTCCACGCTTAACCCAGGGTTGAATTTTGTTATTCCTTATATTGATGACGTAGCTTATAAAGTCACGACTAAAGATATTGTGCTTGATATTCCATCTCAAGAAGTGATTACCCGTGACAATGCTGTATTGCTTATGAATGCAGTAGCTTATATCAATTTAACAACCCCTGAAAAAGCAGTGTACGGTATTGAAAACTATACATGGGCCATTCAAAACCTTGTACAGACTTCATTACGTTCTATTGTGGGTGAAATGGATCTAGATGATGCTTTATCATCTCGAGATCACATTAAAGCTAAACTAAAAGCTGCAATTTCTGATGATATTTCGGATTGGGGTATCACTTTAAAAACTGTAGAAATTCAAGATATTCAGCCATCTTCAACCATGCAAGCTGCTATGGAAGCTCAAGCTGCTGCTGAACGTCAACGTCGTGCTACAGTGACTAGAGCTGACGGTGAAAAGCAAGCTGCAATTTTAGAAGCAGATGGTCGTTTAGAAGCATCTCGCCGTGATGCAGAAGCACAAGTTGTCTTAGCAGAAGCATCTCAAAAAGCGATTGAAATGGTAACAAGCGCAGTCGGCGATAAAGAAACACCTGTCGCTTATCTATTAGGTGAACAGTACGTTAAAGCAATGCAAGACATGGCTAAATCGAGTAATGCTAAAACTGTTGTATTACCTGCTGATGTTTTAAATACAATCCGTGGCATTATGGGAAAGCATAATTAATTTAACTCCTTTCAATAAGTCATTGAAATAAAAACGGCGACCTGATGGTCGCCGTTTTCATATTGAGTATTATTGGTTGTTTAATCTTTTTTGATCTTTCAAAGGTAGCTTTTTTACGACTAAGTCATAAGAATCTCGAATCAAATCTTGAAGTAAATCACGAGTTAAGTTTTTATGCGGAGTAATAGAGATCCAGTGTTTTTTATTCATGTGATACCCCGGAATAATAAAAGGATAAAGCTCCTGATATTCCTGACTTTTATATGGATCACATTTAACAGTAATCATTTTTGTGCCCGTTCCTTCCCCTACTAATAAAAACACCTTTTCTAAAATTTTAAAGACGTCGCATTCAGGACCAAAGGGTTGGCTTTGCTCACTAAAAGGAAGATTACACGCAATCTCTATTGCAACTTGATGGAGCTGATCACCATTCATTCTTATCTCCTTTATTCATTGAATATGAATACAAGCAGGATTATTAATTTGATTTTATATTAGTTGGTACGGGCTAAAAGGAATTGTGAAATCTCAACTAATTCTTTTGCATTTTCACCAAAATGCGCTAAAGCCTCAAAAGCTTGATCATGCAACTCTTTTGCATAAACCTGTGCTTGCTCAAGTCCCATTAAAGCAGGATAAGTCGACTTTTGTACTTGTTCATCCTTACCCGCAGTTTTACCTAAAGTTTCAGTGCTTGAGGTAATGTCCAAAATATCATCTTGCACCTGAAAAGCCAGTCCAATTGCTTGTCCATATTGGCGTAATTTCGGAATTGCCTGATCTGTTCCAGAGAAAATTGTCACTGCACCCATCATAATGGCAGCCTGAATAAGCGCACCCGTTTTATTACGATGGATATTTTCTAGTTCATCTTGAGAAATTTGCTTAGCTTCAGCTTGTAGGTCTAACACCTGTCCACAAACCATTTTAGAGCTGGCTGTTGCTAAAATTTGAATTTGCTTTAAGACAATTGCAGCATCAGTTCCCTGCCCTTGTTCATCAAACAAACGACTCCCTAAAACCTCAAAAGCCATCGACTGTAAAATATCGCCTGCAAGTAAAGCGGTATCTTCACCAAATGCTACATGGCAAGTTGGCTGACCACGACGAAGTAAATCATTGTCCATACAAGGCAAATCATCATGCGCTAGCGAGTAGCAATGAATAAGTTCAACCGCAACTGCCGCACGGCGAGCCGCAGCAAAATTTGGATTGTCTTGTAAAGAAGCTGTAGCGTAACACAAAGCTGGACGCACACGTTTTCCACCAAGCATAACTGCATGGTGTACTGCGCTTTTTAAAGGTTCAGGAATTGAAAATGCGGCGAGTGTTGTCAATAAATCTTGTTGAATACGTTGTTGAGCTTGTTTTAAAACATCCGCATTAACTTGAGAGAGTGATGACACAGTCGCCTCGTAAAATCAGTAGAGAAATTTTATTGAATGTGATGAAACATTCATGTGCTACATCATACACGATTCACTGTAAAAAGTGCGTGATGAGTTATGGATGTCAGAAGTAAAAAAGCCTCTCTATCGTAGAGAGGCTTTTCATTTAAATGACTTTTAGAAACTGTCACCCGGAACGCGTACCCAACCTTCCATTAAGACACGTGCACTACGGCTCATAATGGCTTTTTTCACTACCCATTGACCATTTGTAAGTTCAGCTTGAGCACCCACACGTAATGTTCCCGATGGATGTCCAAAACGCACTGCTTCACGCTCGCCACCACCAGCTGCTAAATTTACCAATGTGCCCGGAATAGCAGCAGCCGTACCAATTGCTACCGCTGCTGTTCCCATCATGGCATGGTGTAATTTACCCATCGACAACGCACGAACCAGTAAGTCGACATCATTTTCTGAAACGTTTTTACCGCTTGAAGCTGTGTAATTTTTCGGCTTAGAAACAAAAGCAATTTTTGGTGTGTGCTGACGTGCAGCTGCTTCTGAAATATCTTTAATTAAACCCATCTGTACCGCCCCATATGCACGAATTTTTTCAAAACGTGCTAGTGCTGCTGCGTCACCATTAATATGATCTTGCAGTTCTGTACCTTGGTATCCTAAATCTTCTGCATTTAAGAAAATGGTTGGAATACCGGCATTAATAAATGTGGCTTGAAAACTACCAATCTCAGGCACATCTAATTGGTCAACAATATTCCCTGTCGGGAACATATCACCGCCCTCTTCACCATCATCGGCTGGGTCTAAAAACTCAATTTGAACTTCAGCAGCAGGGAAAGTCACTCCATCCAGTTCGAAGTCACCAGTTTCTTGAACTTGACCATTGGTGATAGGTACATGGGCAATAATGGTTTTTTGAATATTTTTTTGCCAAATTCGAACAGTACAGAGGCCATTTTCAGGAATACGATCGGCATCAACCAAACCATTTGAAATCGCAAATGAACCAACCGCAGCTGTCAAATTACCGCAGTTACCACTCCAGTCTACAAAAGGCTGATCTATTGAAACCTGTCCAAATAAATAGTCTACATCGTGATCTGGCTGTGTGCTTTTAGCGAGAATAACGGTTTTACTGGTACTTGAAGTCGCTCCACCCATTCCATCAATTTGCTTTCCATAAGGATCTGGGCTACCAATGACACGTAGTAAGAGTTGATCTCTTGCTTGACCTGCCACCTGAGCTCTTTCCGGCAAATCATCAAGTTTAAAAAATACGCCTTTACTGGTTCCACCACGCATGTATGTTGCTGGAATTTTAATTTGCGGTACTGAGCTCATATCAACTGTTATCCTTACTCTTGTGTTTTTATATCTCGAAACAAACAGACTCGTTTAGTCATCCACTTCATCTTAAATCGTTTTGTGATCTAGAGATAGCGTTATGCTTTTATACATCAATCGTATTGACGCAGACTTATTTTGAGAATTTAGATTCATGCTCGCAATGACCGAATTAAGCAAAATCATGAAAAAAAGAGTCTATCAAAAATATATTTTTAGAATATTTTTTAATCATTTTTAAATTATTAAAAGCAAGTTAATGATTTTAAATATTTTTTAGTGTTACTTTTCAGTCACCGCTTGTTAATTTGTAGTCTAGGCTAAAATAAATCCATCTATTAGAATAATTTACTTATTCATAGTGAGTGAAGACCTTTGACCAACGAATCTTCTACACTGCAACGAGGACTAAAAAATCGACATATCCAATTAATTGCTATGGGTGGAGCAATTGGTACCGGATTATTTTTAGGCTCGGCGCAAGTGATTCAATCTGCGGGACCATCCATTATTTTAGGATATGCCATTGGTGGCTTAATTGCTTTTTTAATTATGCGCCACCTGGGAGAAATGATTGTTGAAGAACCTGTTGCAGGATCGTTCAGCCATTTTGCTTATAAATACTGGGGGAAATTTCCCGGATTTTTAGCTGGATGGAATTATTGGATGCTCTATGTTCTGGTTGCGATGAGTGAACTCACCGCGGTAGCCAAATATATTAATTATTGGTGGCCTCATATTCCAGCGTGGACGTCTGTCTTATTCTTCTTTGTCGTGATTACGGCAATTAACCTAACAAACGTCAAATTTTATGGTGAGTCCGAATTCTGGCTCGCTATTATTAAAGTTGCTGCTGTTATCTCTATGATTGTATTTGGCCTTTATTTGCTATTTACAGCAGATGTGGGTTCAAGCATTTCATTTAGTAACCTGTGGTCTCATGGTGGATTTTTTCCAAATGGCTTTAGTGGCCTCTTCTACATGTTGGCTTTCTTGATGTTCGCCTTTGGTGGTATTGAACTGATTGGTATGGCTGCGGCAGAAGCAAAAGATCCGAAAAAGACCATTCCAAAAGCAATTAACCAAGTTGTTTTCCGTATCTTGATTTTCTATATCGGTTCACTAGCGATCTTACTTTCATTAGTGCCATGGAACCAGTTAGATCTTGGCGGTCTCGATAAAAGTCCATTTGTTATGATTTTTAGCCAAATGGGTATTGGTTGGGCTGCACATTTACTGAACTTTATTATTTTAACCGCGGCCCTCTCTGTTTATAACAGTGGGATGTTTGCCAATAGCCGTATGCTTTACGGTTTAGCTCAACAGGGTAACGCGCCAAAAATTTTCAAGAAAGTAAATAAACAAGGTGTACCTGTACCAGCAGTTTTATTATCTGCATTACTTATTTTTGGCTGTGTTCTTTTAAATTACTTTGTACCTGAAGATGCTTTAAGTCACTTAATGTACATTGTAGTTGGAGCATTGGTATTGAACTGGGCGATGATCAGTATGACTCACCTTAAGTTTAAATCAGCAATGAAAAAACTCGGTCAAAAAACTCACTTCCCTGCACTTTGGGCACCATTTAGTAACTATTTGGTTTTAGGTTTCATTGCTGTTGTACTCTACATTATGTGGAGCCAAGGCTTTAAAGAGTCTGTAATGATGATTCCGATCTGGATTATTCTTATGTTTATTTTGTTTAAAGTACTTAATGCTAAAGAACAATAATCTGACCCCTTGTACTTAAAACATGAAAAAAGCCATTGTCTCGACAATGGCTTTTTTATTTAAGGCTATAAAATTAAAAGCATATCTGAATGTCTGCTTAGAGCCACTGTTTTGTGTCATCAGCAACAGGTGTGCTATGAATAACATGCATAATCATTGCATGCGCAATACTGCCCTTAAATGGAATTTCAGGTAACTGATCAAATTTGAAAAACTGAGCATCACTGAGTTCTTTCTCCTGAATTTCAATTTCGCCCGCTTCATATTCGGCTTTAAAGGCCAACATTAAGTTACTCGGGAATGGCCATGGTTGACTCGCCAAATACTGAATATTCTTAATGTGTAATCCAACTTCTTCTAATGTTTCACGTCGCACAGCATCTTCTAGTGTTTCCCCCACCTCGACAAAGCCAGCGATTAAACTGTACATCTGGCCCGTATTTCTGGCACTTTTAGCCAGCAAAATCTCGTTCTCTCCACGTGTAATAATAGTAATCACACAAGGGTTAACTCTAGGATATTGACTGAAATTACATACAGGACAAGTCATAGAATATTCAGTCTTATGCTGCTGGGTTTTATGTCCGCAACGGCTACAAAACTGATGATTACGACGCCACTCGAGTAACTGAAAAGCACGACTCGCTTGTTCAAATTGCGGTTTAGTCCAATACTGCAAGAGTTGGCGAATAGGTATGAATTGATATCCATTTGGTATAGGTTCACCTTCTTGGAAATCTCTTGCTATTACTTGAGGGTCTGCTTGTATATGTAAATCATGTTCCTGCTGTTTAAGGCAAGGCAGATTAAAATACGCATCAACCAAAAGTTGTTGCTGCTGAAAAATATAAGCAATAGAAAGGTTGTCGGTATCCATTTATATACTCGAGTGAAGAACCTTTCGACGGCCTCTATAGCTCCTTCAAAAGGATCAGACTTAAAACATATTTTTCAAAAATCTTACGCATATTGGTAAACACCTTCAATTTATTTAATTTGTATCTTTTTGATTAAAATCACATTTTATTCACGCATACTATGCTTTTAAGTTATAACTATGACTTTATAGCTAACTGACCAGTGATGAACTTAGAAGCACTGCTTCACATAAAATTGATCTATGAAAACTTAGACTAGTGTTAGTTCCATCTCATGAAGCAAAAAATATGCGATTTGGTTTAATTCTGGGTGATCAATTAAATCACCAACTCGCAACGCTCAAGTATTTAAACCGAAATGAAGACGTTATTTTGATGGCTGAAGTGCTTGAGGAAACATCTTATGTTGTTCATCATCCACAAAAAATAGCGCTGATTTTTAGTGCAATGCGACACTTTGCAAAAGAATTAAAAGCACAGGGCTGGAAAATCCGTTATCACATATTTAAGCACGAAAGTCATATAAAAAAGTTAGTCGACTTTATTGCTTTGCAACAGCAACACTTCTTCCCGAATGCTCTCGTCGTTACCCAATGTGGTGAGTATCGCTTACAGCATGAAATCGATACTTCATGGTCTAACTCACTAAAACTACCTGTTATTTGTTTAGAAGATGATCGCTTCTTTTGTAGCGTAGAACAATTCAAGCAATGGGCAAACAAATATAAAACGCTAAGGATGGAATACTTTTACCGAGAAATGCGCAAGCAAACTCACTATTTAATGCATGACAAACAACCCGTAGGCGGGCAATGGAACTTTGATCAAGCCAATCGAAAAGCGTGGTCAGGCAATCCACCTTTGCCACCAAAATTAACCTTTGAGCATGATCAAATTGATATAGATGTTATTCAACTGGTCAAGAAAGAATTTTCTCAACATATCGGCAATCTCAATTCCTTTCAATGGGCAACAACCCGTCAAAATGCCTTACTTGCTTTAGACCATTTTATTTCTAATAACCTGCCCCACTTTGGCGATTATCAAGATGCCATGGTTTATGGTTCAGATTTTATGTTTCATAGTCTGCTCTCGCCTTATTTAAATTGTGGATTGTTATTGCCACAAGAGGTGTGTGACGCTGCTCAAACAGCTTATTACAACGGACAGGCTCCCTTAAATGCAGTAGAAGGATTTATTCGTCAGATTTTAGGGTGGCGGGAATATGTGCGTGGAATCTATTGGTTGTCTATGCCTGACTATAGCGATCAAAATACCCTTCATGCCACCACGCCGCTGCCACAATATTACTGGACAGGTGATACAAAAATGGCATGTATGGCCGAGTGTTTCAGAACTACCTTTGAACATGGCTATGCTCACCATATTCAGCGTTTAATGATTACAGGCAACTTTGCGCTTTTAGCAGGTGTAAATCCATCAGAAATTTGCGAATGGTATTTAGCTGTCTATGTAGATGCTTATGAATGGGTCGAATTACCGAATACTTTAGGCATGGCGATGTATGCAGATGGCGGCATCATGGCAAGTAAACCCTATGCTGCATCAGGTAATTACATATATAAAATGTCAAATTATTGTCAGCACTGTACATATAACGTCAAAACCAAAACTGAACCAGACAGTTGTCCATTTAACAGTTTGTATTGGTATTTTATGAGCCAGCATGAGCCCATATTTCGTCAAAATCCGCGAATGGCTATGGTCTACAAAAATCTTGATCGTATGAAAGATAAAGCTTCTGTCATGAAGCATGCAAAGTTACTTATTCATCAACTTGATAAGCTTTAAGATCATGAAAAAACAGCATCTACCCCAGAAAATATGTGTCTATTGTCAACGCCCTTTTGACTGGCGAAAAAAATGGGAACGTTGCTGGGAAGAAGTAAAATATTGCTCTGAAAGATGTAAACGACAGGCTCGCTCAAATAAGTAAATATTTCACCGGGTTGTTTTAACTGATTCAACACTACTCTTCATTGTTGAATCAGTTGTATTTCAATTGATTATATTTGATGGTCTTAAGCATATTTATACTGACGAGAACAGTAAGCTCTTTCAACTTCTGGTGAACGTAATTGCTGATGCTTGGTTTTACGCCCTGCCATACGCTTACGCCAGAGTTTAAAACTGCTCGATTTTAAGTTATATCTCATTAAACGAATAACTTCACTTTCACGTAAGCCATACTCTCGCTCAATTGCTTCAAATGGGGTTCGATCTTCCCATGCCATTTCAATAATTCTAGATAGGTCCTGTTCATCAATTTTTTTCATGTTATGCCCTTTTAAATTATGTTGTAGCCAAATCTGATTCTTTAACAAACAACCTTCCGAAAATAGCTTCACTTACCCGATCGCTTGCCTTGAATGTTTTCGTGTTTTGCTTCAGATCATAGAAAGGCAAACATGAATTTTTTGTGATTTTTTAGCTTTATAAACTCTATTTTTTATATAAGACATGAATAATTATAAAACCTTTGAATGATCTAACTTTTTATTAACAACTATGGCAAAATTTTTAATACCTAAAACATGAAAAAAGCCATTGCCTTAGCAATAGCTTTTTTGTTTATAATCATAAAATTATGCGCCCTTAGCTTAACTGGATAGAGCAGTTGCCTCCTAAGCGACCGACGTGGGTTCGAGTCCCGCAGGGCGCACCAAATTAAATTACACCTTAGTCCGAAATAGTGCGGGGACCCTTTATCTATAATTGATTATTAAATTTTTATAGTCTTTAATAGTCCGACATAGACCGAGATAATTCTTGTTTTTTTACGGTACTTATTACAGTACCTCATAAAATACCGCAAAATTGGTACCGCAAAAATGCCTAAAACCGTTGTCCCACTTACTGATACTAAGATAAAGAAAGCTAAATCAGAAAATGGAAAATCCCTGAAACTATCTGACGGTTCGGGTCTCTATTTGCTTATAGATAAAAACCAAAATAAATTTTGGCGTTTTGATTATTCACGCCCATATACAAAAAAAAGAAACACCATTGGTTTCGGTTCATATCCAGAAGTAAGTCTTGCGGATGCTCGATCTAAACGCGATGAAGCTAGAACCTTACTGGCTCAGAATATTGATCCTCAAGTCGAACGTAAAAGAGTTGAACAAGAACATATAAACTCAGAGAAAAATACTTTTGCTGCTGTTGCTGCAGAATGGGAATCAAAACAGGATTTTGCCGAATCAACTATCCGTGGGCATAAAAGATTACTTCAAGTCATAAACTCCAATATTGGGAAAAAACCTATAGATAAAGTCACCCCAGTAGAAGTCTTAAATATCTGTCGTATTTATGAGAAACAAGGAAAATTAGAGACAGCAAAAAAAGTTAAAGTGAAATGCGGACAAATCATGAGATATGGTGTTGCCACTGGTAGATGTGAGAGAGACGTAACCCAAGATTTAAGAGGCGCTTTAAAAACACCTAAGGTAAAACATTTATCAGCTCTAACTGAATCAAATGAATTTGCTCAACTACTTTACGACATCGATTTTTATGAGGGTACATTCATTACCCAAATTGCTTTAAAAATTGCTCCTTATGTATTTGTTCGCCCCGGTGAATTACGTTATGCAAAGTGGCCAGACATTGATTTAGAAGTTGATCTTTGGAGATATACTCCACCGAAAACTAGAAACAAAACTGGCGTTCAACACCTTGTGCCTATTCCTAAACAAGTTAAAGAACTGTTGCTGAAAATAAAGGAACTGACTTATGATCCTGACGGGGAAAGTGAGTATGTATTCCCTTCTATGACTAGCAAACTTAAACCAATGTCAGAAAATACAATTAACCAAGCATTACGCAGGTTAGGCTATACATCTGAACAAGTTTGCGGACATGGCTTCCGAGCTTCTGCAAGAACAATATTAGAGGAAGTACTTAACTACCCTATTGAAATCATTGAGCAGCAATTAGCACACAAAGTTAAAGATATGCATGGTCGAGCATACAACCGGACAAAGCATTTAGAGAAAAGAAGAGAGATGATGCAAAGCTGGGCAGATTATTGTGATCAAATAAAAGCAGATTATGCCAAGACTTTACCGTCTAGGTAGACGATTGCTTCTTATCAAAGGACCATCTTTTGCCATTGTAAGTGACAGTTCCATCCAAATTAATCGGCAACTCTTTTAATGAGTAGTCATAGATTTTAAGAACATTCCCGTTCTTATCTAAATCAGCGGGTAGATTGCAAGTATTCTCCATTCTCCCCGCTTCCGAAACCATGATCATGACTTGCATTGCTATCTCCATTTTTATGAAATTATAAAAAAGATTAAAAATAATACAAACAGATATTGACGACTAATTATAATTAGTCTATTATTGACTCATAGACAGATGAACTGGTCATCAGTCAAAAAGCAAAGGGCTTTAAAAATGAATACTTCTAAAATTGCAAAACCATTCGCTAAATCTTTCAATACTCTTTTACGTGGTGAAGTTGTTTCATACTCACCTCGTTCACTAAAAGTTGCAATTGGTCGTGATGCAGTAAGCGTATCAAAAGAAACAATGGATGAAATTGTTAATACATCAGATGCTTATGGCGATAAATTTTCTCTTGTTGTTTCAGCATTCCGTAATGCTATGAACTAATTCAGAAGGCTCAGAAATGAGCCTTTTTACTTTTTTTTGGAAATATGAAAATGATTAACCAGATTGAATTGCTTGAAAAGCTAGGAATTGCTGCATTTGGTAATGCATGGAAAGCTTCTTTGGCAGATGCATTGCCAGTCGCTCGACCAACGATAACTGACTGGATGACTGGAAAGAAACCTATTCCAGTTGGCATTTGGGCCAATATTCAAAAGATCATTGAATCGCGTTTGATGGGATTGCAAGGGGCTTTGCTTGAAATTAAAGAACAGCGTCACTTGATTATTATTGAAGAAATGAAACGTAAAGGTAAGGCTTATATTCAAGATGAATTTTCTGCATATCTGTATGCTATGTCAGATGATGAAATTATGAAGCTGCTTTCAGCATATAAGAAAGAATATGCTCGATTGTCAGCAGAATATCCAAACGACATATTTGCTGATCTTTTAGTAATTAAAGATGCTATAGACTTCAATATTTGTATACGCGATATGAATGGAAGTCTTGATCTTGGTTTAGCGGAAGACTGTGCATTGTCTTATTTTAAAAATATGAAGTTAGCTAAAGAGTTTGATCTGGATGAGCTATTTATGGTGGAAAGAGTAAAAGAAATTGAGAATAATTTTGCTCAAAATGTGCAATTATCCAGATTATTGAGCAAATAATTGCACATTAATAAAGGCTCTTACTCAAGAGCCTTCACAATCGCACCGTGTCTTGCTTTGCAGTCATTATATTTTGCAACTGTATCAACTGACCAGATCATTAAATCTTTGCCCGTTGTTCCCGCCAATTCATTTAGATTTGGGCATGGCTGCATTAAGTTAGCTGGTATTACCGGCTTTAATGAGTTCATTGAGTTGCTGCACCCCAGCATCGTCAATACAGCTAGACTTATAAATAGGACGCTCCACGATCTTTTGCACTTCACGTGTAACTGTTTCGACTTTAGTGCTTTGCTCTGCTTTGACTTGCTCATAGTCTGCGCTCACTTTATTGATCTGATTTTGCTTTTCTGCAAGAGCTTTCAAATTCTTGCGCTCAATCTCTTGGATCTGAGATTGACACTTTTGTTCAGCTTCTTTTAGCTGACCAGTTTTGTAATTGAGTACGGCCAAAGATATGGCCAATAAAAAAGCGAGAAACACAATAATGATTTCTCGCCAATATTTAGCAGCAAATACAATCCACATCACTGCGCTCCTATACATTTTGCGTGTCGTTCAAGCTGTCTAGTCCAGACGCCATAGCATCCATTTTTACGAATAGAGCAATCGCGCTTTGCAACGTACTTATATTTAAGTAATGAGTCGCAAGCCGCTTTATATTGACCAGCTTTCAAGTGTTTAAGCATTGATGATTTTGCGAATGTTGGTACCCCGTACTGATATGAAAAATCCAAGTAAAGGTCATATTCAGTTTGTGATAATTTCACGCCCTTCAATGAATCTTTAAACGCGACTTCACGCTTGGCCACATCATTTCGCAACCACTTATCTGCGGTCGCACGTGTAATTGGTGGATCTGTCATTTTTACGGGTGAGCCATCTGGCTTGAATGTTGAACCATGGCCCTGTGTTGGCCGATCCCCTTTAACGGGAATTACTGGCTTTGATGTAAACCCTTCATCGTTTTTTACGCCCACAAAAAAAGCAGCCGAAGCTGCTAAGAATGCGGCGACATATTTAGTCTTGTTTGACATTACAGTCACCTTTATTTTCCAAGCTTTCTAAATAGGCTTTAAGTGCAATTTCATCGCGCTTATTTTTCTTTCTGGCGTAGTACCAGTTCATTAAAAAACCAGCTAAACCAATGATGATACTGACCCAAAATGCTAAATCGATTGACCCGATCCACGCCGAAACTGCTCCTGCCACACTTCCCCCGTATGTTGCACCCTTACTGGCCGCCAAAGCGGTCGATGTATCTATAATTTGCTGATTGTCTGCCATGCAGCCCCCTAATTTCGGCAAAAAAAAGCCCTAAGCTATTGAAGCAAAGGGCTTGTGGTGATTTGTTGTGTACTATTCTATAAAAATAAGATTTTTCCGCATTTCAAGAATATATTCAGAAGAATCTTTTGAAATATTCTCACTCATAAGCGTTTCTTCAGCTTTAACTTCAGAAACGTTAACATCTTCAGTTGAAAGTTCTTCGCTCATAATATTTGCCTACGCTGGTACAATTAAATCAATAAAAGTATTTGTGTAAATTAAATCGCCAACTGTATCTAGCATTTCGACAGTATTTACTCCCTTTTTCAGTACAGCATTAATTCTGAAAAATCGACCTGTTGTTAACGTTTGATCCGGCGTTGATTCAATTACAGCAGCACCAGAATTTAACTTAACTGCTGGTTGCCCAGTTGTCGCACCATTCAAATAACTAGCATAAACACCGATAATCAACTCGTCATTGTATGCACTAAAATAATGTATCGGTTTATCAGTATTTGTATGGGCCTTACCGTCATTAACTTGTAAAAGTGATTTTGTTGCAAATGATCCGTTTAAGATGAGATCAAGATGCAAAACATATGCTGCAATTGACTTAGTTCTAACTTTATTGCCGCGATAATAAACATGGCTTGTAGACTGTGTGTGAAGCACAGCATTTATATCAAAATCTAATATCTCGTTATCATAGACATATTGTTTTGTTCCTGCAGGAATTACAATATCTTCGCTCTGAGTGTAAAAGAAACCATAACTACCGCCGCTTAAGATATTGTTCTTAACAATAAGACTATTGCTGTCATTAAGCATAGAAATGTTAGCTTCTGTAACACTGCCAGCTGTAACTTTTCTCTGCAAATGCTTATTTAGAACAAGGTCTTCAGTTATATTCTCTGATACTGTAACTTTAGAGAGATCAGTATCTGAGCCGAATTCACCAGTTGGGTCTGTATAATCTGTAACTGATGTAACAGTAAACTGATACCCATTAACATAAATAGAACCCGGACCACTTACAGCCCCTCTCTTGATTAAAAAGCTATGTGCATCAATAACTTTTAATACAAAGTAATCTACATTTATTTTTAAATAAAGATCAGTTTTTGCACGCCCTCGAATATTATTCATTAGTGCAAACGTGTTCGGAGAAGATTTAAAAATAAATCCGCGATAGTTCTCATCTAACGTGTTGTTGAAAACAGATAGAGATAAACTATTCGGCAAGTTTTGGAATAGCATTCCAGTGTAACCACATTTTGTGATTCGGTTACCAATTATCAAACCGTTAGTTACACCCGTGCCAGTCGGAGTAATGCCAACAAAACAGTCAGAAATAACATTGCCCATACACTCAAATGTATCTGTCTCATGATATGTATATGTTTCAAACTCAATGCCATAGAGCCCGCAATTCGAAATATGATTGAAGTTAATCTTTGAGTTTACGCCACTTCCAACACATGCGTTAATACCGCTTTGGTGCACCGCATCAGCAATAACATTATATTCAATAACTGGAAATGGGCTTCCTTCGGCAATAATTGGCCATGCAAAGCAGTTTGTTAATGTACAAAGTCGTATTTCATAATTTGGACAATTCACGATTTGTATACATGAATCCCCATCTTGAAATGAACCAAAAATATTTTTTTGGATTCCTTTAACACCCAGCATACTAATTTTCAAGTTTGGACAATTATTAAATGAAATCATGCCCCTGTGGTTGGTAGAGCCATTAATCTTTTCACCAAAGACCCACGTTGCTTTATTACCTGAAATTAGTGAATCTATACCTGTGATTTTTAAGTTATACAGATTCTTAAAGCTAATATTCGTGCTAATAGAGAACTTTCCAGCAAAAATAACTTCAAATCCGTCTGAAATTACACTTGCAATTGTATTTAGCTTTACTGTCGAATCTCCATCTTTTGAGATATCGCCAGTTAAGCCCGCATCGTATGTGCTGATTTGTTTGTCAGTTAAATCCCTTAACCATCCGTTAAAGATCGTTACACCGTTATACTGATCTTTTAATGAGTCAACATAAGTAAAGTTGTCACCCCCTTTATACGGATATAGTTCTGCAAAAATCGGCGCGTTGTATGATTGAACATAAACAGTCTGTTGATTTTTACGAACTGCCACATTTAAAAGGTCACTTATAGTTGGAACTACTTGTGCTGTCTTGTCATTGATGTCTTTCTGATTTTCATCGCCATCAAAAATAGATGAGGCACTTGTAGCAGTTACATTTAGATCTGTATAAACGGTAACTTTTTTCTTGTTCTTCACAATAATGGAGCAACTGCCAACATTTGCATAAAGCTTAGATGGACCACCATTGTTATAAATAAAGCCATTCCTAGTTGTAATTGGCTGATGAGCTGGCTTGGTGAAATCTTCATCCCAGAAAACAGGGATCGGATAAACTTCAGGATTTTTACCAGCCTCTCCAATGTACAAATAACCTGAATCTAATGGCTTGCCGTCTAGATCATTCAATATTGTGTACTGATTTGAAATTGACAATGTCATTCGAAAACTCCTGAATTTAGAGCCTGTTTTTGCAATCTGGAAAAGAAAAACCCCGCATTTAGCGGGGTTCAGTTATTTGTTTGGATTAGGAATTTGGACGGGATGGATTGAGAGCTTTCATCACTCTAGCTCTAACCTTATTGTCCTTAATGTGTTTAGTGGCAAGCCGCAAAGCTGTAGCAACAGGCGCAGGAAATCCAGATAAACCAGACATTGCGATATCCATTGCAGCGGCTAGTGTTGCGGCAGTGTTGCTATGATTGATTGCTGCGGATGTAGGGGTGGTAAATAAAGTCTTAGAAATTTCATTTATTGCTCGAAGCTTTTCGGCACCTTGTGGACCAAAGACATAATCAAGTTTTCCTGCGTCATCTAAACGTTTAATCGCTTTATTCAAGGCAGCTGCACTTACCATTTGATTGCCCTGCCCATCTGGTGCAACGCCAGCTGTAGCAGCATTCTTAATCTCTTGAAGCGTTTGACCTTGGATATCACGCCATGCTTGCTTACCTTCTTCCCCTGCTGTAAGGAGAGCACGTTTTGCAACACGAAGATCATCAAGTGAACCATCATGAATAATTCGCTTTTGAATATCTTCAAGAGCCACACGACGGTCTTCGGTTCCAGCTTTATTTGTCGTTAAATCACGAATAATTGTGCGATTTTCCCAATGGTCTGCCATGCGCTTACGTTCATTCCGTGCCGCTTTATAGAGATTACCTACAACCGGCTCAACATGTTGGTCAATCATGTCTTTTAGAATTGCAGCTTGCCTAATATTTGGCGCTTCCTGATTGGTATTGGCATTGATCTCTTGTCGCCACTTCTCCATTTGCTTAATGGTTGGATTGTTGGGAATCAATTCGCCCTTTTCGCCACGTCTTGCGATTCCTAGAGATTCAGCAGTACGTTTAGCACTTGTTAAAATTGGTGTAGTTGGTAATTCAGGTTGTGAATTCAGATAATCAATCACAGACATTGGATCATTTTCACCTGATCTCACAGGTTGTGTAAGGTCTACTGGTCTTTGTGCTTCCTCTGATTTGTCAGCTTTTGCATAAGCCACACGTACACGGTTTTTATCGGCTTGAAGTTGCTTTTGTAAAGCCTTATCAACCGCTATACCTGTTTCACGCATATTGGTTGCCTGAGCACCAGTCATATCAATAAACGCATCCAAGTTATGTTGCATAACTTGATGTTGCTCTTCTTGACGTTGCCGTAGTGGAGCACCTAAGTCTGAATCCTTAGCAGTTTCAACTTCAAACTTAAGTTGTGCAGGATCACGCGTCATTTGACCTTCAGTAAGTTGCACTGGGTAAGGCAAGTCTTGAGAAAGTGCTTGTCGTATTGTCGCTTGATCTACTTGTGCTGCACCGACGTTTGCAGGTGCTGGGCTTTCTGCTTCTGGTGTTCTTGAACCAACCATTTCGCCCATACGTTGTACGCCTGAACGAGTGGCATTAGCTACAGCTTGAACTGGTCTCGCTGCCATTTTCCCTGCACGCTCAGCTACAGGAGCAACTGCCTGCCCTGCTCTAATAGCTTGGCCTTGTGCAATTGGAGCAACACCACGAGCGGCTTGTCCTGCTAAAGCTAGTTCACTTAAAGCAGGAGTTAAAGCAACTAATGGCTCGGAGATTTCCCCCAAAGTTTGAGCATATTCCTGACCTGTTTGCGTTCTTGGCGCATATGTTAAATCTGCTGCACCTTCTGCTGCATTTTGTGAAATACGCTGAGCTGCTTCAGGTGTACCGAAATTACCGGCTAGGATTTCGCGGCCTGCTTGCCCTATAGTTCCGCCAATCATTCCGAGTGTGCCGCCAGTTGCACCAGTGGCAGCAGATAGTGCTGTTTCACCTAATCCAAGTGCTTTATCAGCAAAAGATGGTTCTGGAACTTGTGGAGCTGCTTGCGGTTGATCATAAGTAATCACGCCATTTGCATCGAAGTCTGGTAGCCCTTGTGGTTGATTGGCAGCACTCTTAATTTGTCCGTTTTGTTGAGCTTTTTGATAAGCTTCCACAATTCTTTGAGAGCGTGCTGCTTGATCTACAGATTGAGCTTTTACTTCTTGCTCCTTCTGTTTTTGCTTGTATGCAGCAACAATTTTTGAAGCTTGTGATTGATATTGATCACGTGCAGGATTGTCTAGTCCCAAATCACTCCAAGACTTTTTTGGTTGTGCATAAGGAGAAGATGGTAAAGAAGCCCATGTACTACCAGACTTTTGAACTGCTGTTTTAAAGTCGCCTTTCAAAACTGATGGCAAAGCACCATTCTGAGCCAAAAGCGCAACTGCTGCGATATCTTGGTTTTTAGGTGAGAAATCTTTTAAACCAAGCTGTTTAGCAACACCATTCCAAGTATCACTGAGAAATTGGTAGCGGCCTGCGGCGGTTGTATTTTTTATCTGTCCATCAGTTTGTTTAAATTGCTTTTTAATATTTGGATGAGTTGATAGATCATCCAAACGTTCATTGCCAAACAATGTGTTATAGCCATGTTGAACGCCTTCAGCATTGGCAATCAAGTCAAGCATCTTCCGCACATTTGGGGAGCCTAATAGCTTTTCGAAGTTTTCTCTTGTTGCCATAACTTTTCCTCAGGCAATAAAAAACCGACCATTTATAGGTCGGCTTTTAGGCTTTAATCGCTGAAATAATTTCTGGAAGTTTCCAGATTAATATTGGTATAGAAAATAGTAATAAAAAGGCAAAAATTGTTTGCCATAAACCATATTTTTCAATAGACACTTTCATAAGCTCCACTATTGGTTTAAAATGCTCCATATAGATTTATTTTCCTCTTACTTTCGTCGGTTGGTGGAAATGCAAAAACCCCGATGCGTCAACATCGGGGTTTTGTTTTTGGATATTAAAAAACCGCCTTTCGGCGGTTTTTGTTTATCTATGATAAATACCATTCAATTGTATGGATAGGTTGCCCACCTAATTGTGAATAGTGCGTCATACCATGTTTCAATGCTCTTCGATTTAATGCATTGGCATGTACCGCCATCTCTTGAGTTATCCCTATTACCTGTGCAGCACATTCACTGCGCAAGATACTCAATGCAGGATAAATATCGTTCTTAATAATTTTTGAAATCTTAGGCACAAACCACATTAAGAACTGAACATCGGTGTCGTTCCACGGCTCATTATTTACTTGCATTGGTACTAAAGGATTTTCTACCTTCCCTTTTAGCTCCATACTTAATAGATACTGCACAGAGTCTTCAAAGTGAATGGCTAGAAGTTCATGATAAGAGTTAATTTTGAAATGCCGATTATGTCGAGTCCAAACTTGTGCCCTTAATCCATTTTTGCCGTTTACCTTAGCATCTACAATCTTCTGCAATGAATCTTTTTGTTCAGGTGTAATTACTTTTCGTGTTTCAATTGCACTACCCATAAACTTTTCTTTCATAGCTTCAAATGCTAATTTTTCACAACGAATGAAATATCGTCTAGCTTCGCGCCCCTTATCATTGTTCTCAACCATGCAAAGTTCTTTTGCCATATCTAGACTTAATGAATAGTCTTTTTGAACAACATTTGAACGGACGCCCGTTTTGGCGACCGTTAAAACAAAGTCTACATTCTCTTGGAATTTGTACTTAGATATACGTTGTTTTATCCAGTTAGCAAAATCACGACCAACTTCCAAAAATGAATGTAATGATCTGGCATCTACAGCAAACTGCTTGTCACCACCAATATCCACCTCAACCAGATCAAGTACCTGATCTCCAGTTAAGGTATGTTGTAAATCAATTTTTTCTGCTACTATAGTCATAGGTTTAATTCCTTTGTGTGGGTTAAACAGAAGCAGATTGGTTACTTTGGCGAGTGCAATCTGCTTTTTTATTTTCTGGAGTTTCAAGAAGACCTTCGTGTTGAAGAATCAGTTTTAAGTAATGATTGAATTGACCTCGATAGGTACGGTTTTCTCTCTTGGCAGCAGCCTTGACAATATCTGCTAATTCGTCATCATAGGAACAAGTGTACATTGTTATCATAACCTCTCTATTTTTGATAACTATTGATAAGTTACGATAAGTTTTAAACCTTGTCAACTCGTGGATTTATTTTTTATGAAAGATTCTTTTGGTGCTCGTCTTAAATTTTTTAGATCAAAGGCCGGTCTTTCTCAGCAACAACTTGCAGACAAGACAGGTTTAAGTAGAAAAATAATCTCAGATTATGAGGTTAAGCTTGATGTCATCCCGAGAGATTCTAACCTTTACAAAATAGCTGATGCGTTAGGGATTGATTCTTCAAATCTAATTCCAAAAACACGTGGTGATGCAAAAGAACAACCAGATGGTAATTTTTCAATAACCTATAATATTCATGAGTTCCCCCGAAAAATTGTTGAATTTATCGAATATGAAGCTCAAAAAAATAATCGCTCTCTCCAAGAGCAGTTTGAAGTGTTTATGTCTGGTGTTGTCGAAAAGTTTTTAAATATGTCTGAAAATGAGCGAAACTCTAAACTCGATAATCAACAAAATAGTAAATTAGAATTGGATGAAAAGGCCTTCGAAGAATACCTTGGAAATAACATCAAAAATTAGATTTATTATTAAAAAAGCACCCTTGGGTGCTTTTTTAAAGTTTATGAATGAGGGTTCTCATAATTAAAAAGTTTTTCTTCAAGATTTCGAATTTTATTTTCTAAATCATTAATATCTTTATCTTTTAATTCATTCAGAATTTCTAACTCTTGGACTCTATGCTCAATTTTCTCAAACTTAATTAGAAAGTTCTATCTTGAGGTACTGCTCGAAAATCTGTGCAATTCCCTTTATATAAAACGAATTGGTCACCAACACCTAAAGCATCAGTTTCATTAAGACGTCTACTCATTGAAAAACTCCGCATCTTGATTAGGTGCTAAAACTACATTGTCTTGTGTATTAACAATGAATGGATCACATTGTTTATTGCCTGCCCCTGATGGGAGTGAACATGCGTATTTCATTTGAGGTGGGTGAGATACTGCCATTCGCAAAAGGTTTTCATAACCTTCTTTCGCCAACACTACTTTTTCAGGTGCTAAGACCTTGCCAAATTTTGATGCTAAACGCTTTGCTAAATTCAAATAGAAAGTTTCAATAGCATAATCTGGTATGTAACTGTCTTGATCTAAATCGCTACTATCTGCCTCGGTTGGCAATGGGTAGCCAATTTGAATGTTCTTGGATGACCATAATGCAGCCATTGCATCCATAGATCGACGCGCACTCTCTACCTGTTCAGGCTGTAAGTCAAAGACATAAGCAGCCATTCCGATTTCTTCAAATGCAGTTTCGACAAGTTGCCGCTTTGTCCATGACATGATTATTCACCTTCTTTTGGGTAAAGGTTTTCAAGCACAAGGTTTACAAGAACATCTTTGCCATCGCGTGAGCCATATTTAATGCCCTTCTCATCAAGAATAGCTTTTAACTCACCTGCATCCATTGCTGAATACTTATAGCCGTCATTCTCTTTTTTGAGCTTATTGATTTGAACAATGTATTCACCTGTTGCTGTGGCAAGTTGCTCTTCAAGAAATTTGTTTTTCTTTAAAGCCTCAAGTAGTTCTTCTTGGACCTGCTTAAGTTCACCACTTGAACCAGCTACCTTGCCAACCACCACAATTTCAGGCTCTTTTAGTTCTGAATAATTAACGTAGCCTTCTTCACGCAAATGCTGTTCGTGATCTTCACCGTCTGCAATCACATGTTCATATGATTTAGTGTCGCCACGATATAGAGCTTTAGGATATTCATCTGACATTTCAGCCTCCAAAAATGACGACGCCCGCATATAGCGGGCATTTGTCGTCACTGGGTTAGATTAGGTTTGGTTGAATAATTCAATACCAGCCATTTCTGGATTCACCATCACAACACCAAACATAGTATCTAGACGATACTTAGTCTTCATTGTGTTGATGTCATATTGCTTCTGGAATACCAGCTCAATTCCCTGATCTGTTGTTGCGCGCATTACAGCTGCACCAGCATTCGTAGGAACTGCATAGCGAGCAGGAATCAACTCAATTGCATCACGATGCCAGAATGGGTTTGCATAAGCTGTTGCAGTGTTCAGCATTGTAATAACTGCACCATTTGCAGGTGTAGCACTTACATTCTGATATTGCTTTTCTGCTTCTGAACCACCCTGAGCCGAGATAATCGGAGGAGAAATTACAACCGATGTTGGGCTATTCACTTTTACAACACGGAAAGTCTTTAACTGACCAGTTGCTTGCTTAGTGATTTGATGAACTGATTCAACACCAGTGATTGTGAATGCATCACCTTCTTTCAATGCTCCACCAGTTACCGCAACAGTGATTGTTTGATAACGGTTGTCTACATTACCTACTTCACCAGTCGCTGCTGTAGAAGTGGCTTTAGGAACGTAGAACTGGTTAGCAGCACCAATGGTCACGCCTGTTGCTGTAGCAGCACCTAAACGCTCTGAGTAGTCGAGTTTAAACGCATCAAAACCAGCCACATCACCGATGTATGCGCGGTCATAAGCAGTCTGAACTTTACCGACAACGTTTTGACGTTTAGCTAAGTCTCCAGCCATTGAGTTGTAATCGCGCGTTGCCAAAGCAATACGACGATCATTCATTGGGATGCCTTGCTCATTCATGATTGCATCAGCAAGGGCCACATCATCAAAGCCAGTAGCTGCGCCTGTACGCTTAACAACTAATGTGCCTTGCAAAGAAGCTACTTTTGTTACTGCAACGTTGATATCAGAAGCTAACTTCTGTTTTGCAGCATCGCCTAAGCGATTTTCTTGAAGTTGGTCACGTAGTTCTTGAGCATCAAGAATCCATGGACTAGATTTTTTATAGCCAATGGTAGCTGGTACAGATAACTGTGTTTTATCTTTAAAGTTGCCTGTTTGGTCCATGCCATCGTAAGAAGTGGCAATGTAAGGCATAGGACGCCAAATAGTGTTGTTAGAGCGTTCAGCTTCAACATCACTCATTCGGTACTTATTTACTAACTTTGATAGAACAAGTTGGTCTTGAAAACCTTCCAACATTTCCTCAAAGGCAACGCGTTCTTCTTTAGAGAAACTATTAGACATTATTGCCTACTCCATTATTGATTTTGTTTAAGCTTTCGCTTGTATTTATTTACTTCGGTGTAATCGCCTGTTCTTTCTGCTTCAGCGCGCAACTTTGCAAGCGTTGTATCCACCGTGCCACTCAACGGAGCCGAACCACTTGGTTTTCTTTCAGGGCTTGTAGATGGCTTACGAGTCGTAACCTTAATCTGAGCGTCAATTTTTGCTGCTGCAAAAGCGAATTGAATCGGGTCGGTTAGTGCTGCCAATTCTTTTGCTTTTTGAGGGTTTTTACCTAGGTGATAGATAAGAAGTTCAGGTTTTTCTGCTGCGTGAATCAAAATGCCTTGTTGAGTCTGATTTAGCACATCTCGTGCAAATTCTTCGGCCTCATCAAAGTCACGAACTTTTGATTTAATTGCAGTCTTTTTGGCTTCATAGTTGTTTAGCTTTTCTTGCCAAACCTTTTGTGCCTTCTCCTGCTCTGCACGCTTAGCTGCTTCTTGTTGCTCGAACTGGGCTTTCTTTGCAGTCCACTCAACAAGTTGCTTTTCGAATTCATCTGCATCGTAACCAACGCTTTCTAGAGTAGGCTTCTCGCCTAACTCAATAGCTTCTGGTTTGTTCTGTTCATTAAGCTTGGCCTCAAGCTCCTTGATACGACGATCAGATTCTTTCTTCTCTTTACGGAGATCTTTTACCCACTGTGGTGCAGGCTTACCATGAAAGTCATCTTCTTGCTGCTCTTCTGGCTTTTCATCACCTACAACAATGTCGAACTCTTCACCTTCTTCTTGAGTATCTTCACCTTCAGTTGATTCGGCATCATCTCGATCTTCATCATCATTCGGTGTTTCAATATCAAGATTTTCGTCATCTTGAAGTTCGTCTTGTTGCTCTAGATCTTGTTCAGACATTTGCTACTCCCTCACTCATAGGCTGAGCGGACGCCATGTTTTGATTAATCTTTTCAATGGCATTAACAACAGAATCTCTCTGCTCGTTTTCCATTGATGCGATAGTTTTTGCTGTGTCAGCTTTGGTTTGTTCGGTTTTTGCAGCCGTTAAGAATGTGTCAGCCTGTGCTTTCTGCGCTTTAGCTTGGGCTTCCATAGCTAATGCATTTGCAAGTTCTGCTTGAGGATCAGGCGGTTGATTCTGCGCTGCAGCAATCAATTCCTGTTGCTCTTCTTCGGTAGGCTCTACAACACCGATTTGAACTAACCATTTGCGGTAGTAATTGCGGAAATCTTTGATTCCTTCGCCTTCCATGTTCATGTAGATCATTGCAAGTAGAATCTTCATGTCTTGCGGATCTGTAGTGAATGGAAGTAAGGCTTGTAATTGACGTACGATTGCGGACTTCTTGCTTGATGAAGTCGGGCCGACATCTACACCAACATCGAATGATGCTTTTGTTAAGTCATTTTCATATTCAATGCCACTTTCACCAATTACCGGTCTTGAAAGCTCTGCACTATCCACCTCATCTTGCTTTCCAATCGTCTTCATTCGACGACCTTCTTCAACATAAAGTTCTTTGGCCATTGAGAGCCAAATTGCGCCACAACGCTTGATAGCCTTTGCAAAGTTGTCAATGTAGATGTAAGACTGCATTCCAAGTTGGTTTTGAACTAAGTCAATCGCCTCTGCACTCACATTGGCATTGATCTTTTCTCCCTGTTCTTGATTGCCTAAAAGCTCTCGAATGTCTACATCTGTTAATTGCAACAAAGCTGCTAAAGATTGTGGAACCTGAGGTGGCTTTGTATATGAAATTGGACCTTGCGCAATCACATTGCCATTGATGTCAGTTAGTGGGTTGGCAAGCAAATACGGGTTATTGTCGATATTGTCATTCGCCCACATATGTTCAAAGCCAGCAACCTGTTCAGGTGCCATGATTGGCTTTTCGATTGGCGATAAAGCTGCAATTTCACCTAACCGGCTAAGTTGCATGTTCTTGAGGCGTTGCACATCCTTACAAAGGCGTACATGGCCCATACAACGCTCTACATTGTCTACAAACCAACGCTTGCCATAGACAGGAACAATCGGGATATAACGGCCTGCAATGTATCCGCAATCCTCAAGAATCTGAGAGCCGCTCATCATGTACTTTCGTACTTTACGACGCTCAAGAGTCTTAATTCTTAACTCTTGTGCACCTGTTGCATTCAGACGCTCTAGAATTGAAGGATCATTCTCAAGCTCATCAGCCATGTAGCGCTGTTCAGTACCATCGATTAAGACAAAGATGTGTTGTTTCTCTTTGACCTTTTCAACAACGTAGTATTCAGCTACATAGACAATGTCTGGTGTGCACCAATCAAATTCCGCATTTGAAATGTCTTTATTCCAGCTAGCTGGATCATCACCATATTCTTCTATGTAGGCATCATGAGTCATTGAAGTTAGGACAAAGCAAAAGTTTGCATCTGCCTTGTCTTGACGCTTAGCATCCAAGTCAAAGAACACGCATGAGTCAGCATCAAAAATTGGCTCAATCTTGATACGTTGACGTTCATTCTCTTCGTCTTCGTCATCCTCTTCACAAGCACGTAAACGGAAAGCACCGAAGCCACCACCTACAGCCTCTTCAAAAGCATTGTCATATGCCTCTTCTGCACCAGAATCCTGCTCATCTGCCCGGTATAAGCCGTCGCAAGTATCTGCTAGCTCATCATTCTGTGAACCGTCTTTAGAAACGAAATCTACTGTGATTCGGTTATTTCGATATTCATTAATAATTCGAATGACAGCCAAGTGGATTTTATTGACTTCAAACTTCGGCTTATTTGCGAATTGCTCGCCTAGCTTGCCTTCCCATTGCGCCCCAGCGATTGAATAAAAACGACGATCCTCTAAACACTGTTGACGCTCATCACGCACAGCACTTTGAATTTTGTCGAAATGAGCTTTTGCACGGGCGTGAATGGTCGCAAGTTGTTCTTTTTTAGTCACAACTTGACCTCACTTAAATTGAATTATTACCAGCGATGTGCTGTTGGAATTACTGTTACTTTTGGTTTTTTAGGTTTGCCTACTAGGCCTTTTCTAATTGCGAAACGACGCATCATGTAGGCATAACGTGCAGCATCAAGGACATCATCGCCAACCTTTACAATTCGGCCCTTCTCGTCACGATGGTATTGAAGGAACTCGTCTAAAAATGCTCTAAGCCCCTTGAAAACTTTCCACTGCCCTTTACGCATAAGATCAAGTATTTCAAATAAGCCTGCCTCAACCCCGTTTGAACCATCAGGCCAAGTTGCATGTTCATGAAGCATGTTAAAACCCGCCTCTTTGTAATAGGCTTTTTGCTGCTTACCTGAACCCTTTTCGGTTTGTAGCCCATCCAAAGGCCATGCTGTGGGTACATCTTTAGCCCAAGACTTAACAGCGCCCCACGCATCATTTGGAGATAAGCGGTTTTGCTTCCATGCATGAGTGACATAGATAGTTTCTGTTTCCATATCAATTGCTAATTGCACTTGTGCTTGCGGGTGATCCCAACCAAAGTCCATTCCATCAATAACCATCCAATGGTCTGGAATCTCAAATGGATCACAGGTGATATAGTCTTCACTTAAGTCATATATACGTCCATGCCCAAGCATTGGGATACCTTTGGTACGCATTTCTCTTTGATGTGGAGGAAATGACTCAAGAAGCGTCTGTTTAGTTTGCTCAGATAAATGGGTTACGTCATCCCAACCAGCTTGAATCAGATACTGACCTTTTGATGGAGTATCCATAAACTGAATAACCAGATCAGTTCGACCATTCTCAGGCGTGAACGTTAGAATTCCTCTACCGCCTCTACCTTGATCGCCTGTTGCAGTACGAGTCAAAACCTGTGGGAAAATTTGCTGATCTTTTGGCTCTTCGTCAATGTGATACCAGTCAACACTGTCACCCATCAATGCATGCTGCCCTTGAGAGTAGGACCACAACTGAACTTTTGAAGTTTGGTATTGAACATCACCACCACCACCATGACGCACATAAACAGTACGCATAGCATTTGGTGTACCTGTCATTGACTCATGCTCAAGAATGTATTCAGGCGGGATTAGCCCCCCAGTCCAATTATTCTCAATACGTCTACCAAAAATAGGAGTTTGCAAGAGGTCTCTGATCTTTTCGCCTGAGTACCCTAATAGCCAGATTAAAGGAGCTTTATCAAAAGTATGCCCATCCCACCAATCCGGATAATGTCCAAGCGCATGAATAGTATCCACATAAGTACCGGTCATTGTTTTCCCGACACGGTTGGCAGCCATTAACATGACTTGGGAATATTGACTAGTCGCTTTGATTAATTCTTTTTGGAATGGATATAACTTGTCGCCAAAATCTTTATATCTATAAGTTTCTAAACGACGAGCCTTTTCTTCAAGTAATGCTAAATATTCAAGTTTCTCCTCTCTTGTCATCTTGCATTACCTTACTTTCAAGCTCTTTGATGCGCTTATCTAAGTCATCATCGGCTAATTGTTTAATATCAACTTTTCCTGAATGTTCGTGCTGAACTTTATCTGTAAACATATTCATATGCTTACCAAGCAATTCGTTAGCCTTGTTTGCAGCAGAATATTCACCTTCTTCCATAGCTCGTTCTGCAATATCTCGAAGGTTTTTAATTACTAAGTACTGATCAACACGTAAGTCAGCCATTCGTTCTAAATTTAGATAAGCAATCCGATCCTGAACGTCCTGACGCTTATAGACAGCCCAAGCATTTTGACGATGCTCGTATCCTGCTGCTTCTCCTGCCTCAGATATTCTTAGCTTAGGATTTGCAATATATTCTTGGCAGAACTTCTCATGGCGTTCATCTTCAAGTGGTTCTGCGCCTTTGATTTGTTCTTCCATTTATTTACCTCATAAAAAAACCGCCACTTGGGCGGTTCGTATTATTCATCTAATGTTTTCTGGACATCAGTTATAAATTTAATTAAGTCTTCTTTAGTTTCATCACTTATACCGTTGAACCCCGACGTCCCAGAACAAGCGTGATTCAATATTGCCACAGGATTGCTGCTTTACCTTTAATTTTTTCACATTCAATTACTGCTTCATATTCAAGGTTATTCATTGTCATTTGTTAATTTCTCATTTTATAAAGTGAGAGACATTAATAATATGAAATTGGCAATTATTCAAGCACATACTTAAGATCATCAGGAGTTTCCAAATAACACCCTTGTTTGTTGCAGAAGGCGTGAATGTCGTTTAGGTATTCAGTGAATTGAGCTGTACTTGCGTCTGTCGTGCTCATTAACTCACAAAGTCCATCAGCTACTTGTTGATAGGCTGGATGCTTAGAATCCTTCAATTCTCTAACAGCCTTGAATGTTTTCTTGTATTGACCAACGTCATCACGATCATAGATTTTTGATAGGAAGTTCTTCTTAAAGAACAGATGCTCGTAGTCTTTGTCTGTTCCCTGCTTCTTGGCCCATTGATTAAGCCACATCCAGTACAACCGGTTTTGAGCTTTTGAACGATCTTTCTCTTGTGGTGCAATCAATACGACTAAAGGTTTCCCTTCACTCGCAGCCTTTGCATGATTCACATTAAGAAAGTTAGTTACTGGTGAAATGTCGCAATGGTTCTTAACAACTTGTCGGAATTCCATTTTGACCTCGCGAACTAATCTTTTTTCTTAACAACTACATATCCATGCTTTAAAAAAGTTTGCACAATATCATTTACTGCAATTTCTTTAATAAAACCCTGAACGTCTTTGCAAACATGCTGGATATCTGCTTTGAGTTCTTCAAAATCATTGGTGCGTCCCATATGAAGCCAGCTCACTTCATGCAAGGGTTTTGTTTTCTTTTTGCTCATCTGTAAGCTCCCTTAGCGTACTTGCTTCAAACATTTCAAATAGGTCTTGAGCAATTGCTTGAATTGAATAAGCCTCAAACTCAACGCTTGGGTTTTCTTCACCCATTACTAAAGCTACTTCTTGCCAAATATGTACAGCCTCATGTAGCAATAAGCCATGAACTTGTATTAAGTCCCAGTTATCACAATCGCCAATTTGTACAACTGCATACCCATCTTGCAAGTTGACTCGTGCATCTGCCCCACCTTCAAGAAAATCGTAAGGAGCTTTCACACTGTCAAAAAGTATATCTAATTGGTCTTGGTTTCTTACGAGGGTGTATTTAATGTGCTGGAATGGGGTTTCATACCATTGAGGGACATAATTATTGTTTATCATCATCAACTCAATAAAAAACCACCCGAGGGTGGCTTTATTCTATTTTTCATCAAAGAACTGTCTTTTTAATTCATCTAACTCATTAAATGAAAGATTATGCCTATGAAAAATATATATTTGATTAACTGGATCAAAACATTTTTTTGAATAATCCCATTGAATATCACTTGGAATAGAATCCAGTTCTTGGAACTTAAAGCGACCACCTTCTAAATCAGCTTTGAATACTTTCATCGATTAACTACCTGTATTGCTTAATAAGTATTCACTATATCAAAATAAATCTTGTGATTTTCCATCAATATTCAACATCCGCTCTGTTTTTTCTAACCAACCATCGAATAAGGCTTCCGATTCTTGTCTTGTGCCTAATTGATAGGTGTCGAATAGGAAATGGCACTTGTGGCATAACGGCACTGTAAACGCATCTGATGCCTTAATTCCTTTCCCCTTGCCATGCTTACCAGAATTAGAATGAGCAGCCTGTGAGTGAGGATAGCCACATCTAACGCATGGTAGCGCTCTTATTTCGTTTAGCCTCTTTGTCGAACGCATTTTCTAGGTTCTCTATTCTGGTTCTGAGAGTATTTACTTCACGCTGACATTCAGTCTTAAACGTATGGCTGCTAAATAAGTGGTTATAACTTTCTAACCGGCTAAGATTACGTTTATAGATTTCTAAATTCTTCTTCGCTTCGATTGTGTCCATATACAATCCTGTTTTTAACTTAGATGAAGTGAACAGCCCCTAAGGCACGACAACCACTCTGTTTTCACTATTGCGTCCAATACCAGAGCCGCTCTACTACATTGGCGTATATTCACTTCTCTAAATTAAATGGCACGCCATGCAGGACTCGAACCCGCATCAATCACACTAGAATTATGATGTCTTATCCAATTAGACGAATGGCGTAAAAAATAAAAGCCCCGCCAATAACTAGTATTCAGCGGGGCCATATATGCCGTAATCCGTTCGGCCAACAAAACTAAAAATCTATCATCTAAATCGTGACTGGGCTTCAAACTCCTTATTCACCTCAGCCCAATTTATATTTGATCCTGCTGCTCTAAGGTCAGAAAGATTAAAGACTTCTTGGTGGATTTTTGGAACATTAGGATCAGTCCACTTACATAAGCCAGTTTCAGCCTTTTGATCGATTGAAACTAGAGTCATTCTTTGTTTACAACCCTTCAAGAAAACCTCTTTCCCTTCCTCAAATTTCCCATGCTTCATAAGACACCTATTTATGAATAAAATTTATTCAACAAGGGTACCGAATTTAAATGAATTGGTCAAATTAAGTTATTGAATTCTCAATAGTAAATTAAATTACTTTAATCTTTCCACACTTTCTGCATTCTTTCTGATTGAACATGTCGGATTCATATTCCCAAACATGTATGCAAAAGACCTGCTTAATTATTCGGAGCATGTGAACCTCCAAAAAGCCCATCAACTTAATGACAGGCTTCGTTCTAGTTTCACCTTCTTGCTTATGTTGCAAGGGTTACCAACTAATTCAGTGATGCCTTACTTACACTTCGCACCACTCTAACATAAATATGCCACATCCCTTGTACAAGGTCAAGTTCTATACCTATTTGTATTTAATAAAACTATAACGACAGTGAATAGCAGCTAAACCACATTTAACATCTGCTCTAGCATCATTTTGGGAATAGACAACAACCATATCTCCTACAGCATTCATTTGAGTTACAACCATTTCTGACCAAGAGTTGTTATAGAAGTATCTTTTGATTACAGCATCAAGCCACTCATCAAGGATTTCAGACTGCCCTTGCATATCCAAGATGAGGCGTTGAACTGCACGCGCTTCATTGTCTGTGATTTCACATGTTATACGCCCACGACCTTTAGGGATAACTGGATCATCTGAACACAGCCAATCAGCCATGATCTGCTCTTTACCTTTCACCTCCTGCTTGCGCTTCTTAGCAGCCTGATCCATAGCGACAGCAATCGGGTTTATGCTCTTCCCACAAGTTCCAGAATTTGAGTACATCCAAGCCCCAAATTGATAAAGCCATTCTTCTAGACTGTATTTAGTCCAGTCCGTTGTTTGCATAATGTGATTTACTGCCGCATTCATACCGTCACCCTAATCGTCTAGTTCTGCTTTGTTTATAAGTATTGAGTACATGTCTTTTGAATAGTTTGATATTGGGAACTTCTTGCCTATTAGCTCTGCAAACTCATCATCAATTTTTCGAACAAGATCCATATATTGAATCTGCTTTTCATCAGTCTCACCTGTAGGCCATTCAGGTGTCTTAGCTTGGTACTCCTCTGCCCATGCTTTGACTTGTTCAGCTTTATCTTCATATCGAGTGCGAAAGAAAGCATGAAAACCTTCTTCGTATTGTTCGTATGTCCCAACTTCGTAAAAGACCATCACGCCACCTTCAACCGTTTCATTGCTTCTTCAATCCAATTGAGCACTAAGCCACTTTGAACTTGCTTTGTAGTGCCACGAATTACAGTCCATCCTTGGATAGCTGCAACTGAGTATTTTTCGCAGTCTGCCGTGTAGCCTTCGCCTCGTGTGTGACGACCATTGCTAAATGCTCCACCCTCGACTTCGACTAAGATCATGTATCCTTCAATTCGAAAGTCAGCCTTCCAACGTCTTTCTGGATGAAATCTAAACTCCTGCTCATAAGCTATCTTCATCACATCTAGCTGACGGCAAAGCATTGCTTCGCCTTTGCTAACACCTTGTCTATGCTTCAATGGCACGCTAGAACGCGCCACTGGTTTTGATCTAATGCGTTGAGCCTCTTTGAATGTGGTCATATCAGCTCCCAGTAACAAAAAATGTAGCAGGTGCCACTACCATAAATAATCCAAGGGCAAACCATGCAAAGCTAACAAAGTCACTTCCACCTTCAGAGGCACTTGTACCTGCTTTCACAAACACGATAGTTAAAGCTGTTAGGTATGCCGTGATTGCAATAGCTACGATTAGTTTTGTCATGATCCTCCCCCCTTGAGCGCTTGCTCACCACCATTAATCGCATCCCACAACTTACGTTCTTGTTCATTTTTTTGGACAAGTCCCTCTATTTTCTTAACCACTTGCCCTCTCAAAACTTCATTATTTGGATTAAGGGCTTTGAAATAGAATTCGCCACACTTCTTGCATTTAGTTCGTGGTGGATCACTAAGAAGATAACTACCGTCGGACTCATGTGTGCACTCACCGTGGAGCGCTTGCTCTACACGAAAAGCTAAACATGCACTGAGAGCACCACCTTTCTTGCAAAGTTCTAGGGCTTTATCCACCCGCTTTTGCAGCTCCTCCACTTTCGCTTGCTGGTGCTGCCATACTAAATCCGCAACTGTCATAGCCATATTTGGATAAAAGCCAAACTCTTCATTAAATTTGTTCCAGTTAGGACCGAGATGATTAGCCATCATTTCTTCGCCAGCAGCTTCAATTAGCCATTTTTCTAGTTCTAGGTTTCTGCTCTTTTTATCCATCTCAAACATCCTTTGATTGGCAGTTAGGCGAAATGTGGTTTTCTGGTTTGTCTAGGGTTTCTAATTCCCTCGGATTCGATGGTTTATCAATGCGGCGGTCTACAGCTTTAACAACATGAATTGCCCACCCAGAACCCAATTTCGTACCATCTTCAAAAACTAGAATCTCAATCTCGTATCTGTTCCACTTTGAGTCGAAACACGGCTTGTACTCTATAGCTGCAACCTTACCCATCCATGCAGAAGAATCATCCTTCATCTTGACCCAATCCCCGACTTTAAACTCACTCATGGCTGGCTCCTTTACCGCATTCAATACACGTTCAACTGTGCGCTTAGCTGCTGCTTCTGCCTCAGCCTTTATCTTTTTACTTCGTTGCCATTGTTTAAGATTCATGACTGCCTCCGTATATTGATTCGTGGTCGCGGATGGCTTGAGCCAAACGCTCTACCTGAATTGTTCGTTGCCCAATGGATACTGACTCGCAGTCCTTCACAAATTCTAAAAGTTGCTTAGCTCCCTTGATGTCAGAACCAAACTTCCAAATGATGTCCAAAGACTCCACCAGACGCTTGAGGTCAGCAATTGAAAGATGCACATACTTCTTCTTTCCCTCTGGTTTAAAGACATAAGTATCAGAGCCTGTAGAAACAACTTCTCGCGCCTTATCCAATCCTTGCTCACGAATAAAATGTTCTGGTTTCATACCGACTCCTTGTAACGTTTAGTCATGGCTTCCTGCTTGAGCTGGTCTAGCATTTTCAGCTTTCTTAATTTCTCGTATAGATTTGCTGCTGCTCTTGTTTCTTTATTACGAGTGCCTAGGTTGTAATCTCTACGCAGCTTCATCATTGAGGTGTAATCAACAAATTCGATCATGCTACAAGCTCCCCTTTAACATTCAGGATGTCTTTAGCGTATTGGGTAGCTTTGTAATGGTTCTTGCCGACACGCTCGAAATAGTTCCACTCAACAAACCTTTGAAGAGCGCTATAAATTGTTCCTCGATTGAAATCAAACACTGATTCCTTCACGTCTTTGACATTGAAAGGCGCAGTTGCATGACAACCGAACATGAGCAAGCTAAGTTGATCATCAAAGTTAAGTTTCTTGGTTTTACTTATTGATTTCATACAGCGCCTCCAACAATCAAAGCTGATTCAGGCAGGTTTGCTTTAACTGCTCGCTTCAAAGCTGCACGTTGGTTGCTTAATGCTTTAGCTTCCTTACAAAACTCACAACGACATTTGAACTTGTTATATCCGTAGACTGTCCCATGAGTGAATTTAGCTTCGTACTGCTCACCGCCAATTTCCTCAATCCAATCTAGTGTTTGCTTATCATTTGCTAATCTCATGAGAACACTCCTACTGGACACATAAAGACAATTTCGATGCCGCCATATGAAGGCTTGTTGAATGTCTTAAGTTCTTTATTAATCACTGACTCAATATGCTTTTTCGTTTCAGTCTTGAAGTTGAATGCGCGTTTGAGAATTACTCTTGAACCATCTATCGCCTCTACGTTGAATTGCATCTTCTGGCGATCGATCGAAGTTACTTGCACTTGTACGCTCACGCTGCACCTCTCAACGCCATAGGCAACTTAAGACCATCGGCTTCAAGCATTTGCTTAAACTCTTCTTTCTGGTCGAATGGATCGGGCCAATATTCAGTGTCGGGTTTGAGTTCCCAAGGTTGAACTTCCTTAATTTCCTCAGCCATTTTGTTGACTGGCGCTTGGATCTTTAGCTTCTCGCGCAACTCCGCAATTGCTTTCTGTGCAATCGTTTTGTACCGCTCGTTATCAGCTTGTTGCTCTTCCTTGGTTTGCTTGTGCTCAAGTTGAAGCTGTGTTTCTTGAGTAGAGAGAAAACCTGCTACCTCAGCTTGTTTGATTGCTGTAATGCGTTGGTCTGGATCTAAACCTAAACTCACGTTGTAGACTGGTTTTAATCCTTGGTCTTTTGCTTCAGTCACCAAGCGATCGTAGATAGAAACAAAGATCTTCTTAGCTTCTGCCAATTGGAACTTGTCACCTGTAGCAACCAAGTCTGCACACTTCTCGAATGCTTTAGCGGCTTGCTCAGTCCACACCACTGTCATTTCACGACCAGTGCCATATTCGATTGAGTTTTTAGCTATTGCCCAAGCTTCATGAGCGTCTAACCAGTCAGATGCTTTAGGCTCACACCAAGAGCGAAACTCTGGAATTGATGGGCAGAAAGTTGATTTCATCATCTTGGTTACACCACGTTTGAAATCTTCTGCTGTTAATCCTTGAAAGCACTCAACCATTGATTCAGCGATATCTTTAGGATCTACACCTGCCCATTGATCTGCGAATTTCTTTCCGTAAAACCCACGCATTTTCCCGATTAGGCGAATAGCGTCTTCAAAGGTGAACTCACGCATGACCCACCCCCTCAATCAGTAACGGCTTTTTTGGTGTGACATCCCAAACCTGATTTTGATTTAGGAACTTATCCCATTTCGCTTGTTCAGAAATGGTTTGTTGTTGTGAAGACTGGTACCCATAGTTTGAGTTGAATCCACTTGTTTGCTGAGTAGATCCAATATCAGCATTCCAACGCTCTTGATTAATCCAAGTAGTGGCATGAGGAATAAACTTTCCACCTTCCTTGATCCAATCAAGTGACTGAATGTGTTTTTCAAGTGAAGTCATGATTAATTCAAAGCTGTGTTTTTTGAAATTAATCTTTTTGAATTTTTCCTTGGCTGCTTTTGGTCCAGATTTTTTATTTGGATATATTTCCCAAAATTCAGTGAACATTTCGTCAACTGTCTTCCCGATTTTCGGCTCTGGGGTAGAGGGAATCAGGTTAAGGGAATCAGGAATCAGGTTAAGGGAATCAGCACGATCAGTTCCGTCTTGCTCTAGATTATTCTCGATATTCGCCCACTCATTGTTTTTTAAGGATTTTTCCTCTTCTTCAACATCGGCTTCATCAATATCTGGAATTTCACTTCCACCTTCCCTTTCATTCTTATGTGGGTTCTGATGTTTGGCAAAATTAATAGCTTTGATGTACTTCCGTCCACGTACCGAATAAATCGAGATAAATCCAGATTTTTCTAGATCATTCACGAGTTGCTCGATATCACAGTCGTCATAAGGCAATAGCTGAACCTTCAAACGTTTAGGTTTGTATTCAAAACAGCCCTTAAAATCAGCAATTGTCCACATTCCAATGAACAATAAGCGCGCTAACGGATTAACATCGCCCAATTCATCATTAGTGAAAAATGAAGGTTTAATGTTTCTAGCTCTAGCCATTTAATATTTCCTCCATTGCTGTACGGAATTGAGTCCAGTTTTTTACTGACTTCGCTAGATCCTTTAATTCTTCCTCATCAACACCACACTCGAGAGCTTCTACAAGCCAAGCTAATGACTTTTGGTAATCAACATATGAAATGCGATTTTTAAGAATCCCTCGGATGTAACAGGCTGATTTCTCAAGGTCACCCTTTCTATTAAAGTTTGCGACCTTTGGAATATTTGCGAACATTGCGCCAGCATCTAAGTTTTGATCTTTTGTATAAATCGGATTAAGGTCATCAATAGCTTGAAGTAGTTCATTTACTTCAAATCTCTTAAGCCATTTGTTAATGTTTTTTAGACCAGTCTCATTTACTTGAGTTTGGTTCTGAATTGATTGTTCAAAATAATCAGCAACACTTTGAGCGACTTCACTCTCAAATCCCTTTAATTCGTCTCGCCAATTGAGCATCATCTGAAGTTGTCGTCTTCGCTCATCTAGCTCCTCAAGCATTTTTCTTTGCTTATCAAGAACTGTGTTGTCAGATAGCAGTCGATCACTCTTGCCCAAATTACAATCCACACATGAAGTAATTAGGTTGAGAATGTCGTTATCTCCTCCCTTACTTACTGGATTGATGTGATCAACATGTAAAATTACGTCTGGAGCAGACTTGCCACAGTACTGACATTTAAATTGATCACGTTTAAAAACTTCAAAACGCAACTTGTCACCAATTGGCTTTCGCTTTGGTTTTTCAGTTTTTTCTGCTAATATTGAATAGTTCATTTGGTCCACCTTGTTTGAACACTAAGCCTGATCCACGAAATCAGGCTTTTTTATTTGTCTAAAATCCCGTTAATCCCTTCCGATCCCTCTGAAAAGCTGACTTCTGTACTCAATTCCCGCACTAAAGCTGACATTCCCAAACGCTCGAAAGATTTTGCTTGTATATTGAATACATGCCACTCGCCAACTATCTCTTTTTCAATAAGAAAACCTAGATAGGCCGCGAGATCCTTTTCTTTAACATGAGCAAGTATTTTTGCTCGTTCATGGATTTCGGGAGATAAACGCACATGCGTAGATTTTTTATCAAGACTCATAAAACTTTCCTTAAGATGCCGCAGCAGTTCTTTTTAATGGTTGTTTACCATCAGCAAGGTCACGTATTTGGTATTCACGTGCTAATGGGATTTTTGACTCGTCCCACTGACTGATTGCATTGTGAGAAATCCCTAACTTCGCTGCTAACTGTGTAACAGTGCAGTTAAGCAGGGTTAAAGCTTCTGACTTAGTCATCTAACTTACCCATAAAGTAATTTAACTTACCTTATTAAACTACATAAAACTTACCAAGTCAATTGGTAAGATAACTTACGTTCTGCTGGTGGAATTAAAATGGAAACGCTTGGTATTCGCTTGAAAAATCTGCGTAAACAGAAAAAACTTACACAACAAGCTTTAGCTGATCTTGTTGGTGTGTCTAAAACTTCTGTTATTTACTGGGAAAAAGACGAAAACGTACCTAAGCATGAAAGCTTAATGGCATTAGCCAAAGCCTTGGGTAGCTCTACAGAGTACCTCTTGAAAGGTAAAGAGCCTAAAAATCTTACTAATTTTAATATTCAAGACTTTATTAATAAGCATGGACTAACTACTAAAGAAGAAGCTTCATTTGACACAGACAGTATCATTGAACCTGATGTTGTCGAGTTTGATGAGGTCAACGGTTATATATGGATTGATGTTGTGGAAGCTAACTTTTCGTGTGGTACTGGGGAATCAATTGAATTCCATTTTGATGTAATTAATGAAAAATATCCGTTCCCTCCTTCGTTCTTTCAAAGAAAGATGGTGGACCCTAAATGCTTAAGGCTCATTAAAGCTAAAGGCGACAGTATGGCTGATTACATTCATGATCAGGACCTTGTGGGTATCGACTTATCTCAAACCGAAATCATAGATGGTGAGATTTATGCAATTTACTTTGCAGGTGAAGGAATGATAAAACAGATTTTCAAAGAAGCTGATGGCTCTTTAGTTCTGCATAGCTTTAATGAAAAGTATCGCGATAGGATTGTTACTGAACAAAATGGATTGAATTTTAAGGTTATTGGGCGCCAGGTGTGGCGCGCAGGCTAAAATTAGCTAATTTTCATTACCCGCCATGTGCGGGTTTTCTTTTATCTATCAAATAAAAAGTAAGTTAACAAAAATAAAAAGTAATTTTAATTACCATTTCTCTTGACCATTCTGGTAAGTTACCTTACTATCTTCTCATCGACAAACAAAAACCGCCATAGGGGTCAGAGTCTAGGCGGTTTGCATCTAATGCGGAGATAAGTATGAATCAAAGAATTGAAAAGTACAAGTTTAGCCAAGCCTTTAGGGATGGCTCTAAAGCTTTCATAGCTTTCTGGATTATCACCTTCATTGCATTTGCTTTTTTAAAAGGCTGTGCCGACGAGCAACACGTCAACGAACTCAAAGCAAAACAGAACATGTATGTCCGCGTTCAGGTTGAGGGGGCTAACTAATGAACTCTAAAGCATTATGCCTACAGGCTAACCCGAACCTTTACTGCAAGCCTATTGGCGCTGGCATGTTCCAGTTCTACCAAATCTTTGAAGGTCAATACTTCTTTGCTAACTCAGCTAAAACTGAAAAAGCTGCATGGGAGTTAGCTCTTAAGAAGTTGGAAGAAGACAAGGAGCCCTCTCATGGATAACTTCATTGCAATTGTAGCTTTTGATTTGTTCCTAAATGTCTTCTTAGCAATGTACTGGGGGATTATCTAATGAATATGTTAGTTAACAAACCTGAGTTGCTGTGCCCTTCTTTTCCAATGCTTCAAGTGTCTAGTGAGTTTGAAGTTAAAGACAATACAGTTTCATTTGAACTGGAAAGCGGATGCGCAACTCTGAAATGCAAAATTGTTGCTGAGGTTAGTAAACAAGTTCGTGTGGTTGGTTCTCTTATGAATCCAGAGGACAGCCAAGACCAGTTTTACGACCAACTCGTTGTAGATGACCGCACACATGTAGAAGTGGTTGGTACTGAATATGTCGAAACTCCAATAGGCCTTCTATTTCAACTCACATCAACACAAGTGGCTGACTTAAACAAACAGCTTGAATACTACGCCGAAGAATTGGCGGATGAAGAAATTGGAGTGGGTGATGGGAACTAGACATTTAATTTGTGTGCAGCACAACAACGAATACAAAGTTGCGAAATACGGTCAATGGGATGGTTATCCAGAAGGTCAAGGTGTTGGAATATTGGAATTTCTAAAGGGAGAATTTAACAAATCTCTTTTTATTCAGAAGCTCGACAACATTTTTGAACCTACAGATGAGCAAGTTAAAGCTTGGTACAGAGAAGCTGGTAATACTCGTGATGATGGTTATGTTGACTTTGACGTATCTAAACGTTTTTCGGCTAACTACCCTTCTTTTTCGCGTGATGCTGGATCAGACATTTTGGGGATTATCCAAAATTCTGAATCACCTATTCCAATACGCAAATATCTTGAATTTGCTGCTGAATCGCTATTTTGCGAATGGGCTTATGTAATTGACCTAGATAAAAACACTTTTGAAGTTTTTCAGGGCTTCAATAAAGCCCCATTAGATAGCAGCGAAAGGTTTGCATCTGTTACTTCACCAGATAGCAATGAAGGTTACTACCAAGTGAAGTTCTTGGAATCATTTGATTTAGATAATTTGCCATCTGAAGAAGACTTTATTGCTCAGTTAGAACGTGAAGTGGATTAGGAGAAGATTATGAATGCGCCAGTAAATACACAAGTTCCAATGGTTCAAGATCAGAATAATCAACTCTTTGGTCTTGTGGAGCGTGTGCTAAGTAGTCCAACGCCAGACATGGCAATCATTGAAAAGATGTTAGACATGCAGGAGCGTGTTTTAGCTAAACAAGCAGAAATGGCTTTTAACCGTGACTTTGCGATGATGGCTCAAGAAATTCCAGTAATTGCAGAGACATCAAACGGTCACAACATTACATATGCAGCACTTGAGACTATTGATGCTGTAGTTCGCCCAATCCTTTCAAAGTATGGTTTTGCTACTTCATTCCGTGTTGAGCATCCAGAATCAACAAAGGTTAAGGTTACATGTGTTTTGATGCATAAAGATGGCCACCGTGAAAATACAAGCATGGAACTAAATGCTGATACTTCTGGATCTAAAAATGCTGTACAGGCTCTAGGCTCAAGCGTGTCTTATGGCAAACGCTATACCCTTTGCGCAATGTTAAATATCACTACTGCAAAAGAAGATGACAACGGGTTTGCAGCTAAGCCTTTCTGCCCGATGACACCTGAGCAAATCCAGATGCTAACAGGCTTACATGATCGTCTTGACCAGTTCCAACAACAACTATTCTTTGAGCAGTTCGGGACAATTGAGAACATTAATAAGTCTCTATTTACCAAAGCTCAATCTGCATTAAATAAGTTGATCAAACAAGGAAATGGCAATGCTAATACTTGATTGTGAACAGGGTTCACCTGAATGGTTGCAAGCAAGAGCGGGTTTAATCACCTGCTCAGAGCTTGAGGCGGTTTTTTCTAAAGGCACAGGTAAAAACCCATTTGGGAAAGGTGCAATCACTTACATGTATGAGTTGATTGGTGAGCAGATTACTGGTGAGCCTAAAGAAAGCTTCTCAGGATTTCATACAGAGCGTGGGCATGTTCATGAGCCAATGGCAATTGAACTTTATGAAATGCAGACAGGTCACGAAGTTGGTAAATGCGGGTTCATTATTGGAGAGAAGTTCGGCTATAGCCCCGACGGCCTAGTAGGTGCAAATGGTTTGACAGAAGTTAAATCCAAACTGCCAAAGCTGCAAGCTCAAATCCTTTATGAAGGCGTTTTACCACCAGAGCATTACTACCAATGCATGGGCGGGATTTCAGCAGCAGAACGTGAGTGGATTGATTTCATTAGCTACTGCCCTTCAATGCCTTTGTTTGTAAAGCGCCTATACCGAGACGAGAAAGTAATAACAGAAATTAATAACCGTGTTGATCAATTCTTAGAAGAACTGGACAAGCGGAAACAAGTGATTTTGGGAGCAGCAGCATGACAGATCAAGAATACAGAGGGAATATGAACTACCCTTTTCAAGATCACATCGTCTTGAATGTCGAAGAAAATGTAGTTCCTTTCCCAAGAACAAATCTGCGTAAGTGTCAGCATGCCCAAGTTGAAATTGACACAAAAGCTTTGGAACTTACATGCATGAAGTGCGGAGCAAAAGTAAATCCTCTGATGTGGATCAAAGACACTATGAAATATTGGTCCCGACAACAAACAAAGATTACAGAGCAGAAAAAGCAGATTAGTGAAGACCTTGAGGAGCTTAAAAAAAGAGCAAGAACCAAGTGTCAGCACTGCAACAAGATGACTGCTATTAACTTAAAGAATTTTAAATTTACAGTAATTGGGTGACGACATGACAGATTTGAATAAGGAAAGAGAAGTTAATTTACGCTTTGAACAAGATGATGGTTTTGTTTGGGTGTTCGATGGTGATAGTCAATTTGGCACCGAAATAAGTCATTTAATGATGATGCATGCAGATGAATATAACGAAGATGAATTACGTGTTATTTGTAACCATGCGGCATGTGAAATTGGCAGACTTAGAGCAGAGCTAGAAAGAGCCAAAGCTCAGGCGGTGCCAGAGGGTTATGTTTTGGTGCCGAAAGTTGCAAATAAGAAAATGGTCAATGCTGGATATGAAGCACATGACGGATTCTATACAAATGGTCAGGTGCAAGATGTTTATCAAGCAATGATTAAAGCAATCGAATCGGGAGCTGAACAATGAGCATAACACTTAGCGGTCATCAACTAAAAAGCCTTCTCGAATTTGTAAATCCAGATGGTGAAAATGATTTAGATCAACTTGAAACTGAACTAACTATTAAATTCTTTGAAGATGGGCACAGCGGCAAAGGCTATTACTTTTGGATGAGCGAATATCCAGAGGAAGGCAGCATGTTGTTGGATGTTGAATCGGGAGCTGAGGGATGAGTGAATTCAATTCTATCAAAGTGCGGTTAAAGCTCTCTATCGGCTTTGCGGTTGGTAATCATGAATTAGATGTGTTGCTAAGTGAATACATCTCAGAGCAAGAGTGGAATGCTTTAGGTTTCTTTGAAAAACAAAGTTTTGTTGAAGAAGAAATCTTACAAGAATGGGCTAATGGGTACATTGAAAAAAGCGCCGAGGTGTTGGAATGAATGGTCTCGATTTTGAGCAACTTTATTATATGGCACTTCAAAATGCGCCTAAGAAACGTAAACATGACGCCAATTGGGTTCATGTTTGCAGATTAGGTCCAGGATCAACAAAAGCACGCCAAATTTGCAAACACTTTGGGATAGATCCAGAAGGTGCAGATTTTGTTAAAGCGGAAAGTAAGGAGGGGTGATGTCAGAAAAGCAAAGTCGTTTGCTTGACTTGAAGGCGGTTGAATTAAAAACCAGCCTTCCAAAGTCAACTATTTATGACTGGATGAAAACAGGCTACTTCCCTCCTTCTATGTTATTTGGAGAGGGCAAAAGAAAAATTGCGAGATGGCTTGAATCTGATATAGACTGTTGGATAGAAAAGCACAGAATGGCATCCTAAATAGGATGCCTTATTTGTTTGAGGGTTTTACTTTTTACGGTACAAGTTACGGTATCAAAAATAATTAAAAATAAAATAATATTACAAAACAGCATCTTAACTATTAAATTCGAGTCCCGCAGGGCGCACATATTGAATAACTTAATCCTTCACTTCAGCCAACAATGTTTCAGCTGCAAGCTTGCCCAAATTATTAGAAGCAAGCGGACTATCGCCTGTTAGCAATTTACGATCTCTATGACATTGTCCGGTAATACCAGTGTTCAAAATCTTCACACCGAGTTTTTCAAGGTTCTCACCGACTAACCACGGTAAAGCTCCCGGCATATAACCAATATCAATATTTGCCCCCTTATCTAATGAATCAGGGAATACACAAACTTGATAATCTTTAAAAATATAATTTTCAGGCTGTTCATCTACTGCCGCAGCAAGCAGCGAAGCTGGTCCATGACATAAAGTAATAATAAATTTGTCTTGTTCAACTGCCCATTTCAGAACTTTTTTCACATCCAAGCTATGTGGAATCTTAGCTAAAACACCATGCCCACCCGGAATAAATACAGCTGCATATGGTGAGTTTTCCCCTACTACATTTTCTAAAATGTCAGCAAGTTTTAGTGGATTTTTTAGTTTATCTGCATATTTATGGAAAGTATCTAATACCACCTGCTCTTGCTTTGGCATTGCCCACATTTCAAGTTTGGCTGGATTACCGGAAAGTGTCGCAACGTCAATTTCAAAACCAGCATTATCTAAATGGAACATTGGCAAAAGCATTTCTACTGGATGGTTTCCTGTAGAAAAGAACTTACCGTTTTGCATCTGGATATAACGCTCATCAGTTGCAATCATTAAGACCTTTTTATTGCCCGTATACGGCGCTGGGTAGGTCGTACCGTCATAATCTGTTTTAGGAGATGTATATTGGCTCAGTGAGTACGGTGATGGGAAGAATGCATTATCTTCTGCCAAATCTGGAGTCGGATTTTTATCATTTGATGCTGGGGTATTCATTGTTACCATCCTTTAGAATTGAAGAACGAAATAACAGCTTTAAGCCAGTTATTATTTCTTAGTAAATGTATATTCAGATCAAGAAACTGATGCAACACGCCAATAGAATTTGGCAATTTTTATATAGGAATAGGCACAATTAATAATTATAAATTTCAGTTTAGGCAAACATGCCGTTCACCTAAACTGTCACAGATTAAATTAGGTATTGATTTCTAAAACGATCTTTCCAATATGGTCACCTTGCTCCATACATGCATGGGCACTTTGTACATCTGAAAAATCATAGGTTTTATAGATTTGCGGTAAACACTTGCCTTGAGCTAAGAGCGGCCATACATGTTCATGTAAGGACTGAGCAATCTGAGCTTTTTCTTGGCTATTACGTGCTCGCATGGTTGAGCCAGTAATAGTTGCACGTTTTAAAATCAGTTTTTGTAAATCAAATTCTTTTGCAATTCGCCCTCCCATAAAACCAATAATGACCAGTCGACCATCACGCTTTAATAGATTTAAGTTTTTCGAGAAATACGAACCACCCACAATATCCAAAATCGCATCAACACCTTGGTCTTGGGTGTGTTTCAAAATTTCTTGCTCAAAATCTTGGGTTTTATAGTTAATTGCAGTCGTTAAATTAGAGAGTGCTTCAACTTTATCTTCACTTCCAACTGTAGCAAAAGTTTTAATCCCTAAAGCATGGCAAATCGCTAAAGCGGTGGTCCCAATACCACTTGCCCCACCATGAATCAGTGCTGTTTCATTTTCTTTTAAACGGCCGATATCAAACAGATTTGCCCAAACTGTAAAGAATGTTTCCGGAATTGCAGCAGCTTGAGTAAATGTTAGATTTTCAGGTATGGGAAGTACTTGCGTTGCAGTGACAGTACAATACTCTGCATAACCACCACCGTTGGTTAAAGCACAAACCTTGTCTCCAACTTTGAAGTGTTGCACTTGATCACCTACAGCAACTACGACCCCAGCGACTTCAAGACCCGGAATTTGCGTAACACCTTTTGGCATTGGGTATAAGCCCATACGCTGCAATACGTCTGGGCGGTTAATTCCAGCAGCTTTTACTTCAATTAACACTTCATCTGCTTGAGGAACTGGAACATCTGAATCTTGAAGTTTTAAGACCTCAGGTCCGCCAGGAACCGTAATTTCAACAATTTTCATGGTTGTTGGAAGACTCATTGATATGCTCCATGTTTGGTTTATATTTTAAATGTATTGATTTACTTTAATTCATTGAAGATTTAGGTGGAACTCCAAACAGCCGTTTGAACTCTCGACTAAACTGTGAGGCACTTACATACCCAACCTGATAGGCAGCTTCCGCAACACCCATTTGATTATTTAAGATTAAATCACGTGCTTTATGTAATCGAGTAATCTTAATGTACTGTAATGGAGAATAGTTCGTGACTTTCTTAAACGCTTGATGAAAAAGAGAGACACTCATTCCTGCTTGTTTAGCAAGTTCCTGAACCGTTAAATTATGATAGTAATCTCTTTGAATAATTTCACAAATTGTATAAATCACACTATTTCGACTTATCATAGCCGAAAGATTTTCGATTAAATCACGACTACCCGCCTGTAAAACCCGATAAATGAGTTCTCGTTTTATCTGCTCTCCTAATATTGCAGTGTCTTGTTTAGAACGAAGTAAATGCAACAAACGTAAAGCAACTTCAGATATAACAGAGTTCATTTCTATAATATTTAAACCACAACTGAGCTTTATATCTCTTTTTTCAAGTTCATCTATAGATAACTGCTGCTCTTTGTTTATTTTAGTGGCTAAATCAGCCATCATTTGTGATTCAAATTTAATTGCAATTGCCAGCATCGGTTCATTTTCAACCAATGTATCGCAGTCAAAAGGAATAGCAATCGAGATGAGTAAACACTGGCCTTGTTGAAACTGAAAAGTATCTTTCCCGATATAACCACGCTTTACGCCTTGTATGACTAAAACAATTGAAGGCTCTTGTAATACAGCAACAGGCTGTGTGGAATGATCAACCCTCATAAGAGTGATATTTGAAATATAGGTGGGATATAGCCCTTCTTGAGGAGCTAAATATAAAAAAGCCTCTACCAAACTTTTCATCAAGTCTTTCTGTTGCATTGCTTTATTTTTTACAGGCTATTTAAGATTTACTATATCAATCAAACTAAAAGGAAAAAGCGTTTCTTGGTAGTACTTTGTATAAATAAGCAAGTTAAAACTATTTTTAGGCATAAAAAAACCTAGAAGATTCTAGGTTTTTACATTCAATCTGATGATTAAGCAGATAAGTTAAAGAACATTGCTGCAATCAAAATAATGACACCAAGCACAATACGGTACCAAGCAAATACGCGTAGCGTATGGCGCTCAACAAAAAGTACCAGTGCCTTTACTACAAATAAAGCTGCAATAAATGCTGCAACAAAACCAACACCAATATTAATCATATTGTCTGAGGTCAACACATCAGCATTTTTAATTAAGTCAAATGTCGCTGCACCTAACATGGTCGGCATTGCAAGGAAGAACGAAAATTCTGTTGCGGCTTTACGTGATAAACCTGCAAACATCCCGCCTACAATTGTCGCACCTGAACGAGAAGTTCCCGGAATCATCGCAACACATTGAGCAAGACCGACTAAAAGTGCCTGCTTAAACGTGATTTTTGTCGCATCTAGTGTTTTATGCTCAAACTGTCTAGATTCAACCCAGAAAATAATCAGTGCACCAACAATGAGGGCGATCGCAACCACAATTGGGCTAAACAAAACGCTTTTAATAAAATCGACGGCTAAAACACCAATAATCACTGCTGGGAAAAAAGCAATTAATACACTAAAAGCAAAATGACGCGACTCTACATCGCCACTAAAGAAGCCTTTAATCAAGTTAATAATTTTTTGTCGATATAACCAGCATACTGCCAAAATAGCACCTAACTGGATCACTACTTCGAATACACGACCACCATCTGAATGGAAATCGATAATATGACCAAATAAAATCAAATGGCCAGTACTGGAAATTGGTAAAAATTCAGTTAAACCTTCAACAAACCCTAGAAATAGTGCTTTTATAACTTCAAAATTTTCCATCACTTGCTCAAAAAGTTAATCACTAGAAAGGTCTAAAAATTTGTTTTATATCATGAACGAACCAACATTTTGGCCAAGTTCATGTTCAATATCAGATCATTTCTAGCATTTTGGTTATTGCCTTTAATTAAAGACCGATTATTTAAAGTGCAATAATGTATCACATCATTATGACAAACTTAGGTTAACTATCGTAAAAAGATAAAATCTAATCAAAAACAAATCGTCTTCTAGTTATAAATAAAAGCTCTTAAACTTAAGCAGGCCAAGAAACCATCTTAAAACATCAAACAAACATGATATTATTTCAAGCATATGTCATTTATATTTAAAATTTAAACAGAATGAAAAATACTAAAATCAACGCACGTCATCTGATTATCGATCTCTTTCTTTCCTCTGCTTACCCTCAACTTACGATTAAACAAATTTTGGTGGCTGCCAAACTGTTTAACTTAAGTGAAAATGGTATTCGAGTTGCGACAACCCGTTTATTAAATGAAGGCATGATTGAAAGCGTAGAACGCGGAATTTATCAACTTTCACCTTCTACGAAAGATTGGGCAAAAGTAATACTCAATCGTAAAAATGGTATTAAACAAACTAAAGAATGGCAGCAACATTATCTTGCTGTATTTACAGGCACACTGGGCCGTATAGACCGAACTGCTCTTAAAAAGCGTGAACGTGTACTGCGTCAATTTGGTTTTAAAGAATTAGAAACTGGTATTTACATCCGCCCAGACAATTTAGCTTATAGTTTTGAAAAAACCTGTGAGGAGCTTGTTTTAGCTGGGCTAGAGAAAGAAGCAAAAATTTGTATTATTCAGCATTTCGAACCCTCAACGCTTAAGCAAATTTTTTCTTTGTGGGATACCAAACAACTCGAAAAAAATTATGAAATGTATAGTCGAGATATCACGCACTGGCTTGAAAACTATACTCACCTCTCCTTAAATGATGCTGCAGTTAAAGCCCTTCTTTTAGGTAGGGAAACGATTGCTTTACTCATGAATGATCCCCTATTACCAGCACCATTTGTAAATGAGTCTGCGCGTAATCAATTTGCTCAAGATGTACAGCAGTTAGACGCGATCGGCCAAAAACTTTGGAAAAAAATATATGAACAAGAACTAAATCTATAATCATCTGATTTATTTTTTTACAAACAAATATTTCACTTTTTAATTTTTTATGACTATATTTGTAATATAAAAATATAGATACCGAACTCTAATTTGGGAGAATAACAATGAATACGCAGGTAAGTGTTACGGACCTATTTAGCAGAGAAGAAATACAAGAGCTTACAGAACCTTCAGATGCATATGGTGCTTGGGCGGTTGCCAGCACATGGGCTGTTATTGGCGGAACATTCGCTAGCTTAATAATGATGTGGGACTACTTACCGAGTTGGGGTAAATTATTAGCATGTATGCTTGCCTTAGCAATCTTGGCGGGTCGTCAGTTATGCCTCGCAATTTTAATGCACGACGCGTCTCACAAAAGTCTATTCAAAAATAAAAAAATAAATGATTTCGTAGGTGAATGGCTATGCGCCCGCCCCATCTGGAATGATCTTCAAAAATATCGTGTACACCATGTTCGTCACCATGCAAAAACCTCTACTCCAGATGACCCAGATCTTTCTTTAGTTGCTGGTTTTCCTGTCAGTAAAAAGTCTCTGACTCGTAAATTCTTACGCGACTTAACAGGTATGACTGGATTAAAGTTTAGCTTAGGTCGAGTTTTAATGGATCTGGATGTCATAAAATGGACTGTTGCCAATGATCAAATCTGGCTAGACCGCAGTCATAAAAATTTCGTTGACTATGCAAAGAGTATTGCAAAAAACAGTACAGGTGCTATTGCAACGAATTTAGCACTTTATGGCGTTTTAAAAGCATTTGGTCAACAACGTTTTTATTGGTTATGGCCTCTGGCTTACTTAACTCCATTCCCACTTTTTTTACGTATTCGCTCTATGGCAGAACACGCTGGTATGCAAACCAGTAATACTGCTTTAACCAATACTCGAACAACCAAAGCTGGATGGATTGCGAGAAGTTTTGTTGCACCAATTCACGTAAACTATCATATGGAACACCATTTAATGGCTTCTGTACCATATTTTAAATTACCGCGTATGCACCAGATATTAAGAGAACGGGGTCATGTTCCAGTCCCGCCTAGCTATTTTGAAGTGATTCACTCTCTTTCATGGAAACCAGAATCATCAACTTAAGGCATATTAGAAGATCACTTTCAATTTTGTGGTCTTCTTGGTGATTCACTTATATCTAAATTTTTTAGTTTTAACTGAGTTCGATAATACTTAGGTGTCACTCCCATCCAGCGTTTAAAAGCGCGGGTGAAATGGGATGTATCTGCATAACCTAAACTTAAAGCCACAGTTTCAATTGATGTCGAACTATTTTCTAAAAGATGATGTGCATATTGCTTTCGAGTTAAATTAACTAATGCTGAGAAACTTGTATTATCGGTTGCCAAGTACCGCTGTAAGCTACGTTCTGACATATTCATCATTTGAGCGACTTGTTTAACTTTTAATATTTCTCCCTGATTATTGATCAATAATTTTTTTATGACTTGGCTAACTTCTGCTTTCCATCCGCTGCGTAACTTCAATTTATCGAGATCTTTTTTACACTGTGCTTTCAGTAAAGGTGCAAGCATCGGGTCGGCCGTTAGGATAGGCTGCGATAAATATTCTTTTGGAAAAATCCAGACATTCTGTTTTTCATTAAATAAACAATCTACACACAATTCGTTTTTTAGTTTTGAAAACCCGACAGGTTCAGACATATTTAACTTAACTGTACCTAAAGAAGATAATCCTGTGAGATGCTTCGCGATTTGAACGAAACCTAATAACAAAAAAATAGTCGCATCTGGACTCAACTGAAAAGCTTTCAAAGGTTGGTGTATAGACCAGTAAATATAATCTTGTTCTTGTTTTAACTCAGGTTTAAAGGCATCACAACGGGCCCCAATAAATTGCTCAAGTATTTTTAAGGCCTCTCCCAAATTTGTACTGACCATGGCCGCCATACCCACTGAACCATAACAAGACGCTTTCATTTCCAAAGCCAAATAACCCGCCAATGCTGGCTCATAAGTGAGTTGAATCGCATGCTCAAGTAAGTTATTTAAGGAATTAAATTCAACATACCAATACGGTTTGTTTAATTGTTCTAATGTTATGCCACTTCCATCTAAAAACTGCTCAGCAGAGATATTCAAGCGCTTAACCATATCGACTAATAAATTAATATAAGTTCCAGGTAATTCTGGGTTCAGGTTTGGTCCACTAGAAATCATAAATATGGCGCCAAATGGTAAAAACTGTCAGTTCATGAACTATGCCATGCTTTTAAATTGATGCATAGTTGTTCAAAACGAAACCCGCTAAATTGCACTAGACAACACAATTTCTAAAAAGAATACAGGTCACCTTATGAATATTCTGATCGTTCATGCTCATCCAGAGCCACTATCTTTTACAACATCATTAAAAACCACAGCCCAGCAAACTTTTAAAAAGTTGGGTCATCGTGTAGAAGTTTCTGACTTGTATGCAATGCAATTCAACCCTGTAGCTTCCAAAGAGGATTTTTTAGAACTCAATCAACCCGACTATTTCAATTACGCATTAGAACAACGTAATGCCGCCAAGCAAAACCTTTTAGCACCTGATATCCAAGCGGAAATTGAAAAGGTAAAACGAGCAGATTTGATCATTTTAAACTTCCCTCTTTACTGGGCTTCTGTCCCGGCAATTTTAAAAGGATGGATTGATCGCGTATTCGTTTCAGGACTTTTTTATGGCGGAAAGCGTTTTTATAACCACGGTGGTATGGCGGGTAAAAAAGCGATGCTCTGTTTAACACTGGGCGGTAGAACGCATATGTTTGGCGAGAGCTCCATTCACGGACCAATTGAACATTATCTCTCACCCATTCAACGCGGCACCTTGGCTTATACTGGTTTTGAGGTTCTTCCACCATTCATTGCCTACCATGTACCTTATATTAGCCAAGAGACACGAGAAACTATTCTTGAAGACTATATAACGTACCTTACTCACCTCGACCAGCTAGAACCTTTAAAATTTTCCAAACTTGAAGAATTTGATGAGAAGTTATATCCCCTTTAATGGTATGTTTTAGCTCTAAAAGCAGACTAACCAGACCTATTTCTCATTTTTTGGTTATTCTTTGGAATATAGAAGATCTTAACTAGTCTTTAAACCCTCCCAAAAATTGACCAATTGGTAAAAAAAATTGCTTAATTTCCACCCATTAATTAAGAATATAAAACTTAATCAATAATATACACATGTAGAGAAACTAGACTTGTCCAGTAAAAATGATAACTAATACTCAATTCATAACCAATCAATTCATATTTTTACAAAAAAATCTTTGGCCATTTTTTTTGGATTTATGACAAAAATGTCATAAATCTAAAGCCTATTAATAATAGATAAAAAATATAAATATCAAATATTTAAAACAATTTAATAATGTAAATATTTCTCCATATTTCATTCATTATTGACATTTTTTGTATAAAAAATGAGTACTCCCCAGTTCATATAACAGATTTACTCTTAGTGTAATTATGCTATTTTTGTTACATGGAGTTATCAAAGCTTTGAAACTTGTAATTAAAAGCTTTGAAGGCAACACAGTTTAAACGGTTTAACTCTGTTACTTTTAAAAAAATGTCTTGAAGTTCAAGGAAAGATTAAAATGAAATTAAAACATCTGAGCACTGCAATGATTTTAGCAACGCTGCCTGCAACTGGGGTTTTTGCAGCAGCTTTGGATCGCTCTGGACAGTCAATGTCTGCATTCTTTCAACCTGGTAATTATTTTGAAGCAGGTATCTCTGTTTTAGACCCAACTGTAGAGGGTAAAGAAGCAGGATCAAGCGCAACTCGTCGTAATATTGACGATATGGGTAATGATTACTACTTCCCAAGTGCTGCATTAAAACTACAACTTAACGATAAATTCTCTTTTGGTCTACTCTATGACCAACCATTTGGAGCAGATGCAGAATATTCAGGTAACAATGTATTCGTATCTCATCCAGGTACTGATACTGTTTTATCAGCAGCAGCTATCGATGGTCTTGTTACTAAAAAAGCAACTGAAGCTTTGCAAGCACAAGGTGCACCTATCAATGACCAAACTTTAGCTTTAGCAAAAGGCCAAGTTTTAGCAAGTAAACAATTCCAAACTTTAGCTGGTGCTCTTGCTGCAGCAAATAATTATTTAGGTAATGGTGGAACTAAAGTTAAAGTTGATACTCAAAACTTATCTTTTGTATTTGGTTATCAACCAACGAAAAACTTTAATTTCTACGCAGGTCCTGTATTACAAACAGTTAAAGGTAATGTAAGTTTACGAGGTCAAGCGTATAGCCTTTATAATGGTTATGATGCAAATATCAAAGAAACTACAGGTGCTGGTTGGTTAGCAGGTGCAGCTTATCAAATTCCTGAAATCGCACTTAGAGCATCTGTAACTTATCGTTCTGAAATTGACCATAAAGTAGATATTAATGAAAATTTATCTTTATTAAACTTCCCTGGTCTTACTTCAGTACTTGGTGGTTTAGATGTTCCAGCATCTAAACTTCAAGCAATTAATACATCTGGTAAAACGACAATTACTACTCCACAGTCTGTTAACCTTGATTTTCAAACAGGGATCATGGCAGATACCGTTGCATTTGCCAATGTTCGTTGGGTGAACTGGAAAGACTTCTCAATTCAACCATATAAATTTGGTAAAGTTTCAGAAGCTGTAGGTGGGCTAGTTGGCCGTCCAAATGGCTTTAACTTAGTTGAATATTCAGACGATCAATGGACAGTGAATGCTGGTGTAGGTCGTAAGCTTAATGAAAAATGGGCAGGTAATGTCTCTGTAGGTTGGGATTCTGGCGCAGGTAACCCGGTGACTACATTAGGCCCAACAGAAGGTTACTGGAACGTAGGTGTAGGCGTTCAATATAGCCCTACTCCACAAACATTTATTGCTGGTGGTGTGAAATACTTCTGGTTGGGTGATGCTAAAGCACAAACTGGTGCACAAGCTGGTAGTGATCAATATGTTGCAGAATTCTCTGATAACAATGCGATCGCCTATGGTTTAAAACTTGGCTATAAATTCTAAGTTTCAAACTCATTCATATAAAAAAGGCGCTTTAAGCGCCTTTTTTATTGTCCATTCTTAAGCAGGAATATTACGCTGCGAAACTGAACGGATTGCTTCTTTTAGGGCATCATATCCATTAATTGCTGGGAACTGTGGGAATTCCGCAATCACGTTGGCAGGTGCATCAAATAAGAAGCCATGATCAGCTTCACCAAGCATGGTTGTGTCATTATATGAATCTCCTGCCGCGATTACACGGAAATTTAAACCGTGAAGCGCTTTAACTGACTCGCGTTTTTGGTCTGGTTGACGAAGTTTATAAGCTGTAATCATCCCATTTTCATCAGTTTCTAATTTGTGACAGAAAATTGTTGGCCAGCCTAATTGCTTCATTAGAGGATGAGCAAACTCATAGAAAGTATCGGACAAAATGACCAGTTGGAAATGATTACTCACCCATTCAACAAACTCTTTGGCACCTGGTAATGGCCCCATCTCGGCAATAACTTCTTGAATATCATTTAGGCCTAGACCATGTTGTTTTAAAATATTCAGACGCTGCGTCATTAAAACATCATAATCGGGAATATCACGAGTTGTTGCTTCTAGTTCTTTAATCCCTGTTTTTTTTGCGAAATTGATCCAGATTTCAGGAACTAAAACTCCTTCAAGATCTAGGCATACGATTTCCATGAATGCTTCCAACGTTGGTTAAAAATTGCTGTATCATACCATTAAGATTTTCAGATTTGCGTTGTTATTGATCAAATCAATTTTATTCATAAGGATCGAAATTAAAGTGCTAAGCAATTTATTCACTATCCTTTAGAATATTTTTCATAACACAATGCGCCCAAGCCTTTTGCCAGGAACACCCATGACCGTTATTCCGACTATTGATATCGTTGATGCTCTCGCGACTGAATATGCAGCTAAAAGCCCACGTGAGATTTTAGAGCTTGCATTAAGCCAACAAGGTGAAATCGCAATTTCGTTCTCTGGAGCAGAAGATGTAGTCTTAATTGATATGGCTTCACGTTTAGGTAAACCCTTCCGTGTTTTTAGTCTTGATACTGGGCGGCTGCATCCTGAAACTTATCAATTTATTGAAACTGTTCGTAAACACTACAATATTAATATCGAGATTTGCTTCCCTGAACCTGAAGCTGTGCAAAGCATGGTGAATGAAAAAGGCTTATTTAGCTTCTTTAAAGATGGACACCAAGAGTGCTGTGGCATTCGAAAAGTTCAGCCTTTACGTAAGAAACTTGCGACTTTAGATGGCTGGATTACAGGCCAGCGTAAAGACCAAAGTCCAGGTACACGTACTGAAATTCCGGTGGTACAAGCAGATGTTGGTTTCTCAGGACCAGACAAGCAACTTATTAAATATAACCCGCTTGCGAACTGGTCTAGTGCCGATGTGTGGAGTTACATCCGCATGATGGAAATTCCATACAACCCTCTACACGAGCGTGGTTTTGTTTCTATTGGCTGTGAGCCATGTACACGTCCAGTACTTCCAAACCAGCATGAACGTGAAGGCCGTTGGTGGTGGGAAGAAGCAACACAAAAAGAATGTGGCTTACATGCAGGCAACTTAAAAAAATAGTCTGGTATAAAAAAACCACTGATGAATCAGTGGTTTTTTTTACAGTTATATCTCGTACACAAAGTCATATTTAATCTGTAATAAACGCTATATACTAAATTTTACGGTTCTATAATTCTAATAAGAGCTCAGTTAAGGGCTTCTTAGAAAAAAGCATGAGGCACAACGAGTTATGCGTCCATTACACCCTATTGATTTTATTTTTCTATCGTTAGAAAAAAGACAACAACCGATGCATGTTGGCGGATTGTTTTTATTTGAAATTCCTGAAAATGCCCCTGAAACTTTTGTTCGTGATTTAGTAGAAGAAATTCGCCAATCAAAAAGTATTCCTGTCCCTCCCTTTAATAACCGTTTAAATGGCTTATTTTGGGATGAAGATGAAGAATTCGATATCGATCATCATTTTCGTCATATTGCCTTGCCTCATCCTGGCCGAATTCGTGAATTACTCGTGTATATTTCGCAGCAGCACAGCTCTTTAATTGACCGAGCAAAACCTCTGTGGACCTGCGACATTATTGAAGGGATTGAAGGTAATCGTTTCGCGATGTACTTTAAGATACATCATGCCATGGTAGATGGCGTTGCGGGTATGCGCTTAATTGAGAAGTCTCTATCAAAAACACCACAAGAAAAACATGTGGTTCCACTTTGGTGCGTAGAAAGTAAAAGAACAAAACGCTTAAAAGTACCAAAACCAAGTACTAGTAAAATCAAAAGTATTTTAGGAGGCATCAAGTCACAGCTTGAAGTTACTCCGAAGGTCATGCATGAGTTATCACAAACCATCTTTAAAGAAATGGGGAAAAATCCTGACTATGTATCGACTTTTCAGGCGCCAGTTTCAATTTTGAATCAACGCGTAAGCGCTTCACGTCGCTTTGCAGCCCAATCTTTTGAATTAAGTCGCCTTAGAAAGATTTCTAAAGCGCTTGGTGTGACCATTAATGACGTCGTACTTGCTGTATGTTCTGGGGCATTACGTGAATACCTGATTAGCCATAATAGCTTGCCTAAAAAGCCTCTTATTGCGATGGTGCCCGCTTCACTGCGTACAGATGACTCTGACGTAAGTAATCGCATTACGATGATTCTAGCGAATTTGGGGACCCATAAAGACCAGCCTCTAGAACGACTCGAAATTATTCGCCGTAGTATGCAAAATTCAAAGCAACGCTTTAGCCGAATGACTGCAAATGAGATTTTAAACTATAGCGCTGTAGTTTATGGCCCAGCAGGTCTAAACATCATGTCTGGAATGCTTCCTAAGCGTCAGGCATTCAATTTAGTGATTTCTAATGTACCTGGCCCACGTGAGCCACTTTATTGGAATGGTGCGAAATTAGATGCGCTCTACCCTGCTTCTATAGTCATGGATGGGCAAGCGCTTAATATTACGATGACAAGCTATCTGGATAAGCTTGAAGTGGGTTTAACAGCATGTCGAAATGCTTTACCTAAGATGCAAAACCTTTTAACCCATCTTGAAGATGAGATTCAACGGTTTGAAGAAATTATTGAGGAAAAACAGCTGAAACATCATTCAGCAAGTTAAGAAAAATTAAGGGGCTTTGAAATGGCCCCTTATTTTTTAATTGCGCGGCACTGGTTAAGCAACTGATGACATACTGAACGGATCATCGCAGTTGTAATCGGTACTTCTTTACCTTGGTCATTCAACATATAGCAGCTATTTACTGGCGTGCTTTCTAAAACATGTTTAAGACCGTTGCTAATTAGGTTTTCACTTACATTCATGGGTTATACCTCTTATTGTTTGCTAAGACGTTTTAAACAGGGAGAACGTCTACGGCTACTGTATGCAAGTAGTATTTAAAATTCATGAATGAAAGTAAAATTTCAGTTGTAACAAGGATTAAGCGATATCTTGTTACAACTTTAACTTAAAATGATATCGTATTGCTCTTGCGTATATAAATTTTCGACCTGAAATTTAATAACTCTGTTGATAAAGTGCTCTAAATCAGCCACTGCAGGGGCTTCTGCCGTTAATAATCGGTCAATTACGGAAGGATGAGCAACGACAGTAAAGCCACTCGTAGACTCAAATGCACGCGTATATCGTAATATCTCTCGAAATATTTCGTAACACACTGTCTCTGCCGTTTTGACAAAACCACGCCCCTGACACGTTGGACAAGACTCACATAACAAGTGTTCTAATGATTCACGTGTTCTTTTACGTGTCATTTCGACTAAGCCAAGTTCAGACACCTGTGTGATTTTTGTTTTGGCGTGATCACGTTCAAGCATTTTTTCAAATTGACGCATCACCTCTTCACGATGAATGGCTTCTTGCATGTCAATAAAATCAATAATGATAATACCGCCCAGATTTCTTAGTCTGAGCTGACGTGCGATCACCTGAGTCGCTTCCATATTGGTCTTAAAGACTGTGTCTTCGAGACTACGACCACCGACATATGACCCTGTATTGACATCAATGGTAGTCATGGCTTCAGTCTGGTCAATCATTAGATAACCACCAGACTTTAGAGCAACGCGTGTTTGTAGAGCTTTTTGAATATCTTCTTCGACGTTATAGAGATCGAATAATGGACGTTCACCCGGATAATGAATCAAGCGGCTTTGCATATTCGGCACAAATTCATCTACAAACTCACGCAGTTTTCCGTGAATTTCTCTCGAATCGACATAAATCTTTGCTGTTTCTTCGCTTGCCAAATCACGAATAATTCGTTGTGGTAGTGGTAGTTCTTCAAAAATTAAAGAAGGAACTGCAACATCCACTTGTTTACGCTGGATATATTCCCATAGCTTGCTGAGGTAACACATATCTTGCGCAATCTCAGCATCATCTACGCCTTCAGCAGCAGTACGGACAATCACACTACCGGGTAGATTATGCTCTGCCTGAATACCTTCGATGATATTACGTAAGCGTTCGCGCTCTTCTTCTGACTCAATACGCTGTGAAACACCAATATGGTTACCATACGGCATAAGAACTAAATAGCGAGAAGGAATAGAAAGATCTGTACTTAGACGAGCACCTTTGGTACCGAGCATGTCTTTCATCACCTGAACGGTCAGAATTTGCCCTGGATGAAGTAATTCAAAAACATTGGGAGTTGGCTGTGAACGAGGCCAAACCATATCATTAATATGCAAAAAGGCTGTTCTAGATAATCCGATATCAACAAAAGCCGCTTGCATGCCCGGAAGCACGCGGACAACTTTACCTTTGTAGATATTGCCGACAAGTCCTCGCTTCACTGTACGTTCAACATACAGCTCATTAACAGTTCCATTTTCGATTAATGCCACCCGACACTCCATAGGTGTGACATTAATAAGTAGTTCTTCTGACATACATAAACTCAAAGCATTATAAAATTTTTATTAAAGAGTCAGAGGGACTGTTAATGTCGCTTTGTCCACTATTCATCGACAATGCAATTCAATCAAGAATTATCAACAACCCCTTATGTCTTCACTCTTTTGAATAACTGTGAAAATTCGTACAAAGGAAGCCCTACCACATTACTATAACTTCCTTGAATTTTGGGAATATATTGCGAAGCAATTCCTTGAATTGCATATGCACCGGCCTTCCCTACAGGTTCACCTGTGGCCCAATAATCTTCCATATCTTGCGCAGTCATTGGTGCAAACTCAACTTGAGTTTGCACTACTTGACTCAAGATTTGCTGCTGTGTCGCAATACAAATTCCGGAAAACACATCATGCCAACGGCCAGATAATTGTTTCCAGATTTCAAAGGCATGCTGTTTTGAGTCAGGTTTACCAATAATCTGATCATCAAGCCCAAGACTTGTATCGGCAGCAATAACCACGGCATCTGGAAAAATATTTAATACAGCTTGCGCTTTTTCTCTTGCTAAACGTTCAACATATTGATGAACCAGCTCACCATTATGAATAGATTCATCAATATCAGGGCTATAAATTTCAAAATTTAAGCCCAACTGTTGCAACAATTCTCTACGACGCGGAGAACTGGAAGCTAAAACTAAATGCGCCATTTTGCTAAACAATAATAAACAACAGGCCAAGTTAAGATGCTTGTTATTAATGGTTGCCAATGACGAGCAATCGAAAAATGAATGCCCCCCATCGTTTGGGTTACCCACATAAATGCCAAGTGAGCAATAATCACTAAAATGGCAATCGTCCATAAATTAACGAAAGTTAAAATCCGACGTTCACGTATTAAAAAGCGGGTAACAAAGGTAACAATAACAAAACTTAAGGCATTTAAGCCCAAAGGTGCATCAAGCAAAAGGTCTGTAAAAATTCCCATGCCAAATGCAAACCACACCCCACACCATGTTGGTTGGCAAACGACCCAAAACAACATGATCATAAGCATGAACAATGGACGCCAGCCAGAAATATCGTAGGAAAGTGGGTAAACCATGAGCACAGAACCCACGATAACGGAGAGAATAATTCCCCATAGTGGATCTTTACGCTTCTCACGCTTCAGTTTAGCGATCGGCATAAGGTTGCTCCTTCGCTAATGAGTCAGAGAAAAGCACAACCACGTGATGTCCTGTTGCAAGCTGAGCAGCTGGAGTAATATCAATTTCAGCAAACTCACCTGAATTATGACGACGGATTTTAGCCACCGTACCTACTGCATAACCTGCAGGGAAATGCTCACCTAAGCCAGAACTCAATACTTTATCGCCAACCTGAATATTTGCACTAGTCGGAACATATTCCATTTTCAAGCGACCTAAATCACCAGTTCCCGAAACAATCGCACGCATACCTGTACGCTCTAAACGAACAGAGAGTGAATGCTCTTTGTCTGAAAGTAACATCACACGTGAACTATGAGGATATACATTGATGATTTGCCCCATAATCCCTTTATCATCTAGAACCGTTTGACCCACCTTAAGGTGATCCATTGAACCGCGGTTAATAATGATAATGTGACGTAGCGGATCGGCATCTGTTCCAATCACTTCGGCAATTTCCATACGGCCATCAATAATTAATGGCGTATCAAGTAAACCGCGTAATCGGGTATTTTCAGCAGATAATTCAGATAGTTTCTGCAAACGAACCTGAGCCTGTAACAACTCAGCCTGCATTGCAGTGTTTTCACGGCGCAGTTGTGTTTCAGATTTAGTTTGTTGATTCAGCCATTCTCTCGACAGTACCGGATAGCTTGCAAGCGCATAAATTGGATTATATGCAGCGTACAAGACATCCCTTGCTGGCTGAATTACATAAGGCATGCGCCAATCAAAGAACAGCACAACCAAGCATGTAATGACCGCAATAATGAACGAGCGGAAAGATGGCGGCTGTCTTGAAAAAATATTCGGTTGCACCGCCTAATCCTTAAACTTAACCGACGAAAAGCATGTCATGGTTCGGGTTGTCGAAGAATTCCAATACCTTACCACCACCACGGGTCACGCAAGTAAGAGGATCTTCAGCAACAACAACTGGTAAACCAGTTTCTTGCGCTAACAATTTGTCGAGGTTACGAAGTAACGCACCACCACCTGTCAACACAATACCGCGCTCAGCAATATCAGAAGAAAGTTCAGGAGGAGTTTGTTCAAGAGCAGATTTCACCGCACTTACAATGCTTTGTAATGGGTCAGAAATCGCTTGAGTAATTTCGTCAGAAGTTACAGTAATCGCACGAGGTACACCTTCTGCAAGGTTACGGCCACGTACTTCAATTTCTAATGTCGTACCATCAGAAACAGCCATACCTACTTCTTTCTTAATAATTTCAGCTGTGGTTTCACCAATTACGCAACCGTGAGCTTTACGAACATAATTAATGATTTGCTCATCAAATACATCGCCACCAATACGTAAAGAATCGGCATAGACACAACCTTGCAATGAAATAATTGCAATTTCAGTTGTACCACCACCAACATCCACAACCATAGAACCACATGCTTGTTCAACTGGCATGCCAGCACCAATTGCTGCAGCCATTGGCTCTTCAATTAAGCGTACATCACGTGCACCAGCATTAAATACGGCTTCACGAATTGCGCGACGCTCGACCAAAGTTGATTTACATGGTACACATACAACTACACGAGGTGCAGGTGGGAACAAACGTTTTTCGTGAACTTTACCAATGAACTGATTCAACATGGTTTCAGTCACTTCAAAATCTGCAATTACACCGTCTTTCATTGGACGAATTGCAGAAATATTCGCAGGTGTACGGCCTAACATTTGCTTAGCATCTAGCCCTACAGCAGCAACAATTTTTTGTGAACCACTGTGACGAATTGCCACAACTGTTGGTTCATTTAATATAATGCCGCGGCCTGGTGCATAAATAAGTGTATTTGCTGTACCTAAATCAATGGCTAGATCCGGCGAAAACAAGCCAATTAGTCGTTTTAGAATCACGGTTCGTTCTCAGTTAAACTTTCATGTGGATGCAAGGTGGCAACTTTAAACTAAATGTGATGATTTGAACAAGTCAATCGCTTATTATAACGCACGATATTTTGAAAATTTTTAATACTGATTAGGTGATGTTATGTCTACATCGGATGCACAGCATTCAGCAGATTTAAATGCACAAACAGTTTCAGCAATCGCCAATCTTGCTCGATTGTCGCTCAATGATACGCAATCTGCTGAATATGCTCAAAGTCTAAATAAAATTTTAGGCATGATGGAAACCTTAAAAGGCATTGATACGGAAGGCGTAGAACCTTTAAAGAGTCCTTTTGACAATCCTCAACCTTTACGTGCTGATGTGGTAACTGAAAGCAATCATCGAGACGAATACCAAGCAGTTGCGCCTGCAACTCAAGATGGTTTGTATCTTGTTCCTCGCGTGATTGAATAACTTTTACTCAATTAACACATCTTCCCTATTTTGAATGTAAAGAAATTTTACTCATGACTGATTTACATCGCTTATCAATTCGCGAACTTGCTGAAGGCTTAAGCCAAGCGAAGTTTTCGTCTCGCGAACTGACTGAACACTATTTAAAACGTATTGCTAAAATTGACCCACTGGTAAAAAGCTATGTGACGGTTACACCTGAGCAAGCACTTGCTGAAGCTGACGCAGCCGATGTAGCTTTAAAAGCAGGTAATGCAACTGCTTTAACGGGTATTCCACTTGCTCACAAAGATATCTTTTGTACCAAAGGTATTAAAACCACTGCTGGTTCAAAAATATTAGATAATTTTATTTCTCCTTACGATGCAACTGTTGTTGAAAAAACTAAAGCAGCTGGTCTTGTCACTTTAGGTAAAGTGAACATGGATGAGTTTGCGATGGGTTCAACTTCTGAAAGCTCATATGTAGGCGCAACAAGCAACCCTTGGGCACTTGACCATGTACCTGGTGGTTCATCAGGTGGCTCGGCTGCGGCTGTAGCTGCTGATTTAGCACCATTTGCTACAGGTACCGATACAGGTGGTTCAATTCGCCAACCTGCGTCTTTCTGCGGCTTAACAGGCTTAAAACCAACTTATGGTCGTGTATCTCGTTTCGGGATCATTGCTTATGCATCATCATTAGACCAAGCAGGTCCAATGGCACGCTCTGCTGAAGACTGTGCTTACCTCATGAATGTAATTGCAGGCCATGATGCAAAAGACTCAACTTCGGTTAAAAAAGAAGTTGATGACTACGTTGCAAACTTAAATGGCACATCTGTAAAAGGTTTACGTATTGGTATTCCTAAACAGTACTTTAACGTTGCAGGTTTAGATGCCGACGTAAAAGCACGTGTTGAAGAGTCTTTGAAAAAGCTTGAAGAAATGGGTGCAACGCTTGTTGAGATTGACCTCAACATGACCGAAGCTTATGTACCAACGTATTACCTCATCGCACCAGCGGAAGCATCTTCTAACTTGTCACGTTATGACGGTGTTCGCTACGGTTACCGCTGTGAAAACCCAGCAGACTTGATGGATCTTTATAAACGTTCTCGTTCAGAAGGTTTCGGTCCAGAAGTTCAACGCCGTATCCTTATTGGTACATATGCGCTTTCTGCAGGTTATTACGATGCTTACTATGTGAAAGCACAGAAAGTACGTCGTTTAATTCAACAAGACTTTTTAAAAGCCTTTGAAAATGTAGATGTGATTGCAGCTCCTTCTGCGCCAACAACTGCATATAAAATCGGTGCGAACTTAAGTCCAACTGAAATGTATTTAGGCGATATCTATACACTTGCAGTGAACTTAGCAGGCTTACCAGCCATTAATGCTCCTGTTGGTTTTGATAAAGATAACTTACCAGTCGGTTTACAATTAATTGGTAACTACTGGTCAGAATCACAACTGTTGTCAATTATTCATCAATATCAACAAAATACCGATTTCCATACTCAACGTGCGGCAATTGCTGAGGAGAATGCATAATGGCTGAAGCTCAAAAGTTGAAATTGATTGACGGTTGGGAAGTCGTTATTGGTATTGAGATTCATACTCAGCTTGCAACCAATTCTAAAATTTTCTCTGGTTCATCGACTGAATTTGGTCAAGACCCAAATACACAAGCGAGCCTGGTAGACTTAGCAATGCCGGGTGTACTTCCAGTTTTAAATGAAAAAGTGGTTGATCTCGCTATTCGCTTTGGTTTAGGTATTGATGCTTACATCGACCAAGCATCTGTGTTTGCACGTAAAAACTACTTCTACCCTGACTCTCCAAAAGGTTATCAAATTAGCCAAATGGATAACCCAATTGTGGGCTTGGGTCACATCGACATTCAACTTGAAGATGGTACGACTAAACGTATTGGCGTAACTCGTGCTCACCTTGAAGAAGATGCGGGTAAATCTGTACACGACCAATTTGAAGGTATGTCTGGCATTGACTTAAACCGTGCCGGAACACCTTTGCTTGAAATCGTTTCTGAACCCGACATGCGTTCGGTTGAAGAAGCGGTTGCTTATATCAAAGCAATTCACACATTAGTACGTTGGTTAGGTATTTCTGACGGTAACATGGCTGAAGGCTCATTCCGTGCGGACTGTAACGTGTCTTTACGTCGTCCGGGACAACCGTTTGGCACACGCTGTGAGCTTAAAAACCTCAACTCATTCCGTTTCATTGAGCAAGCGATCAATGTGGAAATTGAACGCCAAATGGAAATTTTGGAATGGGGCGGCGAAATTGATCAAGAAACTCGTTTGTTCGATCCAAATAAAATGGAAACGCGTTCTATGCGTTCTAAAGAAGAAGCGAATGACTACCGCTACTTCCCTGATCCAGACTTGTTACCAGTAATTATTCCAGATGAGCAAATTGAGGCCATCAAAGCAACTATGCCTGAGTTGCCAGCAGCACGCCGTGCACGCTTTATTGCAGACTTTGGTGTAACTGAATACGATGCACACGTACTTACGCTCTCACGCGAAATGGCGGACTTCTATGAAGCTGTTGTTGCTGCGGCTGGTGGTGCGAAGCAAGGTAAAATTGCTGCAAACTGGGTAATGGGTGAATTCTCTGGTGCTTTAAACAAAGCAGGCCTAGATTTGGCTGACTCACCTGTTTCTGCTGAACAGCTTGGCGGCATGATTGCACGTATTGTTGACAATACCATTAGCGGTAAGATTGCTAAACAAGTCTTTGGTTTTATGTGGGAATCGGAAGGTAAATCTGCCGATGACATTATTGCGGAAAAAGGCTTAAAGCAAGAAACCGATACTGGTGCAATTGAAGCAATCATTAAAGAAGTACTTGCAGCCAATGAAAAAATGGTTGAAGAGTACAAGTCTGGTAAAGAGAAAGCCTTTAATGGTCTTGTTGGTCAAGTCATGAAAGCATCTAAGGGTAAAGCCAACCCTGCGCAAGTCAATGAATTAATGAAAAAATTGATTGGTTAAATCAATCTAATTAAAAAAAACCCGCTTTAGAGCGGGTTTTTATCTATTTTGAAATGCAATGAATCCACAATAATTTTTAAGCTAAAACTATGCTGAACAAGTTACTCATGATAAATAAATTACTTATTACGACCTCTTTATTGTTAATAAACTCGACACTTTTTGCTCAAACGGTTCAAGTCCCAAAGAGTGAAGTAGCATCTATTTTTAAAGCTGCAAATTTCAAAAAAACAAAACATGGCTGGAAAGGTAACTGTGATACTGGTGAAATTATTATTTATAAAGATTTAAATGGTGATGGTCATAAAGATGCAGTTATTCAAGATAGTAGCAGTATGTGTTATGGCAATACAGGGGTTGGCTACTATATTGTTTCACAGCAAAAAGACGGTCAATGGAAAAAACTCTTTAGCAACTCTGGCCTTCCCACCTTTTTGAAAACTAAAGGCAAAGATGGCTGGCCTGATATTGAAAATGGGGGACCAGGCTTCTGTTCTGCTATTTATCGATGGAATGGTCAAGAATACGTTGTAAACCGTCATGAATATGAAGGTAAAGCTTGTGAGTTATAAAAAGTAGATCCCATAAATTTAAAAGCCTCGATTTATCGAGGCTTTTTTTATATCACTTACGAAACACTCTTCGACTAAAGAATGAGCTTTTTCCTAAAAATCACACTACCGTTATGCTAATTTAAATTAAAAATAGAAATCACTTATATTTTAAAAAGAGGGATAAATCATGTCTAAAAAGATTTTAATGTTAGTCGGTGACTATGCTGAAGACTATGAAACTATGGTTCCATTTCAGTTCTTAACAGGTTTAGGTTATACCGTGCATGCTGTTTGCCCGAATAAAAAGAACGGCGACCATATTGCGACGGCTATTCATGATTTTGAAGGTGAACAAACTTATAGCGAAAAACGTGGCCACAACTTTGCGATTAACTATGATTTTGATGCCGTTAATACTAAAGACTATGTAGGTCTAGTTATTCCGGGTGGTCGAGCACCAGAGTACTTACGTATGAATGAACGTGTTGTCGAAATTGTACGTGAATTTGATAGAGTGAAAAAACCAATTGCAGCCGTATGCCACGGTGCTCAGTTACTCGCTGCGGCAGACATTTTAAAAGACCGTCTCTGCTCGGCTTATCCAGCATGTGCGGCCGAAGTAAAACTCGCAGGTGGGCAATATGCAGATATTGCTGTGACTGAAGCCGTTACAGATGGGCATTTGGTGACAGCACCAGCTTGGCCTGCACATCCAGCTTGGTTAGCACAGTTTGTGAAAGTTTTAGGCGCTAAGATTAGTATCTAATAAGATTCTTCATCTCAAATACAATAAAGCCTGCACTTAGATAGCAGGCTTTATTATTAAAATAGAAAACTAGATTTTTTATCTTGTAATTCCTAATTTATTCCAAATTTCTGGTGTTAAAAACGTTGTCACCAATTTATTTAAATCAATATAGCGTAATGTGCCCTGCAACTGCTGTTTAACGGCTGGGTCTTTAACAATATCTTCACCAGCACTTTGACCTAACTGCTGGAAAGCTTCTCCAACTGCCTTCACACCTTCTGCTTTAATCACGGCCTTTGTTTGAGCAGAACATTGCTCTACAATTATCCGCTGTAAAACTTGAGCCAGTTTTTGGTCTAACTGATCTTTTTGCTCAGGCGTTACATTACTAAATGTTTTTAAATCTGGATGAGCCGCTAAAGCGGTAAATGTCCATTGAAGCACCGTGGTTTTATCTGAAGCTGTCGTTGCTTTAACTAAACAATCACTGAGCTGATCGACCGTTGGACCAGCCATTGCAATTTGTGTTGTGCCTAGTACAGCCGCCGCCACACATATTGAACGGCTCAGGTGTGAAAACTTACGGCGAGCAATAGCGTAAAGATGACGTGACATAGGTCTAGCTCCAATAAATAATCTGTTCTTTTTATCACAGAGTCACTAACGTTACCTGTTATGACTCTGTAACCACAAAATACTTATTTCACCACAGACTCTATTCGATCAAGCTCCCACACTCCACCTGCTGCCAAGCCTTTACACATGCCTGTCCACATATCTTTCGTGTGTACAAAACTCTTACCATCCCATACCCACTCTTCACTTGCCCAGCAATCTCCAATGCCTCTTCCCTTTTGAGTACTACTAATCAAACCGCTATCAAAATCTGAAGCTGTCTCAGTCACAAAAGTCGCTTTACCGTTTAAAGACTCATCTAGTACCCAAGCACCATACCCTTCGTTATAAGCACCTCTCCAACACAAGGTAGTCGCCAAAACTTTCTTATTGGTTAATTTATATAGTTCAATTTCTTGTGGTTCAGCTCCATCACTATTCCCACCATAAACGCCTTCACAAAAGCCGTCTTCTTTCGGATTCGGCTTAGCTGCCATCAAACTACGGTATATTGCTTGGTACTGTTTACTTTTTGGCTGTAAAGTTAAGTAAGGTTTGGTTGAAGTACGAATACGCTTCACAACTAGTTTTGGCTCAGGCATAAGTACTTGATTTTCATTGGCACTGCCCTTTTTGACTAAAGCCCCAATCGTTCCGATACGCTTTTGAAAATCATCCATTTTTAATAACACAGCAGTCATTCCTTCATCGGAAATTTTCCATTGATGCTGAGTATTTTTAAATACAATTTCAGTTTTCTGTTTAGACTGCTGTAGTAGAGCGTTAGCTTGTAAGCTACTTAGTTTACCCATAATTGGCAGCTCAGTACCATCTACAGCTACCGGTCCTAAGTCTTTGCCATTGACATAAAAATGGATATTTTTAAGCTGCTTTGCAGGCATGCTTTGTTCATAGTCAGACAAAGCAAACTCAACTTGTACAGGTTGTTTTGGCCCTGCTTTACGCGTTACTAAAATTGAAGCTGGATTATCACCATTGTCTTCATTTTGATAGCCAGCAGCCTTACAAGTACCTGTATTACTACAATAAATTTCCCATTCTTGATGAGAAAATGAAATGCATTTAATGTCTTGAGCAAAACTATAAGAACTTATTGCCGCTAAGCAGCAAATTGAAAGTATATTTTTCATTTTCCATATCTCTATAAGTCTGTTTTTATTATGAAGTTAAAAACAGTATTCAATTTTGAATTACCTTATAGTTTAAAAGAATATGTTAGATTTATATAAGATTTTAAATTGATTACTTTCTAAAAATGAAAAAATTAAATTCTTTTTTATGGGCATCATTAGTCAGCCTAAATTCAACTGTTTATGCAGAAGTAAAAAACTTTACTCCTCATTTCCCCCAATTTTATAGCTCTGCTGCAACCCGCAAAGCAGATAATCAATTCTATAAGCTTGGAGAAGCAAATTTTTTAAACGGCGTTGCAGTCCCTTTTTATGGCGTTACTGCACAAAACCCAATAGAAGATGGTTTACTTAAAAATTTTGAAAAATGCACGCTTAAAAGCTGCAGCTTTAATTTTAAACTTGATGCTCAACATGCCAAGCAACTCAAGCTTCTTGCATTACCTGAAACAGGTTTAGTACTTGTTCCAAGAAATTGGCAAGATGTACAAGCAAATGCAGGTGCAAATGGAACTGGTTTTGCTTTAGCAATGAGTCCAGATCAAAAACAAGCGATAGAACTTTATGACTCTTCTTTTTGCGTTGGGTGTGGATTACCAAATGCAACGCTGTATTTTCCTGAACTGTTAAAAGAAAGTGTTGAAAATGAGTTTGGCGGATTCAAAGACCCTAAAAAACTCATTAACATCGTTCATCCCTCTAAAAAAATGGCTTTTTTTAGCTACCAAATTCCACAAGTGAACAATAAAACGCATGGTATTGCCAAGTATGATGATGAAGACACATTTAACTATAAAGAGATTCAAGTCACCTTAGATAAATCTCAGCAGTCTTTGGTTGGTCCTATCCTTAATTTTTATAATGCAACACACTAATTCAATCCTTATAAAAAAACCCGCTTTCGCGGGTTTACTTTTATTTATGCAATATAGATTCAAAAGCTTTTAAACGCTTATAAATCGAAAGTAGTTCAATAATTGTTTTCCATGAACTAATTAGATATTGGAATGATTCACGAACCTTATCAAATACACCACCAATTTGGTTAATTAAGCCTAAGGTCATCTTCCCACTCGCAATTGCAGGGAATAAGACAACTAGACTATATAAAATGTCTAATTGCTTATACCAAGTTGCTACCAAGTTAAAGTAAGCATAATGAAAATAAAGACGGAAATAGTTTGTACGGACTCGACTAAAAAGCTCTTTTAAAGTAGCCGGTTTTGCACGTTCAATATGATCTTCACCATAAACTAGTTCTTTACGATAAGCTGCTTCTACTTTTTGATTGTTAAATTGTAGACCTGGTAATTTAATACCAACCACCATGAGTAGAACTGTACCAAAAGCAGCCCATACAATTGCAGCCCATACCAAAGAGTGGTTTAACTCACCAACAATTGGTAAAACGGGAACGTGTTTAGAAAGTTGAAATAAAATAGGTAAAAACGCGATTAAAATCATCACAGCTTTTACCAGTTCAACACCTAGGTCCTCCATAATAGTCGCAAAACGCATCGTATCTTCTTGTACACGCTGCGAAGCACCTTCAATATGGCGAAGCTTTTCCCAATGTTCCGTATAGTATTCATTCATTGCCGTACGCCAACGGAATACATAATGACTGGTGAAAAAAGCATTAATTACGGCCAAGGTCACAGCAACCATTGCAATATAAAGAAAAACTAGAGTTTCGCTGTATAGTGCTGAAAGGTCTCCACCTCCATCAGAAAGCATTTTTTGAATTAAGTCCCAAAATGGTACATACCATGCATTAATGGCAACACTGACCTGAACACCAAACCAGATATTAAATAAAATAAATGCTGATCCCCAGATAGACCAACGCTGCCACGGATTCTTAGAAACAATTTTCCAAAAACCAGCAAACAATGCTGTGGAGACTAAAAACCAGACATAAAACCATAAGAAAGTTGGAGACCAAAAACGGCTAACGCCAACAGGTAATTGAGCTTGATGATAGCCTTGAGCAAAGCCGATAAAAGTTCCCCATGTGTTTCCACCTGTGTACCAGAGCACCATATTTAGTGCGATCCAAATAACCGCCGATATAAAAAAATACCGTGGTGACGGAAAAAAAGATTTGAACATTGAGCGTTGTTATCCCTATATTTCTTCAAATTTGCAATGAGGAGAATACTAAAACCTAAACCTTAAAATTGTGAAGGGCAAAGTTTAGAGAATTGTCAGTTTTTCCCGTTTCATTGAAGGATTTGATCGTTTTTTTGTAAATTCATCCTTTTTGCAATTTAATCCTTTTAAATTGCTTTGCATATGACCCCCTTAAGAGCCATATACAGCTTTTATATCATAGCAATATGGGTGTTTAAATCTCTTCTTTACGAACAATATAGCCTTCAAGCTGCATAGCCTGAATTAAAGGTTCCAGATCTGGAGCACTTTTTAACTCAACATCGACACTTACCGCACTTTCTTTTGCGCGACTTGTGGCAGCAAAGCGTTCATGGCGCAGTTCATAAATATTACCTCCCTGCTCAGCAATAATTGCTGTTAAACGTGCTAAAGCCCCCGGATTATCTGGTAATTCAACACGAATACGAACCATACGCCCCGTACGCGTTAAGTGACGCTGTAATACCGAAACCATTACACGTGTATCAATATTGCCCCCAGATAACACCACGCCGACTTTATGACCTAAAAATAGATCTGGTCGAGACATAATTGCAGCGATACCTGTCGCCCCTGCTCCCTCGCACACTGTTTTTTCAATGTTAAGCAACAGCGCAATCGCTTCTTCAATCATGTCTTCAGTGACTACCACAATATCATCAACATATTCTTTAGCCACTTGGGTCGTAAGCTCACCCGGAGTTTTAACCGCAATACCTTCAGCTACGGTTGAACCTAATGAAACCGCAATTTGATAGTTACAAAGCAATTTCGCCATGCTTGGGTAAACAACCGACTGAACCCCGATTATCTTAATTTTAGGATTTATCGATTTTGCCGCAATCGCAATACCTGAAATGAGACCACCACCGCCAATAGGGACCACCAATATGTCCAAGTCAGGTACGGCACCTAGCATTTCAAGTGCAATGGTGCCTTGACCAGCAATAATTTCAGCATCGTCAAAAGGATGAATAATGGTTAATGATTCTTCTTGAGCAACACGGTGCATTTCAGCAGCAGCTTCTGAAAAGTCTTGTCCATGCAAAATAACCCGTGCACCGTATTCACGTACACGTTGTACCTTTACATTGGGTGTCGATTTAGGCATGACAATCGTTGCAGTTACACCCGTACGCTGAGCATGATAAGCGACGCCTTGTGCATGGTTACCGGCTGAAGCAGCGATTACACCATGTTGCTTTTCCTGCTCAGATAAACTTAAAAGCTTATTTAATGCGCCCCGTTCTTTAAAAGAAGCCGTAAATTGTAGATTTTCAAATTTCAGCCACATTTCTGCCCCTAAAGTTTTAGAAATGGTTTCTGAAAAAACAAAAGGCGTTTTAACCACTAAACCATCTAAACGCTCTGCAGCGGCATGTATATCTTCTAATGTTGGAAACTCATGTTTTACCTGTTGCTGAATCATCTAATTAATCGGCCTCAATATGTTACAAATCAATTATTTTTTTGAAAATAGCATGAATTTCTCATATCTGTCATGAGTAGTTTTCAGCATAACTCCACTATACAAAAATTTTTGTCAGTACATACAAATCTTTTATTTTTCAACAAAAAAGCCCTTCTCGGGCTTTTATTTAATTTTCATATACTTGCTTTTAATTTATTTTGACTGAGCGCTTAATCCATCGGTAGAGAGATTCTGTTCAGCTATTTTTTCATCAATCGCAAACTGAATATCCGACAGTTTTGCATTTGCTGCCTCAACACCAGCTCGCATAGTAGCTTCACGGCCTTTTACATCAAAAATATGCGCTTTTTCTCTTAAATCCGGTTGAATCACGACATCTGCATATTGAAGTTCTTCAGCAGCTAAACGCCCTTGCATAATATTAATATTCTGGTTAAACAGCCCCCATACATTCGAGGTTTCCGTATAGATCGGTTGAGCCAGAATATCTACAGCAATAATGACATCTGCACCTAAGTCTCGTGCTACTTCAACAGGAACCGGACTCACTAAACCGCCATCTACATATTCAGATTTACCAATTTTAGTGGGGACAAACATACTTGGTATTGAGGCTGAGGCTCTTACAGCTTGCCCAGTATTGCCGTAGTTAAATACTGTTTTGGTACCATGCTTAAGCTCTGTTGCGACCACATACATTGGTATTTTCATTTTTTCGAGTGGTAAATTATTTACTTGCTGATTTACATAGTCTTCAACTTTTTTCCCGTCAAAAAAACCTTTTAAACCAATACTGATATCACGAACGTCACCCGCTTTCATTTTTAATGCGGTATCACGCAGTTCATCAGGTGTTTTTCCACTGGCATAAATTGCCCCAACAATACTACCTGCACTAGTTCCTACAATAAAATCAGGGCGAATACCATGTTGCTCTAAGACTTCAATAACACCAATATGTGCATAACCTCGAGCACCTCCACTACCTAACACCAATGCGACAACTGGTTTTTTATGCTGCTTCTTAAGCTGTGCAAAAGGCTGGTCGACAAAACGTGAATATGCCTCTGCCGTTTGTGGTTTTAAGGCAGATAAGTGTGAGGTGGTCTGGCACCCAGCCAACACCATAGAAAGTCCGAGAACCCACAATTTAAGCTGTTTCATGGCCCATCTTTGCGCTATGACATTAATTTCCGAATTGCAATTTTAGTTGCTCATTTTGTGAAAAGCTGTAGTGAATTTATTTAATTTGTCATGTTTAAATTTTATACTCAAGTGTTTTTATGCTCCATAAAAAAAGCCCCTTATTTCTAAGAGGCTTTTTTGAAAATTACCAAATATCTGAATCGACTTTTTTCTTCAACTCTGGATATTTATTAATTTTAAATTCTGGTTCTTTAATACCTTGTTTTAATTGCTCACGGTAGTCTTTCAATAAAGTACGAGCTACAGGTGTTAACAGTAAAATTGCGACTAAGTTAATAGTAGCCATGATACCCATAAACAAGTCAGCCATTGACCAAACTAATGGAACACTACCAATTGCACCGAAATACACCATCACCAATACAAAAATACGGAAGATGAACATAATTTTCGGGTTGTTATTAATGAACTGCACATTACTTTCCGCATAAGCATAGTTCCCTAATACAGCAGAATAACAGAACAAGAATAATAGAACTGCCAGGAAGTCAGAACCCCAGTGTCCAACTTGAGTCTCTAATGCGCGTTGAGTTAATTCAACACCAACAAAGCCTGCATCGTGATAAACACCAGAAACCAAAATGATGATTGCTGTACTTGTACATACAATGAAGGTATCTACGAATACACCCAGCATTTGCACTAAGCCTTGGTTTACAGGATGTTTTACATCCGAAGCAGCGGCAGCATTCGGAGCAGAACCCATACCAGCTTCGTTTGAGAACAAACCACGCTTAATACCCTGCATCATTGCCATTGATATGGCAGCACCGAAGAAACCACCTGCCGCAGCATTGAAATGGAAAGCTTCAGTTACAATGAGTTTTAACACGTCAGGTAAAATTGCATAGTTGCTTAATGCAATATACAACGCAACAGATAGGTAAAGACCCGCTTTTAAAGGTACAAACATTTCTGCAAATTTAGCGATACGTTTAATACCACCAAAAATTGCCAATGCAACCATCACGACAAGTGCAAGACCAACCCAAGAAATTTCTAAATCAACACCACCTAAATGAGCAATAAGATTGGCTTTGTCCCAACCCCATGCATGTGAAGATGCATTTGCAATCGCATTGATTTGAACTGAGTTAAATACGAAACCATAGGTAAAGATTAATGCCAGTGCGAAAACTACACCAAAGGTTTTACTACGTAAACCTTGAGTAATATAGTAAGCCGGTCCACCACGGAACTGTTTGCTCTTGTTGTCTCTCACCTTAAATAGCTGAGCAAGTGTAGACTCAATAAAAGCCGAACTCATACCAAGAACAGCGGTTACCCACATCCAGAACACTGCACCAGGACCGCCAATTGCGATAGCAATTGCTACACCAGCAATGTTACCTACCCCAACACGGCTCGCAAGGCCTGTTACGAACGCCTGAAAAGGAGTAAGACCATGCTCGTCTTCGCCTTCAGTACGACTGCTTTTCATAACACGAATACTTTGCAAGAACATGCGAATTTGCACTGCTCCTGTTAAGACCGTATAAAAAATACCGACAGCCAGCAAGAAAATAACCAGAAAATCCCATAAAGGGTCATTAAAAAATTTTACCCACGACATCAGTGTGGCATTGAGTTGTTCATTCATACTCGGTCCGCTTACGTTCTTGCTAAAGTGCTATTAGCACAAGCCAAAATCTGCAATAAACAAAAAAGCCCCTAGCAATAGGGACTTTTTCAGTACATTTAAGAAAAAACTTTTAATGTCAATTGAATAGCAATTATCGTCACAAGTTTAAGCAACATGATGCCCAGCACTAAGCCTTTGAAGGTCGCATGAGAGAAAGCATCCTTCAAATAAAATGAATTCATCGCATTACTGAACATATTCCCATTTGGGTGAACAGTATGCATCGACTCGGCTACAAACTTGGAAACTAACAAATGACCACCGCTAAATCAGCTCGCTTAATGATTCCCATCAATTAATCGAGTTATAAAAACTGGATTTAAGCCAATAAGCATATTTACATATACTTTTGGGCGAATGTCTAAACTGGATTTAAATTTCAAAGACTGTAACAAGCCATCGCTATGACGCGACTATCTGCGCCCCTTTCTTTGTTATTCAAGAAGAGTGCGTTGAGATGTGTACCAAGCTGTTGTATTTTTTGTGGCTTAGTCGTTGCGTGAGTTAAGTTCATTTTCATGGTCGCAATGGTAATCGCCAATCCTTGTTTCATGAACTGCTTGTTGATGAGCGGTAAACTCATGTAAAGCTCCTTATACCTCGTGTATTTCTCCATTCCTGCACAAAATCCTTTTTGTAAAAGTATTTTGTTATGCAGCCACTACTTTTTCCTAACGTGAGTATGGAGAAATCATACCTGCGTAAAAAAGTCGGTATTATGCAGAAATTTAAAATTTTGTGTATGTTTTTCATTAAAAGATTATGCTCTTTAAGGTTATTTTTCATACAAAACCATCTGTTTTGTACTGTTTTTAAACATATTCTACCTTTTTTCTAATTGAATATTTTTTACTCAAACTTTATTTTCATTTTAATTTAATGACCAAACAAGTCACAATATTTTGTCTATTTAAATCTAAAATGACACTTTCAAACTATGATTGATTAGACATTTGTCTAAACGAATCGAGTCATCATACATATAAGGAAATCACTTTTCTAATATTTTTTGTTTATAAATGCATCAATTTTGGCGCACAAAATTAGACTTTTATAAACATTAAACATTGAGAATAAGATCAGGAGTCCTCATGAATCTGGAACAAATCCGCCTTGTTGACGAGGCCATTACCTCTCGACACTCTGTCCGTGCTTTTTTAAACACACCCATTGAGCCCGAAATCATTAAGGATATCTTAAAAGTCGCGAGCCGAGCACCTTCAGGAACCAATACTCAACCGTGGAAAGTCTATGTCGTGACAGGACAAAAACGTGATGAAATGGTAGAGCGTGTTTGTACAGCACAGATTGAGATTTCTAAAAATCCAGAACTTGCAGAACAATATAAAGAAACTTTTGCCTATTATCCTGAAAAATGGATTTCACCTTTTATTGATCGTCGCCGAGAAAATGGCTGGGGTCTTTATGGTCTCTTAGAGATTAAAAAGGGCGAAAAAGAAAAAATGGCTGCACAGCAGTTACGTAATTTCAAACTGTTTGATGCACCAGTCGGAATTTTCTTTACAGTCAATAAAGCAATGGGAATTGGTTCCAAAATGGATATCGCCATGATGATTCAAAATGTCATGGTCGCAGCCAAGGCTCGTGGATTAGACACCTGCCCTCAAGCCGCTTGGAACCATTTCCATCCGTTAGTGTTAGATATTTTAGGCGCAGCAGATGACGAAGAGTTGGTATGTGCAATTGCGCTAGGTCATGCCGACCCTGCACACATTCTGAATACTTTTATTACGCCTAGAGAGCCTGTAGAGAATTTTGCAGTTTTTCTTGATTAAAGACTCAAGCAAACCACTCTCTTAAAATCAAGAGAGTGCTTGGCTTTTTGCTTGTCGCGTCGCTTTTAAAACAACAATAAAACCACTTAATGTAAATAACACCATCATCACTCCCATATTGAGTGATGCAGACCAAATAAGGAAGTTAAGAAGTACGCCACCCAATAAACCGCAAGCAAATTGCATACTGCCCATAATTGCACTAGCGGTTCCTGCACGAGCACCTTGCTTTGACATAGCTAGAGCCATGGCATTTGGTCCAGTTAAACCAATTCCTGAAATCGCTAAAAACAGTCCTAACATTACTAGCCATAAAGGTGCTGCAGAAATTAAACCAGCAATCAACACAATACTTGCCCCTGTCACCTGTACCATTGAACCTGCTTTTAAACGCTTAGTAATTTCAACACGTGTAGTTAAGTGCTTATTTAAAGATGACATTAACATAATGCCAAAAGCATTCAGTCCAAATACATAAGCAAACTCTTGTTGATTTAGCCCATATTGATCCATAAAAACGGCGGGAGCTGAGCTGATATAACAAAATAGCGCTGCACCTGTTAAACATCCTGCAAACATAGGTAAACGGAAGCTCGCATCTTTGAAAATAGCACCATATAAGGTAGCCACTTGATATAGAGATAATTTGAGCCTCTTATCAGTTGCCAAAGTTTCTTTAAAAAAGAAATGTACACATAGCCAACAAATTGCGCCCACAATTGAAAGCGCAATAAAAATCGCTTGCCATGGAAACCAGATTAAAATCCAGGCCCCAATCATAGGTGCCAAAATAGGCGCTAAACCCATTACAATCATCATGCTAGAAAAAGCTTGTGCCGAACCTTGTACATCTAACCGATCGCGTATAGCAGCACGAGCCATAACCACACCTACACAACCCCCTAAAGCTTGTAAAATACGGGCAGCTATTAGACTCCATTCATTTGTAGCGAGCACGCAAAACAAGCTTGCGACTGCATAAAGCGCAAGCCCAAAATAAAGAGGCTTTTTTCGACCGATACGGTCGCTTAAAGGACCATATACCAGTTGCCCAATGGCTAAACCAAAAAAATAGGCTGGCAATGTATTTGCTACCATTTGCGTACTCACCCCAAAATCATGGGCCATTTGAGGCAACGCAGGTAAGTACATATCAATGGATAATGGCCCTAAAGCCGTGAGTAAAGCGAGCAACATAATCCAGCCAATAGAATATTGACGCTGGGCTGTTTGTTCAGACATAACGATATTTCATTTTTCAATCATTTGCATACAGACAAGCTTACACTGTCTATCGTATGATTTGTGCAACATTGGTGTAGAAATACGCAAATCCTTTATCACTCAGGTTGATCAGCAAGGACTTCATTTGAAATCTTGGTTTAAACGCCTAAAAAGAGCGACTTATAACACATCATTTATGTATAACGTGCGGATGCTGATTGCCTTTTCAGGAACTGCGTTCGTGCCTTATTTTCTAGGCCATCAATTAGCAACAATTCCCCTCACTTTAGGTGTGGTCGCAGCGGGTTTAAGTGATATTGATGATCGCTTTTCAGTGCGAATCATGAATTTGATTTACACCTATATTGGTTTCTTCATTACTGCCGCTTCCGTGCAATTACTTTTCCCTTATCCAATGCTTTTTGCACTAGGGTTGATTGCCTCTTGTATTGGTTGGATTCTACTCGGGTCACTAGGCCGCCGTTACGCGACAATCTCTTATGGATGTCTGGTTGTTTCGGTTTATACCATGTTGGGGGTTCATTTATTTGACCAATGGTATATTCAACCAGCCCTTTTAGTTGCGGGAGCAGCATGGTACGGACTTATTGCAACCATTAGCTTTTTATTATTTCCTGTTCGCCAACTTCAAGACAAACTTGCAGCCTCTTATGGTTCGTTAGGTGACTTCCTATTTGCCAAATCCAATTTATTTGATGTTGATATGACTCCTGCCAGTTATCAGCAAAGCATGATTGATCTTTCATTAGAAAATGGCAAATTGATTACTATTTTTAATGATCTTAAAACCGCCCTTTTAACCCGCTTAAAAGGTGACCGAGGACAAAAAGATACTCGCCGTAGCCTACATTATTATTTTGTCGCACAAGATATTCATGAACGTGCAGACTCTGCTCATATCGACTATCAAAAGTTAGCAAAGATTTTTCAGCACAGTGATATTTTATTCAGATTTCAGCGTATTTTGGCGGTTCAGGGTAAAGCCTGCCAAGAGTTGAATGAATGTATTTTACAACGCAAACCATATATCCATAACAAACGTTTTAAACAGAGTTTTGAGAACTTACGCTTATCTTTAGAAAAATTAAGAAAAGATCAACAGTATGACTTGTTATGGGTAAATGCTCTTTTTGCCTTATACCGAAATTTAAAATCTATTGACTCACAATTACTCAACTTAGAAACGGAACAGCATATTCAGTCAGACAAAGTAAAGCAGGCTGAAAACCAACTCAAAGATGATGATTTAAAAGGTTGGAATGATATTGTTGTCCGAATAAAACAAAATCTAACCCCTGAATCTGTACTGTTTCGTCATGCCATTCGAGTATCGATTGTTCTGTTCATTGGATATGTATTTATTCAAACCACCCGAATCGAATATGGCTACTGGATTATGTTGACAGCGTTATTTGTTAGCCAACCTAACTTTAACGCGACCAAACGTCGCTTACGTTTACGTATAGTTGGGACATTAGTCGGAATTATTGTCGGACTAAGCGTGGTATTCCTCGTACCTTCCGTAGAAGGACAATTAGTCATGCTGGTCTTAAGCGGCGTACTATTTTTCGAGTTACGCAGTAAGCAATATGCTCAAGCAACCGCTTTCATCACAATTTTGGCATTAATTAACTTTAACTTAGATGGCTCGGCAGTCGCTGCGGCTATTCCTAGATTTGTAGATACCCTAATTGGATGTGCTTTAGCGTGGTTTGGTGTCACCTTTATTTGGCCTGACTGGAAATTCCGTCGCCTACCGCGCAGCATTCGACGCTCTTTACAAGCACAATGTAATTATTTAGCGGAAGTGGTAAAGCAATACCATGAAGGTCATAACCATGCGCTCAATTATCGTATTGTTCGCCGCGCTGCTCATAATACCGATGCTGAAGTCGCCTCGCTTATTTCAACTTTAGCGACAGAGCCTGACTTTGATCCTACTCACAAGTCAGATATATTTGAATTTTTATGCCTTAATCATACATTTTTAAGTTATATCGCAGCACTCGGAGCGCATAGAGAAAAGATTCAAGATCAAGCGGTTCTTAACGTTTTAGATCAAGCATTAGACGATATACAAGGTGCGCTGTTAAGAGATGAAATGCCTGATTTGACAGCACAAAATATGCTTAAGACGATACGTCAGCGTTTAAGCCAAAATGATGAAGATGACCAGAAATCACTCATTATTTTACAGCAGTTATCACTGATGCTAAGTGTTTTGAATCGATTTAGTATGTTGAAACAACGCCTAAGTCATGATCTAGATAATGATGCCAGCGAACTTGCATCATTATAAATTTGAGTCGGAATTTAGTATGAAATTGGCATAATATCCTTTCCTGAGTTATGCCAATTAATGCTAAACTTAAAACAGTTTACAATTTGTTATTTGCACTATGACCGCGAAAACTTTATATGCTTATACGCTTCAGCCAGTTCCTTACGAGGTTACAGAAGCTGAACAACGTAATGCACAACTTCTTATCTGGCGCAGCACCAATAAAATCAGCACAAAAATCTGGGCAATTATGGGCATAATTTTAGCCCTTGCGATTTTAGGTCTTATTTTTATTAAGAACTATTCTACAGTGATTTGCTGGGTAGCCATTGTTGGTGTAGTACTTTATTACCTTGGCCGCACATATGGTTTGGAATGGTACGTTAAGCGTAAGATGAATGAGTTTCCTGTACAGGAAATCAAAGGCATTCGCTTAGGTGTACAACCTCACGGTATCGTAATGCGCCAGCAAATGGGATTACAAGAAGGCGTTGGGACCATTGGATGGAAAAACATCTATGAATGGTACAACACCCCTGACTTTATTTTAGTTAACTTTAAAGTAAAAGATCCTAAAGGCCAAGAACAGCAAGGTGCGTATATCTTGCCTAAACGCATGGACTCTAAAAACTTTTCTTTCAATACAATTCGTAAGCATTTGAAAGAAACTGTAGGTGAACCGAAAACTTTATAATTTCACCCCCATTAAAAAGCCTCCGTTACAGGAGGTTTTTTATTAAGCTAAAAATAAATGATAATGAAAATTAATATTATCTCCAAAATCCATATTATCTACGCAATCTTCGGCTATACTTCGTTACAAGATCTCCATCATATTTACATTTTCGACCATGTTTAAAAAGTTTTTATTTCAAATTCATTGGTTTCTGGGTATTAGTGCTGGCCTCATCTTATCTATTATGGGTGTTACAGGCGCAATTTATTCTTATGATCAACAAATTTTAAAATGGGTAAATACAGATAGTTATGTTGTTCAAGCAGAAAGCACTCCTAAGCTTACCCCTGCTCAACTTTACCAACATTTCGCAACAACCCAGCCAGAAATTAAAATTAATAGCATTACGATTGCCAAAGACCCTACCGCCTCCTCTGTTGTCAATATTGAAAAAGAAGGCGAACGACGTGGCTACAATATGATGGTCAACCCTTACACAGCACAGGTATTGCCTGATGTTAAAGGTCGCGAGTTACTTTTATTAATACAACAAATTCACCGAAACTTAACTGCTGGAGAGTTCGGTAAACAAATTACCGGCGCTTGTGCCTTAATGCTCATCTATTTTGTTTTGAGCGGATTATATTTACGTTGGCCAAAGAAGCACTCTGCACGTCAATGGCTTGCTGTTAAACCCAAACTTAAAGGTCGAAATTTTATTTGGGATTTACACGCTGTCGTAGGTACTTGGGTTATTGTTTTTTATCTTCTTTTTGCATGTACAGGTCTATATTGGTCATATGACTGGTGGCGTAGCGGTATGTTCAAAGTATTAGGTGTAGAACAACCTAAAATGCAAGGACATGGCGGAGCTGGACGCAATAAAGACAAATCTTCTGAAACTAAATTAGATAGCACTCAGCTGATTACTGCCCTCAACCAAACTTGGAGCGGTTTTAATAATCAGGTTGGACGTGACTATTCAACTTTAACAGTAAACTTACCGAAAAAAGACGATGGAAAAGTTGAATTAAGTTTTGTAGATGCAACGCCACAACACGAGCGTGCACGTAACCAAGCTGTCTATAACTATAAAACTGCCAATATTGAAAAGATGGAGCTTTATGAAGATAAAAAGCTTAATCAAAAAATCATGAGCAGCATGTTACCTGTACATCGTGGCAGCTTTTTTGGACCAGTCTATCAATTTGTAGCAATGCTTGCATCTTTAGCCATGCCATTATTCTTTGTTACCGGTTGGATGCTTTATCTAAAACGCCGTAAACAGAAAAAATTGACACAGGCAGCTCGTCAGTCTTTAGCTGGTCACTACATTGATGAAAATGCGAAACCTTGGTTAATTACTTATGCCACCCAAACAGGAGTTGCAGAGCAACTTGCGTGGAGTACCGCAACCAGCTTGCAAGAAGCACATCAGCCTGTTCAGGTTAAATCTATACAGCAGTTAACTGAAGCGGATTTACAGGAACATGAACAAATTCTTTTTGTGATTAGTACTTATGGTACTGGAGAGGCACCAGACTTAGCTTCTAATTTTGCAAAAAAGCTATTAAAAACAAAATTAGAGCTTCAGCATCTCAGATATGCCGTATTAGCCTTAGGTTCAAAAGAATATCCTGATACATATTGTAGTTTTGGTCACACTGTAGATGGATGGCTTAAAAACAATGGTGCAAAAGCTTACTTCGATACTATCGAGGTAGATAATGCAAATCCAACACATATTCAAAACTGGAATCAAGCTCTTGTAAAAGCAACTAAACTAGAGTTGCATGCCGTTAATCTTGAAAAAGTGTTTGATAATTGGACATTACAACAACGTGACTTGCTCAACCCAAATAGTCTAGGGCAACCAGCTTACAATATTGAACTTACAGCAAATCATGAAGCTATATGGCAAGCTGGAGACATTGCTGAAATACAACCGGGTAATAGCCCTGAACGTATTAATGAGTTTTTACAACACCATCATATTCTTAGAAATGCAGTGGTAGACTCGCTACAAATCTCCATTGAAAAAGCGCTTTGGAATAAAAATTTAACGGGTGAGATTGAACCGTTTGCTAATCTGGACCACTTATTAGAACAACTCCCTACTCTACCAACACGAGAATATTCAATTGCTAGTATCCCTTCTCAACAAGTGCTTCGTTTGGTTGTTCGCCAGCAAACCGATGAATCTGGCCATTTAGGATTAGGATCTGGCTGGCTGACTCAATACACAGAAATTAATCAGAGTATTGCATTACGTATTCGCACCAATGAGTCTTTTCACTTGATCGATGATAATCGTCCAATTATCTGTATTGGTAATGGAACGGGAATCGCGGGTTTAATGAGTTTACTTCATACGCGAACTCGTCATAACTATACTGAAAACTGGCTAATTTTCGGTGAACGCCAACGCACTCATGATTTCTTCTATGCATCAACCATTGAAGCTTGGCAAACAATGGGAATGTTAAAACGACTTGATTTGGCATTCTCACGGGATCAAGAGCAACGTGTTTATGTTCAAGATATCATTCGACAAAATGCAGTTGAATTTGCCAACTGGATTGAACGCGGCGCAGTTCTTTATGTTTGCGGAAGTATTGAAGGAATGGCTAGCGGAGTAGATCAAGCACTAACTGATATTTTAGGTGAAGAACAAGTTGATGAGCTAAGACAACAAGGTCGTTATCGCCGTGATGTTTATTAAACATCAATAAATAATAAAGCCGAGTAATAGCCGAAAAGCTTTACTCGGCTTTTTATTGCGATCAGCATTGAATTTGGAATGATTTTGCATACACTGTCTGCAATTTAAATTGCAACTCTAAACACAATGCAAGTCAGTAAGTGGATTCGGATTTTCTTGGCCATCATTGGTTCAATTTTATTTTTAGACGGCTTATTTCTAGCTTTCCTAAATAAAATTCATGTAGGCACAATTGTTCCTTTAATATTAGGGGCATTTTTCTGCCTCTATGCCTTATTTTATTATCATCTGGAACGTTTTTTCTTTTATCACTATCGCCTGCATTCAGTTTGGCGTTTCGGATGGTTATGTTTCTGGATCTGGTTGATTGGCTTAGGCTATTTTTTTAGTTTTATTAAAGACAATAAAGATACAGGCCAAAATATTCCCGCGGTGAAAGCAATCATTGTTTTAGGTAGTGGTGTCGAAAATGGACAGCCTTCAGCCATTCTTGCAAAACGCCTCGATACAGCAGCTCCAGTTGCCCTTTCACAACCTCACGCAAAAGTTGTTTTAACAGGTGGTTTAGACTTTTCAGAGAAAGAATCCGAAGCATTAGTTATGTCTCGTTACCTTGAACAGCACTTTCACATTGCCAAAGAAAGAATGATTCTTGAGGACAAAAGTACAAGTACAGAACTTAACCTTAAAAACAGTAAACCATTACTTGAGCAAGCTCATATTAGTATTGATCAACCTATTGCAATTGTTACAAGTGACTTTCATACCCCAAGAGCTGCAGCTATTGCAAAGAAACAAGGCTATACCCATATTTATACAGTTGCTGCCGAAACTCCTTTAGTCAGTCGCTATAACGCTTGGCTGCGTGAATACTTTGCGTACGCGAGTGGCTGGATTCTAAACGAGTATTAATCTTGGTTCAGAAAGCTGCTATTGCTTTACGGTATGGCAGCTTTCATTAAACGAGAGAGTAATCACAATTTAAAGTAATAAATCTGAACTTAAAAAATTAAGAAAGAGAAAGAGAAAGAGAAAGAGAAAGAGAAAGAGAAAGAGAAAGAGAAAGAGAAAGAGAAAGAGAAGTTTTGACCAACAATAGCAAAGATAAAATAGATAGGAAATATAAATAGCAGAAATGCAAAAAACACTAAATAAATTAGTGTATATAATTTTTTAAATTTGAAAAATTATGGTGGGCGCTGACGGGATCGAACCGCCGACATTCTGCTTGTAAGGCAGACGCTCTACCAACTGAGCTAAGCGCCCTGATTGAAAAAGACAACAACCGCAGTCTTTATACATTACATCCTCTAGATCAGGGAATCAAGAGAATGGCGCAGCGGACGGGGCTCGAACCCGCGACCCCCGGCGTGACAGGCCGGTATTCTAACCAACTGAACTACCGCTGCACTTGCAATACTTTAAAAATAAAGTATGGTCACAAATTATGGTGGGCGCTGACGGGATCGAACCGCCGACATTCTGCTTGTAAGGCAGACGCTCTACCAACTGAGCTAAGCGCCCTGCAAAAGCGTTTTATAAAAGTGGCGCAGCGGACGGGGCTCGAACCCGCGACCCCCGGCGTGACAGGCCGGTATTCTAACCAACTGAACTACCGCTGCACTTTCACAATATCGCAATTGTGGGGTAAACGATGTTAAGTCTTAAGTGGCGCAGCGGACGGGGCTCGAACCCGCGACCCCCGGCGTGACAGGCCGGTATTCTAACCAACTGAACTACCGCTGCACTTGAGAGCTTAACGTAAAGGCTTGGTGGGCGCTGACGGGATCGAACCGCCGACATTCTGCTTGTAAGGCAGACGCTCTACCAACTGAGCTAAGCGCCCTTAACGTCTTCATCGTTTGTGAGGTGCATTATAGAGAATCTTTAACAGGTGTCAAACGCTTTTCGACAACTTTTCAAAAAAATGCGAATGAATGATTAAAAATAAGTCATTATTAAGTAAAAAACAATTTTTTGTATTTTATTTAAGCACTTATTTTAATATTTTGATCATTCGGCTAATTAAACAATAATCTTTAAAATCCCATTTTAGGTTAAAGATTGTTCAGACAAATAGACAAGCGCATCTTCAGAGACTAAATCAAACAATTCAATAATTTCTTCATTACGCATTCGAATGCACCCATGTGACATTGGAACCCCCATCGGTTCTTTATCAGGTGTACCATGAATATAAATATAACGTTGCATAGTGTCGTGGCCTTCGCCTTTATTAAAGCCCTCTTCTAGACCATCTAGCCAAAGAATGCGTGACAATATCCAATCTCGCTCAGGAAATTGTGCGGCTAATTCACTACTATAGACTTCACCTGTGGGTTGTCGTGCAATAAAAACTGCATTTTTGGGAGATTGCATACCAAATTTTTTGGCAACCCGATGCCATCCGCGTGGGGTTCTCCCCGTATTTTCCTGTTCCCCAATTCCATTCTTACCCGTAGAAACCACATAAAACTTATTATGTTTAGGGAGGCTTAAAGTTTGATTTGCTAAATCGATAAGAATATCTGCATCTTCAAGTTTAAATTGGGACATCGAATTTCTTCTCTTATATCAACTCAACTATTTTGAGCTTTAATAAAAATTAATGGAAAACTTGTCATACGTCACAAGTAAAAGATTATCAATCTTCTTTTATCTACGCGCAGTTTCACTGCTTGTCTTGCGCCAAAATTAAAAGATTATCAATCTTTTAATTTTGGCTCAGGACGTAGCCATAACCAAATTGCAACAACGAGCATGGTAGTATCAGTGAAAACTTTCACCCAAAATGGTGCAGAAGTAAACAGCATTAAAATACCGCTTGCGGTCATCATAATACTGGCAATCCACTTCGCTTTACGCGGTACTGTGCCATTTGCTCGCCAGTCACGTAGAGTTGGTCCATATTTTGGATGATTTAACAACCATGCATCCATTTGAGGCCATCCCTTTGAGGCAGCCCAAGCAGCCAGAATAAGAAACACTGTTGTCGGCATGCCTGGTAAAATTGCTCCAATAATACCAAGCGTGATAAAAGTCACGACCAGAGTTCGCCAAAACAATGTTCGCATATATAAACCTTAAGCTATTGTTGATCGTAGTATAAAGTGTTTTTCTGGTATTGTTTTGTTGATCGACCATGAAATTGGGATGAATTATTTCGAGTACTAAACGTATGAATATTGCCTCAGTTAAGACATCCTATTTTGAACCATGGTTACAGTTCAACCACCCAATGGTAAGACAATTAGCATTTACCATTGCTAGTCCTAATTTACTTTGCCAACTTCCCCAAAGCCTCTCTATTCGGCATAGTTTTCAATTACATTCTGATCAGACTTGGAAACAACATTTTCAAAATTATTTACCACGTTTACACCAGCTTGATGAGATGCCTGAGCCTTTACTCCAATTTATGTCTCGCCTTAAAAGTACACGTTTAGGTTTACGTTTTGAGAATTTACTTTGGTTTTGGTTACAGGAAGATCAATACCATTCTTATCAGTTGTTAGGCCATAGTATTCAAAAAATTGAGGGTGCAAGAACTTTAGGTGAACTTGATTTCTTAATTTTAAATAAAGAAACACAACAAGTTGAACACTGGGAAGTTGCTCTAAAATATTACTTGGGTGAAGGTCAGTTAAATTTAGAACAATGGATTGGCTTAAATAGAGAAGATACTTTGAGCAAAAAGCTGTATCACTTTACCGATAAGCAGTTCCAATTTTCAGAAGCTTTAGATTTTAAGGTACAACAGCGTTTTGCTGTTTTAAAAGGCCAGCTCTACCTACCTTTGAATTTAGGCCAAAAACAATCCATACCCAATTGGGTAAATTCAACACGTCGACTCGGATACTGGGGCACAACTATTCCTGACTCTAAATTTTATCGTCTAGAAAGACATGAATGGCTTTGTCCTAATAAACAAGCAAGTTCAAACGCTGCTTATTGGTGGACAGATGGCTTATATTGTAAGAACAACGAAGATACACAGTTTTATATGTTTAGACGTCCTCCTCTACTAAGCCTAGCACCGGTTAACAACGAAAAAATGCCACTTTACAAGTAGGTATGGACTTCTAGAAACAATTTATAACGTTTTTACTATTAAATAGTCATGTTTCTTTTTACGTTTGTTTTTTAATCTAAATTTACTTCATTATTAAATTTAAACGGAGAAAATGATGAAAAAAGTTTTAGTCGCGTCTGTAATGATTGCATTTGTATTAACTGGCTGTAATACGTTCAAGGGTTTTGGTAAAGATGTCTCTAAAGCTGGTGATGCTGTAAGTAATACCGCACAAAAAACTGAGAATAAAATGTAAGTTATGCACAGCTTCGAAAAACCTTATCACTTCGATAAGGTTTTTTTATTTTTAAATACCCAACCTTCAGAGATTCGCCTATTATATCGGACTATATTTCCCCTACTCAGCATGCAATTTCCGGTATGAACCACTCAGACACTCTCTCGCTTAGCTTAGAACTTTTACAACAGCCTTCTGTTACTCCTGTTGACCATACTTGCCAAACTATTATGGCTGATCGTCTAGCCAAAGCTGGCTTTCATATTGAACCAATGCGTTTTGGGGACGTTGACAATTTATGGGCTCGACGCGGCACTGAAGGTCCTGTGTTTTGTTTTGCTGGACATACCGATGTTGTTCCAACAGGTCGTCTAGATGCATGGAATTCAGACCCATTTGCACCAGAAATTCGTGATGGCAAACTTTATGGTCGTGGTTCAGCTGATATGAAAACTGCGTTGGCTGCAATGGTGGTTGCATCTGAACGTTTTGTAGCAAAGCATCCAGATCATAAAGGTTCAATTGCTTTTTTAATTACTTCAGATGAAGAAGGCCCTGCTGTTAACGGTACATTTAAAGTTATTGAAACACTTGAAGAGCGTAATGAAAAAATTACATGGTGTTTGGTCGGTGAACCATCAAGTACAAGTAAATTAGGTGATATTGTTAAAAATGGCCGTCGTGGTTCTTTAAATGGCGTACTACATGTTCACGGCAAGCAAGGTCATGTGGCTTATCCTCACTTAGCTCGCAATCCCATTCATGAAGCTTCGGCTGCCTTAGCAGAGTTATGCCAAACTGTTTGGGACAATGGAAATGAATACTTTCCTGCAACTTCATTCCAAATTTCAAATATTCATTCGGGTACTGGTGCAACCAACGTCATTCCAGGTACTTTAGAAGTTACTTTTAACTTCCGTTATTCAACAGAAGTTACAGCTGAGCAGCTTAAACAGCGTGTTCATGAAATTTTAGATAAGCATGGTTTGCAGTATGAGATTGACTGGAACTTATCTGGTTTGCCATTTTTGACGCCAGTAGGTGAATTAGTGAATGCTGCTCAAACTGCTATTCTAAATGTGACCGGCACTGAAACTGAGCTATCTACTAGTGGTGGTACATCTGACGGACGTTTTATTGCACCAACAGGTGCACAAGTTTTAGAACTAGGTGTTCTAAATGCAACTATCCATCAAATTAATGAACATGTAGATGTACATGATCTTGATCCTTTAACTGATATTTATGAGCAAATTTTAGAAAACTTACTTGCTTAAAAGCTTAAAGATCATTGATCTATATAAAAAGCATCCTCTTTAGGGTGCTTTTTTATTATTTTTAATTATGAATATGTATTTGAAAATTCTGAAATATAATTCGTGGTTATTAAATTAGATAATTTATTTTTGAGAATCTTTATATAGCATTCTTTTGAATGCTTATCTCTATACTGGAATATATGATTTTATATTTTAAAATTTATTTAATTTTTATAAAAAAGGAACTCATTTGAGTTCCTTTTTTCTTTATAAACCTAGAGTTTTTTCAATATATTCTAGGTTAGGTATGTGGTAGCGTTGATCTTGCATACGCACATATTTAAATACTGTAGGGTGCTGTTCAGCTTCTTGGTATTCATCTATTTCATCAACAATTTCAGAAATACGTAAACGAACAGAGATCGGCATAGTTTTACACATTAAAGCAAAACGTTGGCTGATATCTTCCCCTTCAATTACCAGTGCTACAGCATATTGATCAGTTGCATTATGGACTGAGTATATAGGTAGCTTTACATCATGCCACTCAATATGTTTTACGCCATTTTTTACGTCCATGGCGGATAACACAATATTTTGCGGCAACAACATAGGTACCTCATCATTACACTCAATGATATAGGCATCAATAAAACCAGTTGAAACCGTAATAAGATGCTGTAGCTCTTGTTGGTCCATATTACCGATCAAAGATGTATTTACACTACCTTTCATGATTTGACCTCGCTTTCAAACGCTACAAGTAAAGCATCAATATTTTCTAGTAACTCTTCTTCTTGGAACGGTTTACCCATATATTGACTTACACCTAACGAGAATGCCCGTTCACGATGTTTTTCGCCTGTTCTGGATGTAATCATAATAATTGGCATGTATTGATGCATATCATGATGTCGTACAAGATTAAGTACTTCGAAACCATCCATACGTGGCATTTCAATATCAAGCAGCATCAAATCTGGCTTAATATTTTCTAGCTGTTCTATGGCATCAACGCCATCTTTAGCCGTAACAACATCGTAGCCTTGGCGTTCAAGTAATCGAGACGTTACCTTACGTACAGTTACGGAGTCATCGACAATCATAACGAGACGGCGCTCGTCTGATTCACGTTGTCTATATACTGCTTCATTGAGCTGTTTATGACGCGGTGTAGACTGAATTTGTCGCGCAATATTTTGCCCGTCTAAAATTAAACAAACCTGTCCATCACCTAAAATCGTGGCGCCTGCAATTGCCCCAATGCTAGAGAACTGTTGACCAATTGGTTTCACTACAATTTGAGCTCGAGAACCAATTAACTGATCGACAAGTAACGCCACAGTTTGACCATTGTTGGCTTTAATCATTAAGACAGGTAATGAATACATCATGCCATTTAGTCGTGGCATTGGTTGATTACCAACAAATTCAGAAAGATAACGTAAGGGATATCGCTTATTTTCATATTCAAATAGTTCTTTAGGGCTTTCAAAATACTGCTCTAAAGAAGCTGGCGAAACTCGAACAATTCGATCGATTTGAGCAAGTGGAATTGCAAATTGCTGATCTGCCACTTTTACCATTAAGGCATCACTTACAGCTACAGTAGTCGGTACACGTATCGTAAATGTTGTTCCCTTACCATAAACAGAGTCAACGCTAACATGTCCACCTAAAGCTTTAATATCGCTCTGTACGACATCAAGACCAACACCACGTCCAGAAATCTGAGTAATCTGTTCTGCGGTACTTAAACCTGGATGGAAAATTAGCTGTAGAATATCTTGCTCTTCTAAATCTTGTTCTGGCTTGATCAGACCAGCAAGCAGTGCTTTTTGGCGCACTTTTTCAACATCAATACCTTGTCCATCATCGCTAAAGACAACAACAACGTCTGTTCCTTGACGCTGAATGTTCAGTTCAATACGCCCTGCTTCCGGTTTATTCACCTTTTGGCGCTGTGCCCGGTCTTCTAGACCATGGTCAATCGCATTTCTGAGCATATGCTCGAGTGGTGTCACTAAGCGTTCTAAAATGTTACGGTCTAACTCACCTTCGGTATTATTTACGAAAAGCTCAGCAGGTCTATTCAAGGCTGTAGATGTTTGACGCACAATCCGCTGCAAACGCGGTAACAAACGTGAAAATGGAACCAATCGTGTTCGCATCAAGCCTTCTTGAATTTCTGCCTGGATACGCGACTGTTGTAAAAGTAAACTTTCTGTATCTCTGATCTTGTGAGATAACGTATTTTTAAAGTCGACCAAGTCCGATGCAGATTCAGCAAGAGATTTCGATAACTGGTTTAAAGATGAATATTGGTCCATCTCTAAAGGGTCAAAGTCGGTATAGCGAGAATGCTCAATACCGTGTTTAGCAATAATTTGTGTTTCTAACTCGCCTTCCATTCGTCGTAACTGATCGGCCAGTCGTTGAATAGCCAATTCCATTTCAACCAATGTATGACCGAACTGACTCAAGTCCATTTCAATTCGTGAACGGTTAATCGAGTTCTCACCAGACAAGTCAATCATCTTCTCGATCAAGTCTGCTGAAACACGGATCATTTCATTGTTCTGATCCAGACGTTCTGTTTGCTCCCATGCGCCCATCATTGGTGGTGGTTCTGTACCATCACCTTGTATGAAAGTCATCACAGGTTCTGAGCTAAACAAATCAGTTTTCGTTAACTTAGCCGGAATTTGGATATTCGTTTCAAAGAATTGAATATTTTCTAAACTTTGTTGTAATCCATCGAAATGCTGATAGTTATGCTTGAAAATAGCATCTTTTAGCCATGCAATTGCACTTTCGAGCAAATGGTCATAAATATTCGAGTTGAAGTGATGCAACGCAAATTGTTCGAATGTATTTTCGAGTTGATAGGCAATCGCGTAGACGGCTTCTAAACCGACCATTCGTGCACCACCCTTCAAACTGTGCACAGCTCTTTGTAATTGAAGCAAGATACTACGGTTTGTACGCTGCTCAAACCATTGTTTCAATAGCCCATCAGCCATTTCTAACAATTCAGCAGCTTCTTCTAGGAATGTCTGCTCAACAACAGCCGTAATATCCTGTTCTTCAACTACCGCTTCATTCTCTTGTGATGTAACGGATGTTATTGCTTCAACTGGCGTAGCTAACTCAGTAACAACGTTATCAAATACCAGCTGATCATTGTGAACTTCTAATTCTGCAAGAATAGGCTCAATTTCTGCCGGTATTTCATCGATTAATACTTCAGATATCAGCTCTTGTTCAGAGAAGATCTCACTTTCACTATCAAATACTTCAACCATTGGTACAGGTTGGAAGTTAGAGTTTTGACCTGCTCGTTTTAACGCATTAATTGTGTAAGGAGCTGCATAATCTAATTGTTGTTCACGCATGATTTGCAGTCGGTCAGCCAAGTCATCTTGTACTAAACGGATAAAATCAATTAACGGTGAAGTTGCAACTAACTGCTTTTGAATTAAACGCTCATATATGCTTTCTAATTCATGGGTAATCGAACCAAGATAAGTCGCCTGAACCATATTTGCTCCACCTTTCAAGGTATGCAAATAGCGCATTAGATTATTCAGGGCTGCAAAGTTTTCTTGCTCACCTACCCAAATATTGAGATCGGTATCAATTCCCTCAAGTAGCTCATCAGCTTCTTCAAGAAAGATATCTAAAAGGTCAGGATCAAAGTTTTGATTTACCTGTGTAGAGGAAATATATTGGCGATCTTGCTGTACACTCTGGCTTAATACTGCCCAGTCTGCAGAGTCTGATAAATTCTCTACCGTAACAGCAGCTTCTGGCTCTGGTTCGATATTAAGTAGTGGCTCAACAGAAGCAGGATCTTGCTGAGACAGGTCATTGTGTACGCTCGGAGTATGTAGGGTATAAAGTTTTAATTCTTCTAGAATACTTTGATGTTGCTTAACAATACCAACTCGCTGACCAGCAGCCAAGGCATCGAACAATTGAATAAGCTGTTGATGCGCTTTTTGATAAATTTCAAATATATAGTCTGATTGCAATAATAGAGGTTTATCAAGTAATACATCATAACTTTCTTTCAATTGACTGGTATATTCATGTAAACCCAGCATTGCTTGAGAATGTGTATGTTGTAACAGTAGATCAGCTTGTTCACTTAGACGTTCAAGATAATCTGGAAACTCATTACGAATTCCTTTCTCAAAATCTAATTCTGCATCTAACAATTCAGAGACATCTAACAACAATAGTTGTGATACCAAACCATGAGAAGGTGTTAATGGATCTGTTCGGTCACCATGTTGCTCAACGTAAGCATCCCATGATTGATTAAACTGCTGCAATCGAGCTTCAAGCTGTTCATTTGAACTATGTTTAGATAGAAGCTCTAAGCTATCTCTAATAAACTCACGATATTCTTGTAATAATAAAATTTCATCTGAGTTAGAAGAAAGTTCTTCTTGCAACAGTATTTTAAATAAGTGCTCAACTTTGGTACTGGCTTCAAAAATTGTTTCGACCTGTGCCATCGCAGAACTGCCACGCAAAGTATGTAGCGCGCGTATTAAGGCATTATAACTATCATACTGATGCAGCTCTTGATTTAAGAACTGATGAATTGTAGTTAAATGCTCCTCTGCCTCTTCCATAAACAAGGTCAAAGTTTCATCTAGATTTATTGCAATTTCAGTATCTACATCTTCAACAATTGGCTCAGCCAATGAGTTTTGCTCAATATAGTCTAGCTCAAGCCCAGTCATTGTTTCGGCAGTAAGCGTATTTGAAAGTTGTAAAAGCTCTTCTAAAGCAGGTTCTAAACTTTGCTGTTGTTGTAGTTGTTGGCCTAATAAAATAAGCGGTCGAAAATCTACTGCATGTGCTCTTTTTTGCTTAAAGTTATCTACTAATTTAAGAAAATAGAACTTAAATACTAATTGAACATAGCTCTGGATTGCTGGAGTCAATTTAAGGGTTTGATTGATTACGCGATTAAGCGTGTCTTCAACTGTCCAAGCAAGCTCAGCTGAAGATTTAGCACCGATCATTCTTCCAGAACCTTTTAAAGTGTGGAAATGGCGGCGAATTTCAGTGAGCGTAGCAGTATTCTCAGACTGCATCCATTCATTTAATAATGGTTGCAAATCAACAAAAATTTCTTCAATTTCTTCAACGAAGATTTCAAGAAACTCAGCATCTTGTTCAGAATAGCTATCTTCAGGTAGCGTCATTGCTTCAGTTAAAGTTTTTAATATTTCTTTCATAGCAAAGGCTTCTTTTGCTTACCCCCTGAATGGGGAAAACTACAGAGTCAACACCAGAAAAATAGCTATTTCCCCAATATTTGTCTGGCGCTGCTCATACTTTTAAAAGAATAGCTATTATGAGAATAGCTATTCTCATCCCCCAATTTAGTCAGGTAATTTAAAGTCCGTTACTGACTCACGTAATGACTCCGACATATTCGCCAATTCAGATACAGAACGAGCAGTATCGAAGGTTGCCGTTGTTGTTTGTGAAGTAATTTCTTGTACAACAGTCATGGTTGCAGCAATGTGACTCGCAGAAGCTGATTGAAGTTTTGCTGCATCAGAAATGCTCGCAATTAAGTTTGCCAAGTCACCCGATACTTTTTGAATTTCATCAAGTGCAATACCCGCATCTTTCGCTAAGTTAGCACCACGTACAACCTCTGTTGTCGTTTGTTCCATTGAAATAACGGCTTCGTTGGTATCCGTTTGAATCGTTTTAACAAGCGTTTCAATCTGTTTAGTTGCCGAAGCTGAACGTTCTGCAAGACGTTGGACTTCGTCAGCAACCACGGCAAAACCACGACCTGCTTCACCGGCCATAGATGCTTGAATTGCTGCATTTAAGGCTAGAATGTTTGTTTGGTCTGCAATATCGTTAATGAGCGATACGATGTTACCAATTTCTTGTGAAGACTCACCCAAACGCTTAATACGTTTCGAGGTTTCCTGAATCTGTTCACGAATGGTATCCATACCCTCAATAGAACGGTTTACAACTTGTGCACCATTAGATGCAATATATACCGAACGTTGTGCTACTTGAGCAGATTCAGAGGCGTTGGCAGATACTTGGTCAATCGACAATGCCATTTCGTTCATTGCAGTTGATGCACCGGCAATTTCTTGTGCTTGGTGCTCAGATGCCTCTGCTAACTGGTTAGTAATATTTTGAGTATCTTGCGTATAACGTGCAACTTCCTGAGAAGTTTCATGGATTCGTGATACTAAGTCACGTAACTGGTCAATCGCAAAGTTAATCGAGTCGGCAATCGCACCAGTAAAGTCTTCAGATACCGTTGCATATGAACGTAAGTCACCATCTGCAAGATCGGCAATTTCATCAAGTAAACGTAAAATCGCATTCTGGTTACGATCATATTCTTCTTGTAATGTAGCTACACGTTGTTTATCTGCTTTACTACGAAGTGATAAAAGCTTTAAAACAGAAGTAATTAAGCCAAGAAGTGATAATGTCAGTACAGCAACTAACGCAAAAGCCTTCCAGCCATATTGGGTTTGCTCTGAAAGATCACCTAAAGCAGTTAACATTGCATCAGATTGAGAGAAGATCTCACTTGATGATTGACGTACGTTTACGATCTGGTTTGTATGCTTGAGGACAGAAGTTGCAGCAGATTTTAAAACTTTATCATATTCAGTTTTGATACCTTCCAAAGATTCACGCACTTCAGGAGATTCAACTTTAGCTACCCCCAACTCCGCATTTCCATTTAGCTGTGCATCTAAGTACACACCAAAAGTCTCAATATCAACACTAAAGTCATGCGCTGAGTTTTCAGAGTTCTCTGTACCAACGAAAACCGAGTTAATAGATCGTAAAATACGTTCCGCAATAAATACTTGGTTTTTAGCAATTACGACCTGATTACTTGATACTTTTTCGCGGACCATCTTATCAACCATCAAGTTATATTCAGCTTGAATCTCAGGAATAGAATCACTAATCGAGATATTCATATTATATAACTGGTTAATTACGTCCTGTTGTGATGAGATTAAGTCAATGTCATAAGACAAAGATTTCCACAGAGTCGCTACTTTTTTATATTCTTTTGAAGATGTACCATAAATATTTTCGACATTTTTTATATTTTTGGCAAAAGTTTGACGCGATTCAACCAAGTCTTTCATGGCTTGAGGTGAACCAGAAGCGGTCGCTTCTGTAGCCTGTCTAGAAATGGTTTGTGACAGTAAACGTAACTCACCCATACTACGTGTTAATTCGTTATGTCGAGGTACACTATAAAACAAGTAAGCAAGCGAAGTTGAAGCTAATACTAAACATAACAACGCTACATAAAGGATAGGCTTGGACTTTTTACTTTCCCCAAATAAACTGGCGTATTGCTCAATTTGTGACTGAATTTTCGCAATAAAGTTGACACTCGATTTTTCGTTTACACTACGATTGCCACTTTTCTTTTTAAGTTTAAAGCCCATACAGCTTCTCCCCAGAAAAATACACTGTGTATTAACAGCATAAAAATTAGTTTATAAATTTTGTCGATGCATTCATGTAATGTGGGTTTTGCAATAATCGACTAAATAAAAAAACATGCCAATGCTGATTGTGTTGGTGAAAATACCCTTGGCAATATTCTTTTAAATTTTCCTCCAAGTTTGAACTTTGAGAAAAAAAGCTTTTCTTATTAAAGTGTTGAATCCCCAAGACCTGATCAACAACCAATCCCACATATTGGTCGTGATGGCTAATACATAACACTTTTTGGGCAGCCGAAAATGAACTTCGTTGCCCTGAAATAAAATGTGCCAAGTCAGAAACTGAAAGTAATCTTCCCCGAATATTTGCCAGTCCCTTCACCCAACTTTGGGTATTTGGAACAGGTGTATATTTTGGTGGATAGATAACCTCTGACACTTCCCCAAGTGGTGCGACGAAGTATTGCCCTCTCATTTCAAAAGCAATTCCTGACCATCGCTCTGCTTCATTTTGGACTGAAGCGTAATTCTTGTTACCCCGTTTAGACAAACGAAGTAACTCAATAAATCCGTTCGCGGCCATACTCGATCCTATAAGACGGGTGTAGACCCGCCATTTATGTTTTTATGGATGGATGAGTTAATTTAGAAATTGTTTAATTACATCGATCAGTTGCTTTTCTTCAATAGGCTTAATCAAGTAATCGAGAGCACCCTGACGTTTACCCCATACTCGGTCAGTTGCCTGATCTTTAGTACTTACAATAACAACTGGAATATGCTTAGTGTCTTCATCACGGGTAATCTGGCGTGTTGCCTGAAAGCCATTTACACCTGGCATTACAACATCCATTAACACTAAGTCAGGCTGTTCTGCTTTTGCCAAAGTTACACCATCTGCACCATTAGATGCTTCAATTACATCGTAACCGTGCTTAGTTAGAATTTCTCTAAAACGATAAGTTTCTGTTGGTGAGTCATCAACAATAAGAATACGTGCCATTTCTTCTTTGCCCTTAAATTACTTAATTATGAACTTACATGATTACGAATCGCATTTAACAATTCATCTTTGCTAAATGGTTTCGTCAAGTATTCATCTGAACCTACCACACGCCCTTTTGCCTGATCAAATAGACCATCTTTACTAGAGAGCATGATAACGGGAATGTTCTGATAATTTTGAGAGTTCTTAATCAGAGCACAAGTTTGATAACCGTCTAAACGAGGCATCATGATATCTACAAAAACGATATCCGGATTCGCTTCAGCAATTTTAGATAAAGCTTCAAATCCATCGACAGCAGTAATCACTTCACAACCTTCACGTTGCAATAATGTTTCTGCTGTACGGCGAATAGTTTTTGAGTCATCAATAACCATTACTTTCAGATTTTGGAACGCATCTTCCATTTAATCTTCCATCCCCATAACATAAAATATAAATGCAATTTAACTTAAATTTGTTTTTACAGATTTATACGCATTTTTAACATATCTATACTTCTATTTTCAATGAAAGGTTTTTGTCTACTTTCTCATTTATAAACAATAACTTTTAACCTCATCACACTTTCGAAAAAATTATCATTTTTTTTAGAATGTCGATATTTTTATTCAGTTAAATAATAACTAATATATTTAAGATTAATTATTTAAAAATAAGCGGTTTAGCTTTCTTTTTTGGGGAATTTTATGAATAAGCGGATGAAATATGCCTTTTATAGGACCTGCTTGTCTGTTTTTATAAGCATTGCTTCTTGCGGAGCCCTGTTTTTCTCATCCCCAACTTTAGCTGCAAATAGTGCTCCTAAAGCTGTTTGGTATCGCTATTACGACCAGCATGGCATTGCTAATATTAGTACATCTGTAACCCCCGCTCATATTCGCTATGGATATGAGGCACTTGACCAAAATATGCAGGTCATTAAAAGAAATCATCCCTATAATTCTGAAGCTGATCTAAATCAATCTTCACAACGTGCATTATCTGCTCGATATAGGGAAGAAGATAACAAGTTAAAAAAAGCATATAGCAATAGTAAAACTGCGTTGATTAAAAGAGACCAAGCTTTATTGGCAATCAAAAAACAAATGAATTATCAACAGGAACAACTGAGCCAATTACAACAAGACAAAATTTTATTTAAACGTCAGGAAATGGAATATTTTCGTAAAGGTGAAAAGGTTCCTGAAAGGCATAAAACCCTAATTGAAAACAATCTGATGAATATTAATAAGGTTAAACAAACACTTGAAATACTTTCAAAAAACTATAATCGCACCAATAAAGACTATGAAAATATTATCGAACGTTTAAAAAAGCTTGAATAAGCGCACAGCTTTATCAAGAATAAGGGCAAAATAAAATTTGAATTACAGGATGATGCTGTATGCGCACAACGCATCTTACCCCTTCTACTTTTTTTAAATTAAGCTTAATTAGCCTGAGTTTGATTTTAGCTGCATGTCATCAGCAAGAAGCACCAAAAACCACAGCATCTGAACCAAAAAAAATTGAACTGATTCCTCAAGATTTAATTACTGTAAAAGAAGGTTCGCTTGCTGCTCAGACTGCCTTTACAGGAACTATTCGTGCGGTACAACAAAGCTCTATTCAAGCTCAAGTCAGTGCGACAGCAACATCTGTTAATGCAAATGTGGGACAAAAAGTACAAAAAGGCCAAGTTTTAGTCAGATTAAACAATCAAGATAATGCTGCACGTTTAGCTCAGGCTAAAGCAAATCTTGCTTCAGCTCAGGCACAAGCAGAGCTTGCACGTAATTTGATGAATCGAAAACAAAGACTACTTAATCAAGGCTTTATTGCCCGTGTAGAGTTTGAACAGAGTCAGGTAGATTATAAGAGTCAACTTGAAAGTGTTAGAGCTCAGCAAGCCAATGTTGATATTGCTAAAAAGGCTGATCGAGATGGTATTATTACTAGCCCGATTTCAGGTGTCATTACTAAACGACAAGTTGAACCGGGACAAACTGTATCGGTTGGACAAACGCTCTTTGAAATCGTTAATCCTGATCAATTAGAAATACAGGCAAAGTTGCCTATTGAGCAACAATCTGCACTAAAAGTCGGCAGCTCTATTCAATATCAGATTCAGGGTAATTCAAAACAATTACATGCCATACTGACTCGGGTCTCACCTGTAGCAGACCAAGATAGTCGACAAATTGAATTCTTTGCGAGCCCTAAAGAAGCAATTGATTCACTCAGTATCGGCGCTTTTATTAATGGCATTATTTTGCAAAGTGATCACAATCAAGGACAAACTATTCCTTTAGATAGTATTCAAAACCTGCAACAAGGTCCTTTCGTATGGGTGATACGCAATCAAACCATTCAAAAGGTCAAAATTCGGGTAGTTGAGCAGCGTTACAACGAAAATATTGCTTTGGTACAAGGTCTACAAAGCACAGATCAGGTAAGTCGTATCCAGTTTGACGATTCCGATATCAATAAAAAAGTGACGCTTACAGCCGAAAAAAATAAATAAGGTAGCAAATAGCTTATGTGGTTTACCCGAATCAGTGTGAAGTATCCCGTTTTTACCATTATGATGATGCTGTGCTTAATGGTACTCGGGTTAGCCTCTTGGAAGCGCATGACCGTTGAAGAGTTTCCTAATGTAGATTTCCCATTTGTAGTGGTTACCACGCAATATGCTGGTGCTTCACCTGAAGCAGTTGAGTCTGATATTACAAAAAAACTCGAAGATCAAATCAATACAATTTCAGGCATTAAACAAATTACTTCACGTTCAAGTGAAGGGTCATCGATGGTGATTGCCGAGTTTAATCTAGACACCTCTTCAGCAATTGCTGCTCAAGATGTTCGCGACAAAATTGCTCCGGTTATCGCTCAATTTCGTGATGAAATTGATACGCCGATTGTGCAACGCTACGATCCTTCATCTAGCCCGATTATGTCGGTGGTGTTTGAGTCGAATACGATGAGCTTGGCTCAATTAAGTTCTTATGTAGACAAAAAAATTGTGCCGCAACTTAAAACCGTTTCTGGTGTAGGTAATGTCAATTTACTAGGTGATGCGAAACGTCAAATTCGTATAAAAGTTCATCCTGAACAATTACAAAGCTATGGTATTGGCATTGATCAGGTCATTAACACACTAAAAAATGAAAATATAGAAGTACCTGCAGGAACTTTACAGCAAAAGAATTCTGAACTAGTGGTACAGATTCAATCAAAAGTTATTCATCCTTTTGGTTTTGGTGACTTGGTCATTGCTAATAAAAATGGCTCCCCTATTTTTCTAAAACAAGTGGCAACCGTTGAAGACACTCAAGCCGAACTGCAATCCAGTGCTTTTTATAATGGAAGAACCGCAGTCTCCATCGATATTTTAAAAAGTTCAGATGCCAATGTAATTCAAGTTGTCGATAAGACTTACCAAACCTTAGAGAAGCTAAAAGCTCAAATGCCTGCTGGATTAAACTATAAAGTCGTCGCAGACAGCTCCAAAGGTATTCGCGCTTCAATTAAAGATGTAGTACGTACCATTCTTGAAGGAGCAGGTTTAGCAGTTTTAATTGTTTTACTCTTTTTAGGTTCTTTCCGATCTACCGTCATTACAGGTTTAACTTTACCCATTACCCTGCTTGGAACATTAACGTTCATCTGGGCTTTTGGATTTAGTATTAACATGATGACGCTGTTAGCTCTATCACTCAGTATTGGCCTATTAATTGATGACGCGATTGTAGTTCGAGAAAACATTGTTAGGCATACAGAGCTTGGCAAAGACCATGTCACCGCCGCTTTAGATGGGACCAAAGAAATTGGGTTAGCAGTACTCGCAACTACACTTACCATTGTGGCGGTATTTTTACCTGTTGCTTTCATGGGGGGGTTAATTGGGCGTTTCTTCTACCAGTTTGGGGTAACTGTAAGTACAGCTGTTCTTATTTCTATGTTTATCAGTTTTACACTCGACCCAATGCTTTCAGCACATTGGAAAGACCCGGTAAAGAAAAAAGAAAGTCGACTACAACGTTTCTTTAATCACATTTCTAAATTACTAGATGGCCTTACCCATATTTATGAAAAGCTGTTGAAACTTGCTCTGCGCTTTCGTTTTATTACAGTCATTATTGCGATTGCTTCACTGGTTGCGGCCTTAGGTTTATCTAAATTGATTGGAACCGAATTTGTACCAGTTCCAGATAAAGGTGAAATCCGTATTCAGTTCGAGACGCCTGTCGATGCCTCTTTAGAATATACTCAAGCCAAGTTACATCAAGTCGATCAAATTATTAGGCAATTTCCCGATGTGGTATCTACCTACGGGGTTGTAAATAGCACAATAGACTCTGGTAAAAACCACGCTGGTTTAGGAGTGACTTTAAAACCAAAACAACAGCGTAGTTCAGATTTAACAACGCTCAATAATGAATTCCGTGATCGTTTGCAAACCGTAGCGGGTATTCGTGTTACCTCCGTTGCTGCGGCTCAAGATTCAGTGTCTGGTGGTCAAAAGCCAATCATGATTTCGATTAAAGGAACTGACCTGAATGAACTTCAAAAAATTTCAAATCGATTTATGACTGAAATGGGTAAAATTAAAGGTGTGGTCGATTTAGAAAGCTCGTTAAAAGAACCGAAACCAACTTTAGGTGTTCATATTAATCGTGTACTGGCAAGTGACTTAGGGTTGTCTGTTTCCCAAGTTGCAAATGCGATTCGACCACTCATTGCGGGCGATAATGTCACAACGTGGGAAGACCGTGACGGCGAAACTTATGATGTAAATATCCGTTTAAATGAAAACAAACGTATGCTTCCGCAAGACGTGCAAAACCTATATCTCAACTCAAACAAAACTGGTGCAAATGGACAACCGATATTAGTTCCATTGAGTGCAGTAGCAACAACCGAGCAAAAATTCGGTGCGTCACAAATTAACCGACGTGATCTTGAGCGCGAAGTACTCATCCAAGCCAATACGTCAGGACGCCCAAGTGGGGATATCGGTAAAGACATCGATAAAATGCAAAAAGCATTTAAGTTGCCTGCCGGTTATACCTTCAATACCCAAGGTGCCAATGCAGATATGGCCGAGTCTGCGGGTTATGCATTAACTGCTATTACGCTTTCCATTGTATTTATTTATATTGTTTTGGGTTCTCAGTTTAATAGTTTTATTCATCCAGCTGCGATTATGGCATCTCTGCCCCTGTCATTGATTGGGGTGTTCCTTGCACTGTTCTTGTTCAGAAGTACCCTAAACCTATTTTCAATTATTGGCATTATTATGCTCATGGGGCTAGTAACCAAAAACGCGATTTTACTTATCGACTTTATTAAAAAGGCCATGGAACATGGGGAAAGTCGTTATGATGCTATTTTACAAGCGGGTAAAACCCGTTTACGCCCTATTTTAATGACTACTAGTGCTATGGTCATGGGTATGGTTCCATTAGCTTTAGGCTTGGGCGAAGGCGGAGAGCAAAGTGCGCCGATGGCCCATGCTGTTATTGGTGGTGTAATCACCTCTACCTTATTGACTCTTGTAGTAGTACCCGTCATTTTCACTTATCTGGATGACTTGAAAAACTTTATGCTGCGTCAAACTCGACGATTCATGTCATAATGCAGCAACTATCGTATAATCTGCGTTTTTATAACGCTTAACTTTTTAGGACTTTTTCCATGCGCGCAAGCCGCTTTTTATTTGCAACGTTGAGAGAAACCCCAAACGATGCTGAAGTGATTTCACATCAGCTTATGTTACGTGCGGGGATGATTCGTAAATTGGCATCTGGTTTATATACATGGCTGCCGATGGGAACACGTGTGCTTAAAAAAGTTGATGCGATTGTTCGTGAAGAAATGAATCGTTCAGGTGCTATGGAAGTGTTCATGCCCGTGACTCAACCCGCAAGCTTGTGGGAAGAATCAGGTCGTTATGAACAATACGGCCCTGAATTATTACGCTTCAAAGATCGTCACGACAACCCGTTTGTGCTTGGTCCTACACATGAAGAAGTAATTACCGATTTAGCACGTAACGAGCTAAAAAGTTATAAACAACTTCCTGTAAATTTCTATCAAATTCAAACCAAATTCCGTGATGAAATTCGTCCACGTTTTGGTGTAATGCGTTCACGCGAGTTCATTATGAAAGATGCATATTCTTTCCATGCAACTCAAGAATCATTACAAGAAACCTATGATGTAATGTACGACACTTATAGCCGTATTTTTACTCGCTTAGGTTTAGACTTCCGCCCAGTTCAAGCTGACACAGGCTCAATTGGTGGTTCAGCTTCACATGAGTTCCACGTATTGGCTTCAAGTGGTGAAGATGACATCGCATTTTCAACTGAATCTGATTATGCAGCGAACGTTGAAATGGCTGAGGCTGTTTTAGTAGGTGAACGCGCAGCGCCTGCACAAGAATTTAAGTTGGTTGAAACACCAAACCAAAAAACAATTGCTGATGTATGCCAGTTCTTAAATGCTGATCCTAAACAATCAGTAAAAGCGTTATTGGTTCAAGGTATTGCAGACGAAAAAGGTAATGTACCTGTGGTTGCCCTATTCTTACGTGGCGATCACGAACTCAATGAAATTAAAGCTGAGAAACATCCTTTAGTTGCCGCTCCTCTTACATTTGCAACAGAAGAGCAACTTCAAGCATTTGGCTTAACTGCTGGCTTTACAGGTCCACAAGGTTTGGTTGAAAAAGGTATCACTGTAATTGTTGACCGTGCTGCATCTGTTCTTTCTGACTTTGTTGCTGGTGCAAATGAAGCTGATAAACACGCTGTAGGCGTAAACTGGGAACGTGATGCACAAATTACTGAAATCTTTGATTTGCGTAATGTGGTTGAAGGCGATCCATCTCCAGATGGTAAAGGCACACTACAAATTAAACGCGGTATTGAAGTGGGTCATATTTTCCAACTTGGTACTAAATACTCTGAAGCATTAGGCTGTAAAGTTTTAGGTGAAGATGGCAAACCATTTACAGTAACAATGGGTTGTTACGGTATTGGTGTAACGCGCGTAGTTGCAGCTGCAATTGAGCAAAACTACGATGACAAAGGGATTATTTGGCCACAAGCAATTGCTCCTTTTGAAATCGCAATTGTTCCAATGAATGCACACAAATCACCTCGCACTCTTGAAGCAGCTGAAGCACTTTATGCTGAATTACAAGCTCAAGGTTTTGATGTATTACTTGATGACCGTAATGAACGTCCAGGTGTTAAATTCTCTGACCTTGAGTTAATGGGCATTCCACACCGTATCGTAATTGGTGAGAAAGGTCTTGATGCTGGTACATTTGAATATAAAGGCCGCCGCGATGCTGAAGCGAGCAATTTAACTAAAGAAGAACTTTTAGCTAAGTTAGCGCGTTAATAAAGACATAAATAAAAAAGCAGCTTTTAGAAGCTGCTTTTTTTACATTTAATTTTACGCCTAAACCGTTAAGTCTTTAATGCGAGCCTGTAAATTATTTTGTGTAAGTTCCATTTTTTATAAATGATCTTTTAATCGATCATCGAACTGAATCGTAAACCAATTCATTGCTAAACGCCAATTTTGAATTGGCATCGTCCATTTCTTCGCAGCATTTGATGTTGCTAAGTAAATGACCTTCTTTACTGAGTCATCAGATGAAAAGATTTTCCTTTTCTTCGTTGAATGGCGTATTACGCTATTCAACGACTCAATCGCATTTGTTGTATAAATTGCATGACGTATTTCGGCTGGATAGCTAAAGATCGTTCGGATATTTTCCCAATTGGCCCGCCAGGATTCTCCAATTTTGGGATACTGGTGATTCCATTGATCACAGAAGATGTCTAGGGATTTTAAAGCATTTTCCTCTGTACTTGCCTGATAAATCGCTTTCAGACCCGACGTAACAGCTTTGTAGTCTTTCCAGCTTACAAATCTCAGGCTATTGCGTACAACATGCACGATACACAGTTGAATATCAGTATGAGGGTAAACAGAGGCTATCGCGTCAGGGAAGCCTTTTAATCCATCTACACAGGCAACAAGAATGTCCTGTACTCCTCGATTTTTTAGCTCTGTCATGACTGACAGCCAGAATTTGGCACCTTCTGTCTGAGCAATCCACATACCCAGTAATTCTTTTTGCCCATCCATATTGATGCCTAAAGCAAGGTATACGGACTTGTTAATCACATTGGAGTGCTGACGGACTTTGACAACAATACAGTCAAGATAGACAACAGGATAAAGGCTATCTAAGGCTCTATTTTGCCACTCAGTCACTTGCTCAATCACAGCATCGGTAACTTTGCTGATGAGAGATGCTGACACATCGGCATCGTACATTTCTTTGAAGAAGGCTACAATTTCCCTATTAGTCATTCCTTTTGCATACAGTGAGAGGATTTGGTCATCCATACTGGTGATGCGTGTTTGGTGCTTTTTTATAATTTGTGGCTCAAATGAACCTTCTCGATCACGGGGAATATCTAAAGCCAGTTGTCCATCTTGAGTTGTAATGGTTTTAGAACTAAACCCATTACGGCTATTTGAGCCTTTCTTGGGCTGATGCTTTTCATAACCGAGATGGTCTGAAAGTTCAGTATTGAGTGCAGTTTCAATCATGAATTTTTTAAAGACTGCTGTCATTTGGTTTAAGTCTTCTGGTGTTTTTAGACCTTTAGCCAATTCGGCAGCCATACTTTTGATTGTTGCTTCATCCATGTGAAGTACCTTTTGTAATTATCCTCTGAAGGATAAATGAAAATTAAGTACTTACACAAAATTTAGAACAGTCCC